>CAYYXP010000237.1:0-8560 GCA_964475685.1 uncultured Gemmatimonadaceae bacterium | reverse complement strand
CACCTCCTGCCCGGCGTGGACGACGGCTCCCGATCGGCGGCTCAGTCGGCCGGAGTCCTGCGAGAGATGGCGAGAGTCGGCATCACCGACATCTGCCTCACGCCCCACATGCGCGCCAGCGAAGTGGAGGTCGGCCCCCCGCCGAAACACGAGCACGCGTTCGAGGAGCTCAAGGCGGTGGCTCCGGAGCTGCCGCGGCTGCACCGCGGCGCGGAGGTCATGCTCGACCGCCCCCTCTCGAAAGACACCGGCCAGATCCGCCGGGTCACGCTGGGCGGCACCCGGTACATCCTGGTCGAATTTCCCCGGCTGGTGGCGCTGGGTTCCGTCAATAACGCGCTCACCCGTATCCGGGACGGTGGCCTGGTTCCCGTCGTCGCGCACCCGGAGCGGTACAGCTGCTGCACGCCCGCGGCCGTGGAGCGCTGGCGCCGGATCGGGGCGGGCATGCAGCTCGACGCGACCACGCTGTTTCGCTCCTCGGCACGAGGGACCCGGGTGCGGGAGCTGCTCGAGCACGGACTCGGCGACATCATTGCCGGGGACAACCATGGCGACAAGCGCACGGTCGCGGCGGGATTTACGTTCCTCGCGGAGCAGGAGGGGGCCTCCCAGGCGGAGCTGCTCACCGTGACGAACCCGGGCGCCATTCTCCGGGACGATCCGCTCCAGGCGGTGCCGCCGCTTCGCATCAAGCAGTCGCTCATCCAGCGCTTGCGCGTGCTGCTCGAGGGGGAGGAATGAACCGGTCCCGGATCGAGCGCGAGCTGGACGAGCTGGCCCGCCTGGCCACGGCGAGCAAGTCGCTTGTCGAACAGGTCGTCTCCGTCGCGGCCCGTTATGCGGAGGTCCTGCGCGCGGGCGGCACGCTGTTCTTCTGCGGCAACGGCGGCAGCGCAGCCGACGCCCAGCACATCGCGGCGGAATACGTCGTGCGCTATGCCAAAGACCGGAGGCCGCTCGCGGCCGTTGCCCTCACCACGGACAGCTCGATCCTCACCGCCATCGCCAACGACATCGGCTACGAGCAGGTCTTCGCCCGCCAGGTCGACGCGCTTTGCCACGCCGGCGATCTGCTCGTGCTGCACAGCACGAGCGGGCGCAGCCCGAATCTTCTGGCCGCCGCCCGCGCGGCCCGGGCACGCGGGGTCGCGACGGTCGCCTTCGTCGGCTCGGGAGGCGGCGACCTCGCGGCGCTGGTGGACCAGGCGGTCGTCGTCCCCTCGGATGTGACCGGGCACATCCAGGTCTTGCACCTCACGCTGGAGCATCTCATCGTCGAGCTGGTCGAGGAAGCGCTGCTGCCCAAAGGATGATCTCTCTCGCGGGAAGGACCGCCCTCGTCACCGGTGGGAGCCGGGGGATCGGCAGAGCCACCGCGCTGCGGCTCGCGCAAGCCGGAGCGGACGTGGCGATCACCTACCTCTCGCGTGAGGCGGAAGCCGAAGCGGTGGCCGCGGAGATTCGGGCGATGGGGCGGCGCGCGGTGGTGTTCGGCGGGGACCTGGCGGACCCTTCCACCTGCGACCGGATGGCTGACACCGTCGGGGGCGCCTTCGGCCGACTCGACGCATTCGTCGCCAACGCGGGTATCTGGCCGGCGGAGGACGTGCCGCTTGCCGAGCTGTCCCTGGAGCGCTGGCGCGCGACGATGGCCGCCGACCTGGACGGGGTGTTCCTCAGTACCCGCGCCGCGCTTCGCATGATGGGCGAGGGTGGCCGGGTGGTGCTGGTGTCGAGCACGGCCGGGCAACGCGGCGAGGCGTTCCACGCTGACTACGCCGCGACCAGGGGCGCGGTCATCGCGCTCACCAAGTCGCTGGCCATCGAGTGCGCGCCGGGAATCCTCGTCAACTGCGTGGCTCCCGGGTGGGTGGACACCGAGATGTGCGAATCGGCGTTCGCCGGCGAGGGGCGCGAGAGGGTGCGGCAGACCATCCCGCTCCGCCGGATCCCCCCGCCGGAGGACATCGCGGGGCCGATCGTCTTCCTCTGCAGCGATCTCGCGCGGCATGTCACCGGCGAGGTGCTGAACGTGAACGGGGGGAGCGTGCTGTGCGGCTGATCCACCTCCTCTTCACTGGTGGCACCATCTCGATGCACCGCGACCCGGTCGCGGGCGGCAACGTCCCGATCCATGGCGGCGAGGAGCTGGTGGGCCTGGCCCCCGGCTTGAAGCGGGTTGCGCCCTACCGGGTCGAGGATTGGGCCAAACTGCCCGCCTGCCACCTCGGCCCCGACAAGTTGTGGGCGCTGCGCGAGCGGGTCCGGGAGGTGGCCGAGGCGGGAGATGTGGACGGCGTCGTCATCACCCACGGCACCGACACGATCGAGGAGACCGCGTACCTGCTCGACCGAACCATTGATGCCGCGGTCCCGGTGGTGATCACCGGCGCCATGCGAACCTCGAGCGACGAGGCGTGGGATGGGCCTGGCAATCTCGTGGACGCAGCCACGGTGGCGGCAAGCCCCTCGAGCGCCGGACGCGGAACCATGGTCGCGTTCCACGGCACGGTGTTCACAGGAAGGACGGTGGCCAAGGTTCACGCGACCGACGTCGATGCCTTTGCCGCCCCCCATGCGGGGCCCATCGGCCGGGTGGCCGACGGGCAGGTGACTTACCTGGGCCAGGCGCTCTCCCGGCCGCGGCCGCTCGGGCCGGCCGGACTGACCGCGCGCGTTGCCCAGATCCCCATGGTGGTGGGAGACGACGGGGCGCTGCTCGACCTCGCCCGCCCCGGGCACGAGGGCGTCGTCGTGATCGCCTTCGGCAGCGGCAACGTGCCGCCCGGCGCCGTGCCGGCCATCGCCCGCTGGCTCGACGCCGGGAAGCCGGTGGTTCTGGCCACCCGTTGCCCCTTCGGCGAGGTGACCCCGCTCTACGCCTTCGACGGCGGCGGTGCCCGCACCGTGGCGATGGGAGCGATCCCCGCCGGCGCGCGCACTCCCGCGCAGGCCCGGATGGAGTTGACGATCGCGTTGTCCGCCGGCGTGCCATACGGCGCTCGATGAGCTTCCCGACATCGTTGCCGATTCCCGACGAGGTGCTCGAGATCGCCCGCACTCTCGAGGAAGCGGGCTACGAAACCTGGTGCGTCGGCGGCGCCCTCCGCGACGCCCTGCTCGGTCACCCGCACGCGGACTACGATCTGGCCACCGCGGCCACGCCGGCGCAGGTCCAGGCGCTGTTCAGGCGAACGGCGCCCGTGGGGGAGAAGTACGGGACCGTGGGGGTGATCGACCGCCGGCGCGTGGTGCACGAGGTGACCACTTTCCGGCGTGACGTGGCCACCGATGGCCGCCATGCCGTGGTCAGCTTCGGCGTCTCCCTCGACGACGATCTCGCCCGCCGCGACTTCACCATCAATGCCCTCGCCTACCACCCGCTTCGCCGCGAATGGCGGGACCCCTTCCTCGGCGAACCCGATCTCCGGCGCGGCGTCGTGCGTGCGGTGGGGGAACCAGCGCAGCGGTTCCGCGAGGACTATCTCCGGATTCTCCGCGCCCTCCGGTTCGCCGCCCGGTTCCGCTTTCCCGTGGATCCCGCGACCTGGGCAGCGGTGGTGGAGGGAACGCCCGGATTGACACGGCTGTCGTCCGAACGGGTGCGCGACGAGTGGTTCAAGGGGCTCGCGACGGCTGACTCGGTGGCGGAACTGGTCCGGCTCTGGCGGGAGAGCGGCGCGGCCAAGCACCTGTTTCCCGAGCTCGAGCAGGTGTCCGCCGAGACCCTTGCCCTGGCGGCCTCGGTGAGCGCTGGTCAGCGCGATCCCATCCTGCTGACCGCCCTGCTCGCCGCCGATCCGGCCGCGATACTCCGCCGGCTCAAGGCCTCCGGCGCCGACATCGAGCGAGCGGCGGCGATAGCCGCCGGGCCGGAGGCGCCCGTCGGCGCGGGGGACGTGGCGGTGCGGCGCTGGCTCTCGACGGTCGGCAAGGCGGCGGACGACCTCCTGGCGCTCTGGGAGCTGCGACGTGGCGGAGAGGCGCCGTGGGCCGGCCTGGTGCGCGCGATCCGCGACCGGCGCGACCCCCTCAGCAGAGGCGACCTGGCGATCAGCGGCAATGACCTTCAGGCGATCGGGATGCAGGGCCCTCGGATCGGCCAGGTGCTCGCCGCGCTGCTCGACCGGGTGCTCGAGGACCCGGCCGTGAACACACGGGAGCGGCTCCTCGCGCTCGCCCGGGAGACGGTGTGAGCCCGGTCGTGTTCGCGGTCGCGGCCGCGCTGGGCAACATCGTCGGGGCATTGGCGGTGGTGCGAGGCGAGCGGCGGAGCCTCCGGGCGATCGATGCCGGCCTCGCCTTCGGCGCGGGTTTCATGCTCTCGGTCGCCCTGCTGGGCGTCATGCCGGAGGTGCTGAAGGACAGCTCCTCGCCGGCGCTCTACGTGCTCCTCGGCTACCTCGTGGTGCACCTCGCCCAGCACGTGCTCACTCCCCACTTTCACTTCGGCGAGGAGACCCACACGGTCACCGCCGCCGTCGGCACGTCGGCGGTCCTGGGCTTGACCCTCCACACCTTCTTCGACGGCGTGGCCATTGCCAGCGGTTTTCTGGTCTCCGGGCAACTCGGCGTCCTGCTCTTTCTGGCGGTGTTGCTGCACAAGCTTCCCGAAGGCGTGACCATCGCGAGCGTGATGGTGGCGGGGGGCCAGTCCCGGGCGCGCGCCATCGGGGGCGCTGCTGTGCTCGGGCTCGCCACGATTCTCGGCGTGGTGCTTACCGAGCGAGTGGCGCCGCTCGCGCGACACGGGCTCGCCATCTCCGCCGGGGTGACGCTCTACGTGGCGGCCTCGAACCTCGTGCCCCACTTTCAGGCGCGCCGCGGATGGCTCACCGCCTCGGCCTTCTTCGGCGGGGCGCTCAGCTTCTTCCTGGTCGAGCGGCTGCTCGAGGGGTGGGTCCCCTGATGCCGCGCGGGACATCGCCCGCCGAGACCGGCGACTCCCTCTTCGCCAGCCAGGCGACACAGCCGCTGGCCGCGCGAATGCGGCCGCGAAGCCTGGATGAGCTCGTGGGCCAGGAGCACCTGCTCGCCCCCGGGAAGCCGCTCCGGGACGCGATCGAACGGGGGGTGCCCGGGTCAATGATCTTCTGGGGCCCGCCGGGAACGGGGAAGACCACTCTCGCCCGGCTGGTGGCCAGGACGAGCTCGCGGGCCTTCGTGCCGTTCAGCGCGGTGTCCGAGGGGGTGCCGCGCATACGGGAGATCGTCGTGGCGGCGCGGGGACGCCTGGACGCCGGCGGGTCGGGCACCATCCTGTTCGTGGACGAGATCCACCGGCTCAACAAGGCCCAGCAGGACAGCCTGCTGCCGCCCTCGGAAGACGGGACGGTCACGCTCATCGGCGCGACCACCGAGAATCCGAGCTTCGAGATCAACGGGGCTCTCCTCTCCCGCACACGGGTGTTCGTTCTCGATCCCCTGGCTCCCTCGGCCATCGAAACGCTCCTCCGCCGGGCATTGGACGACCCCGATCGCGGTCTCGGCGAGATGCGCCTCACCGTGGACGGCTCGACCCTCGAATCCATGGCCGTGGAGGCCGACGGCGACGCCCGCCGGGCGCTCACGGTGCTCGAGGCGGCAGCCGCTCATGTGGGGACTGGAGGGACGATCACGGTGGAGGTGGCGCGTGAGGCGATGCAGAAGCGCTTCGCCCGGTACGACAAGTCGGGCGAAGAGCACTTCAACCTGCTTTCCGCCTACCACAAGTCGCTTCGGGGGAGTGATCCGCAGGGCGCGCTCTACTGGATGGCGCGGATGATCGACGGCGGAGAAGACCCGATGACCCTCTTCCGCCGGGGCATCGCCATGGCGGCGGAGGACATCGGCCTGGCCGATCCCAACGCCCTGCCGCTCGCCGTGGCCGCGCGGGACGCGTTCCACATGCTCGGGGCGCCGGAGGGATATCTCCCGCTAGCCGAGATGACGATCTATCTCGCGACCGCGCCCAAGTCGAACAGCACCGTGGCCGCGCTGGGCGCCGCGCTGGAGGCGGCGCGCAACACTCCCGCCGCGCCGGTTCCGCTCCACATCAGGAACGCGCCAACGGGGCTCATGAAGGAGCTGGGCTACGGGCGGGGCTATCGGTACGCCCACGACTCGGAGGACGCATACCTTCCCCAGGAGTATCTCCCCGACCAACTGAGGGGAACGGCGTTCTATCGGCCGGGACCGTTCGGCTACGAGCGTCGTGTTGCCGAGCGGCTCGCCTGGTGGGAGAATCGGAAGCGCGGCGGGGCCGGCGGAAACGAGGGGGAAGGCGGAGGAGGCGGTTCCCCGTGAGGCTCGGCGATTATATTGCCGGGACAACTTCTCGAGCGCGAGACGGGAGGTAAGGCATCTCGACCAAGGCACCGATTCAAGTCCGCGATCCCATCGAGCGCGCCGTGCTGGTGGCCGCGCCGCGGAAGGGATCCCTGGACGCCCGCCACATGGCCGAACACCTCGAGGAACTGACTCGCCTGGTGGATACCGCCGGGGCGGAGGTCGTGGGCCGGATCTCCCAGCACATCGCCACGTCCAACCCCGCCACCCTGATCGGCGAGGGGAAGGTGGAAGAGGTGGCGGCGGCCGTCGCCGAGGCGGGCGCGACGCTCGTCATCTTCGACGAGGAGCTGAGCCCGGCGCAGGGTGCCAACCTCGAGCGCGAGCTCAAGGTCCGCGTCATGGACCGGGCCGAAGTCATCCTCGACATCTTCTCCACCCGCGCCCGCAGCCACGAGGCCAAGCTCCAGGTGGAGCTCGCGCAGCTCGAATACCTCCTGCCGCGCCTCACGCGGATGTGGACCCACCTCTCGCGCATCCGTGGCGGCATCGGACTCCGCGGCCCGGGCGAAACCCAGCTCGAGACCGACCGGCGGATCATCCGGCGCCGCATCCGGTTCCTCAAGGTCAAGCTGGAGGGCGTGGAGCGGCACCGGGAAAATCTGCGGGCCGGCCGCGACCCGATGCTCAGCGTGGCGCTGGTCGGCTATACCAACGCCGGCAAGTCCAGCATTCTCCGGTCCCTGTCCGGGCAGCACGAGATCGTGGTGGAGGACCGCCTCTTCGCGACGCTGGACACGCTGGTCCGCGAGGTCGATCTCGGGGAAGGGCATCGCGCGCGGGTCACCGACACCGTGGGGTTCATCCGGAAGCTCCCGCACCATCTCGTCGCCAGCTTCCGCGCGACGCTCGAGGAGGTGCGCGAGGCCGATATGCTGCTGCATGTGGTAGACGCGAGCCATCACGACTGGGAAGGGCAGATGCACGTGGTGGAGCGGGTCCTCGCGGAGCTCGATCTGGCCGACCGGCCGATTCTGCCGGTGTTCAACAAGATCGACGCGGTGCCGGATCCGGCGGGGTTCTCGGCGCGGGTGCGTGAGTTGTACCCCGGCGCCGTCACCACCACGACGCAGCGGACCGACGGGATCGCCTCGCTTAAGGCGGTGCTGCGCAACCTCGAGCGCTCCGGCCGGCCGATGGTCCGGGTGCATCTGCCACTCGGCGCCGGGGCCAGGCTCGCCGCTCTTTACCGCGACGGAGAGGTCGTCTCCCGTCAGGAGAGCGATGCCGGCGTGGATCTCGTGGTGCGGCTCGACCCCTGGCAGGTGGACCGTCTGCGTCACGAAGGCGTCGAGGTGGCGGACGCGAGCGAGGCCGCGATCCTGCGCAAGGTGAGCGGCGGTCGCTAGCTCCGCGTGTCCCCTTCCTCTCCGGTACCATCCTCCCTATCTGGCGCGCCCAATGACCCGCCCCCCCGGGCGGGCCCTTGCCGGCGCGCGTCCGACCGGCCGACGAGAGGATGGATGAAGCAGCGACTCGAACAGATCCTGGTCTGTCCGCTCGATCGCACCCCGCTCGAGCTGGTGCCCTGGGAAGTCGAGCGCCGGTGAGAGCGGACTGGCGAGGTGCTCGTTCCGGGCGGGTCGTTTGTCATGTCACCACCGCCCATCCGGTCCTGGACACCCGGATCTATCGGCGCGAGTGTCGGTCCCTCGCCGGCGTGGGCTACCGGGTGCATCTGGTGGCGCAGCACACACGGGAGGAGACGCTCGACGGCGTCCACATCATTCCGTTGCCGGTGCCGCCGTCCGTCCTGGCTCGCCGGCTGCTGTGGCCGGCTCTGGCGGCCCGCCGGGCCGCGTCCACCGGCGCGGACCTCTACCACTTTCATGACCCCGAGCTGATTCCCGCCATGAGCGCGCTCGGCCACCGTGTCGGCCGACCGGTTGTGTGGGACGCACACGAGGTCTACGCCGAGACCATTGCCCACTTCAACCAGCTCGGCTGGCGGCCGGCAAGTGCCGCGGGGGCCCGGCTGTTCGCGCGTTATGAGCTGCGCGCGGCCCAGCGCTCCTTTGCGGGTGTGGTGACCATCACGGAGATGATGGCCGAGCGGTACCGGCGGACCGGCGTTCCCACCGTGGTTGTCGGCAACCTGGTGGAAGACGAAATTCTCCAGCCGCGCGCTGGTACCTCGCCCGCCCGGGCCGAGCCGCCGCTGCTCATCACCACCGGACTGCTCAACCAGGACCGGGGAATTCTCCTGATGGTGGACGCGTTCGCCCGGGTT
>CAYYXP010000236.1:0-4456 GCA_964475685.1 uncultured Gemmatimonadaceae bacterium | reverse complement strand
GCCGCCGACTCGGTGGCGAGCGCGACGATGGCGCTGGATTCGACGTTCATGCTTGCCTGGACATGGCGGGCGAACGCGCTGCTGGGCATGGGACAGACGGCGCAGGCCGTCGCCCTGCTGGAGCGGCAGGTCGCGGCGCTTCCCGCCGGCCGCCCGGAGCCGGTGCACGGCCTGCTCGCCTACGCGTATGCCCGCGCGGGCCGGGCCACGGAAGCGCGGGCTGTGCTCGACACCATGCGGGTGCGATCAGGCGGCCGGGTTCCGGCGACAGGAGCCACCGCGGCGGCGCTCGAGGAGCTCGGCGACCACGAAGCCGCGGTGGCGCTTCTCGAGGAGGCGATCGCCCGGCACGACGTCTGGCTGGTACAATTCCCCCGCTCGGCCCGCTACGACAGGCTGCGGGGGGATCCGAGGGCCTCCGCCATGCTGGCCAGGCTCGGGACGAGGTGACGCTGCGCGCGGAGTCATCGCCCGCGCCACTTGCCTATCCCCCATCAATCAGCGAATTTACCGCCGCGCTGGAGTGGTGGCCGAGTGGCTGAAGGCACCGGTTTGCTAAACCGGCATAGGGGGTCAACCTCTATCGAGGGTTCGAATCCCTCCCGCTCCGTCGGACCACCCAAAGGTGAAAGGTGAGTAGCTTCACCTTTCACCTTTAACACATCCTCCAGGACCTCATGACCGCTCCCCGCGTCCGATTCGCCCCGTCTCCCACCGGGTACCTCCACGTAGGCGGCGCGCGCACCGCGCTGTTCAACTGGCTTTACGCCCGCCACACCGGCGGCACCATGGTGCTGCGCATCGAGGACACCGACCGCGAGCGAAGCACCGAGAGCCACACGAAGGTGATTCTCGACGGGCTCAGTTGGCTCGGCATTTCCTGGGACGAGGGGCCGTTCTTCCAGGGCGAGTACGGAGCGCGGCACAAGGCCGATGCCGATCGCATGCTCGCCGAGGGCAAGGCCTACCGCTGCTTCTGCACCAGGACAGACCTCGACGCGCAGCGGGCCGCGGTGGAGAAGTCCGGAGGCGCGTTCCGGTACGACCGGCGCTGTTACCGGCTCGGTCCGGCCGAGGTGGAGGAACGTCTCCGGGCGGGAACGCCGTTCACGATCCGGTTTCTCCTCGAGGAAGACGAGATTGCGTGGAACGACGCGGTGCACGGCCGCATCAGCTTCCAGGGCCGCGACCTCGACGATTTCGTCATCCTCCGGAGCGACGGCAGCGCCATCTACAACCTGGCAGTAGTGAGCGACGACATTGCGATGACTATCTCACACGTCATCCGCGGCGACGACCACATCTCCAATACGCCGAAACAGATCGCGCTCTACCGCGCCCTTGGGCACGAGCCGCCGGTCTTCGCCCACGTCCCGATGATCCTCGGCAGCGACGGCAAGAAACTCTCCAAGCGCCACGGCGCCACAGCGGTGGGCGACTACCAGGACCAGGGGATCCTGCCCGCCGCCATGCGGAACTTCCTCGCGCTCATCGGGTGGTCGCCCGGCGGCGACCGCGAGATCATCCCCGAATCCGAGATGATCGCGCTGTTCTCGCTCGAGGGCATCCAGAAGAAGGCCGCCGTCTTCGACACCACGAAGCTCGAGTGGATGAACGGGCAGTATCTCTCCGCGCTTCCCGCCGGCGAGCTGATCGATCCTGTCATGCGGCAACTGCGGCAGATGGGGGTGGCGGCGGAGGGGGGCGACCTGCTGGCCGCCATCGACTCGGTAAAGGCGAGGTCGCGCACGGTGCTGCATGTGGCCGAGCAGGTGGCGGTGCGCCTCGATCCGTCGCGCGCCGCTCTCGACGCCAAGGGCGAGGCCCTCATCAGCAAGATGGGCCCGGCGTTCGCCGCCAACCTGAGGCACGCCGTCGAGGCGCTGGAGGCGCTCGCGCCGGAGGAGTGGAAACGCGATGCTCTCCTCGCGGCACTCAAGAATGCGGCCGAGAGTCGCGGTCTCAAGCTGGGCGACGCCCTGCAGCCGATCCGCGTCGCCCTCACCGGTTCCACCGTCTCCGAGCCGGTGAACGAGCTGCTCGGCGTGGTCGGGCGCGAGCGGAGCCTCAAACGCCTGCGTGAAGTGGCGGACCGCCCGCCGGGCTGAACTACACGAAGATGCCGGAGCGGAACCTCCAGATGCGTCCGAGCAGGTCGTCGAGATAACCCCCCGCCACGAACGCCTCCACTGCCGCGGCTGTCCCCTCCACGTTTGCGCCCCAGAGAGCGGCACGCTTGAGCTCACCATCGAAGGAGAGCTGGACGAAGACCCGGTCGTCCACGGAGTGAACCGTCGGGAGCACGGCGGAGAATTCCTGGGCGACGCCGTTGGCGCCAGGCCCGCCGATGGCGATCGTCGGGTTGAGATGGAAGATCCGGTTGTCGAGATACCAGAGGTCGGCCACCACCACAGCCCGCCGGTAGGCGTGCCCGATGCCGCGCCTGTCGATTTCGGACTTGAGCCGGTACGCCAGCGGGCGGTCGCGCTCCTCCGACGTGATCGAGGACCCGGTCACGATCACCACCGTCTCCTCCGTGTCTACCAGCTTCATCGTGGACCTGTCCTCACGGTCAAGGTGTCGGCGGGGTCTCGGGGGGCGGCGCGGTGCGCTGATTGGCCTCGAACTCCCGCTCCCGCTCCTTCCGGAGACGCATGTCGCGGATCATTTCCTTGAACTCCGCGAGGTTCGCTGAGCGCTGGCCAGCGTACTGCAGGTCGGCGCGGAGATCCATCAGGTGATTGTAGGCGCGGTTCTGGTCGATGTTGCCCCCCGAGATCGGCAGGAGGGCCAGCACCGCGGCGGGAATCTTGAGTCCGGCAACGTAGATGTTCTTCCCGTCAATGCCGAACTTCTTCCCCGCGACATTGGTGGTCCAGCTCGGCAGGCCGGCGTTCCGCGCCGCCGGGTCGCTCGCGATCGAATCGAGGTAGCCCTGCACGATGGCCGTGACGGCGCTGTCCACCAGCTCGACATGGCCCTTCGAGAGTCGCTCGGCCAGCTCCCGGGGCGGGAGCGGCAGCGGCCGAACCCAGAGGCGCCCGTCGGCGAGACCCGGGCCGGTGATCCTGACCGGCACGCGGCGCCTGGCGGCGGGGGCCCCGCCGGTATCAGGGCGCTCCGGGTGGCGCGTGGGCACTGGTAGCGCGGCTACGGCCTGGGGAGCGCTCCGGATGCCCGGCGTGGCCGACCGCTGGGCCGAGGTCCCGGTGCCTTCCTTCCCGGCGGCGCGCGGCACGCGATACGGCATCGGAACGACGGCCGGTCCGCTCGCAGGGGGCGCGAAGAAGAGGATGTCTCCCGGCCTGTGGGGCCGCACCGGGCGCCGCCCCTCGACCGACACGAACAGAAGCAGTCCGTGCAGCGCCACGCTGACCACGATCGCGATCCGTGACCAGCGCCCGCCTGGCGGCAGGCGGAAGTCAGGAGGCGGGCGCAAGCTCTCCCCGCTGAGCGGCGGCGAGGGTCTGACCCAGCCTGGCGGCGGCGGCGCGGAGCCGGTCGGGCCCGACCGTGAGCGCAATTCTGAAGAACCCCTCGCCCGCGGGACCGAAGGCGCTCCCCGGGAGCACCAGCGCCCCGGTCTGCTCGAGCGCACGGGTGGCGAACGCAGCCGACGCCACGCCTGGAGGCAACGCCACCCAGAGGTACATCGCCGCCTTGGGGGCGTCGAGCGCGAAGCCCGACTCTCTGAGCGCCGCGACGGCGGCGTCGCGGCGCCGTTCCAGCTCCTGCCGCACCGGGACCACGAGCTCCTCCGCCCGGTCGAGCGCCGCCGCGCCTGCCCGCTGCACGGCGAGGAACGGGCCGGTGTCCACGTAGGACTTGACCCTGGTGAGCGCGCCGATCAGCTCGGCGTTTCCCACGGCAAAGCCGATGCGCCATCCGGTCATCGAGAAGCTCTTGGAGAGCGAGAAGAACTCGACGGCCACCTCGCGGGCGCCGGGGATCTCGAAGATGCTCGGCGCGCGATAGCCATCGAAGGTCAGATCGCAGTAGGCATTGTCGTACGCGAGCAGGATCCCGTGGCGCCGGCAGGCCGCCACCGTGCGCTCGAGGTACTCGAGGGGAGCCACCGCGGCGGTGGGGTTGTTGGGATAGTTGACGAACACCAGCTTGCTTCGGCGCAGCACCTCCGCCGGGACCGTGTCAAGATCGAGGAGGAAGCCGTTCTCCGGCCGCAGCGGGACGATGTGCGGCCGTGCTCCCGCCAGCAACGATCCGCCCAGGTACGCCTGGTACCCCGGTTCCGGCACGATCGTCACGTCGCCCGGGTTGACCACGGCGAGCGGCAGATGAGAGAGCCCCTCCTTCGACCCGATCAGCGGCAGGGTCTCCGTCGCGGGCTCGAAGCGCTGCCCGAACCGCCGCTCCACCCAGCGCACCGCCGCCTGGCGAAACGCGGGCAGCCCCTGCTGGAAGCCGTACTTGCTGTACGCCGGGTCGCGCAGTGCCT
>CAYYXP010000235.1:0-7347 GCA_964475685.1 uncultured Gemmatimonadaceae bacterium | reverse complement strand
GGAGACGGCGCCACTGAGCGTTGCCGCCTGGGCGAAGACAGGAGCGGCGGTGAACAGGGCAACGGCGGCGCACCCGAAGAACCCGACTACGCCTCGTGACACGGTTCCTCCAAGGCAAGGGGGTATGCGCACTAGATACGGTCCGGCAACGCAATGGTCAAGCTCGACCCGCTCGTCCGCTGGACAACTCGGCCGGCCCTCTGCACATTGCCGTGTCGTCACCCCCTTCCGCACTGCTTGCAGAACCGACATCCGCGCCGCGGCGCCGTCCTCGCCCGACAGGAGAAGGACCATGGCAACTGGCACCCGTCAGCGATCCCTTGGCTTCGCCCTGCTGCTGTGCTCTCTCGCCGCCCCACCCGGCGTCGTGGCGCAGGCCGGCTCGATCACCGGCAAGGTGACCGACGCGGCCGGCGGCGCGCCCCTGGAGGCGGCCCGGGTGCTCCTCACCGGGACCACCACCGGAACCAGCCGGATCGAGACCAGCGGCCGCGAGGGTCAGTACACCTTCCGCAACGTGGTGCCGGGCGCCTACCAGCTCCGCGTCCTGCGGCTGGGGTACCGGCCGGACACCGGCAGCGTCGCGGTGGCGGAAGGCGAGGGGGCCACATTCGACTTTGCAATGGAGGCGGCGCCGGTCCAGCTCGACGAGGTGGTGAGTACCGCCACGGGCGAGCAGCGGAAGCTGGAGGTGGGGAATGTCGTCTCCACCATCGATGCCGCGAAGGTGGCGGAGCGGTCTCCGATCACCGAGTTCGCCAACCTCATCTCGGGCCGGGCGCCGGGCGTCCAGGTGCTCAAGAGCGGCGGCACCACCGGCACCGGCACCCGCATCCGGATCCGCGGGTCCAACAGTATTTCCCTCTCCAACGAGCCGCTCTACTATCTCGACGGCATCCGCCTCGAGAGCGGGTCGAGCTCCACCACGCTCAACATCGGCGGCTTCGCGGACGGTTCCACTTCGAACGCCGGCCCCTCGCGCATCAACGATATCGTCCCCGACGACATCCAGGACATCGAAATCGTGAAGGGGCCCGCGGCGGGGACGCTCTACGGCATCCAGGCCTCCAACGGCGTCGTGCGGATCACCACCAAGCGTGGCGTGGCCGGCCCGCCGCGATGGAATCTCTTCACCGAGCTGGGCTCGGTCGCCGACAAGAACACCTATCCGCTCAATTACTACGGCCGGGACAGCACCACTGCCACGGGAATAGACGAAGGCTGGGACGGTTACTGCAGCATCCTGGCCAACCTGAGTGGCGACTGCACCCTGACCTCGCTCCAGACCTATCAGCCGCTCAATGAACCGGCGACCAGGCCCTACAAGGCGGGCCTCCGCCAGAGCTACGGGGCCAACGTGTCCGGCGGGAGCGACGAGGTCACTTATTTCGTCTCCGGCACCTACGAGAACGAGATCGGAGCGTTCCGCCTTCCCGGGTTCGAGGAGGACTCGGTGCGGCAGGCGCGCGGCACCGTGCCCGACAACCAGCTCCGCCCCAATGCGCTCGAGAAGTACGGCGTCCGGGCCGCCATCGCCGCCCACGTCTCGAAGACCCTCGACATCGACGCGTCACTCGGTTTCCTGAGCAGCAACACGCGATTCATCGAGAACGACAACAGCTTCCTCACCGTGAACGGCAGCGGGACGGCAAGCGGCTATCTCCCGGAGTTCCAGCGCGGCTGGTACTTCATCCCCGCCGAGCTGTTCGCGGAGCAGGCCAACCAGGCGGCCAACCGCTTCACCGGGGCCTTCACCGGCAACTGGCGCCCCCGCGAGTGGCTGACCGGCCATGCGACCATCGGCTACGACGTGGTCAACCGCACCGACGTCCAGTTCTTCCCCACCGGCGAGGTGGCGGACTACCTCCAGAACCGCGCGGGCGTCCGCAGCCAGAACCGCTTCGATATCTCGCAGACCTCGGTCGACCTCGGCATGTCCGCCCGGTTCCGGCTCAGCGATGCAGTCGGGTCCCGCACGTCCATCGGCGGTCAGTTCTTCCGCGACCTCGCCCGGGGCACCTACGCCACCGGCCGGGGCCTCCCCGCCGGCTCCGCCAGCATCACCGGCGCGAGCACGACCGAGTCGAAGGACACCCTCATCGAGTCGCGCTCCATCGGATCGTACCTGGAGGAGGAGATCAACCTGAAGGGGCGGCTGTTCGTTACCGGCGCCCTGCGCTTCGACGACAACAGCGCCTTCGGCCAGAACTTCGACGCGACGGTCTACCCCAAGGCCAGCGTCTCGTGGCTCATCTCCGACGAGCCGTTCTTCAATGCCGGCGGGATCAGCACGCTGCGGCTCCGGGGGGCCTACGGGGTCTCGGGCCAGCAGCCGGGCACCACCGACGCCCTGCGCTATTACGGAGCGGTGAGCGGCAAGAAGGGCGGCGTGGGAACCACCGGTGTCAGCTTCGCCAGCATCGGCAACGCCAACCTCAAGCCGGAGCGCTCCGGCGAGTTCGAGGTGGGAGTGGACGCCGGCCTCTTCCGGGACCGGCTGTCGGTGGAACTGACCTACTACAACAAGCTCACGAAGGACGCGCTGATTCTCCGCGACGTCGCGCCGTCGCTCGGGGCGTCTCCCAATCAGTTCGTCAACCTCTCCGAGATCAGGAACCGCGGCTTCGAGCTGTCCATCAGCAGCCGCATCATCGACAAGCCGAGCGTGGCGTGGGACGTGACGCTGAGCGGCTCGACCACGAAGAACGAGATCCTCGATCTTGGCGCGGGGGTAAGCCCGATCTTCGTCGGCTTCTATCAGCAGCACCGGTCGGGCTACCCCGCCGGCGGCTACTGGGCGCCGACGATCTCATTCGGCGACGCCAACGGCGACGGCATCATCGACCAGAGCGAGGTGGCCCTCAGCGACAGCGCGGTCTTCCGGGGCTCGGCCCTCCCGACCAAGGAGGTCTCGTTCAACAGCCAGCTCGCGATCTTCGGGGGAAAGGTCGTCATCGGCACCCAGTTCGACTACCGCGGCGGCCACATGGTGGACAACTCCCTGGAGCAGTTCCGCTGCTTCTCGGTGCAGAACTGCCGCGGCCTCTACGACGCCGGCGCCCCCATCGAAGAGCAGGCGCTGGTCCAGGCGACCTTCCTCCCCGGCGGCGGCAACTCGGTCGCGTTCCTCGAGCCCGGCTGGTTCATCAAGATGCGCGAGCTGTCGCTGACTTTCGAGGCGCCGGAGCGGTGGGCCCGGGCCTTCCGCGCCAGCCGGTTGAGCCTCACCCTGGCCGGCCGGAACCTCTGGACCATCACCGACTACAGCGGAGTGGACCCCGAGGTGAACGCCTTCGCGCAGGACAACTTCGCGACCGGGGACTTCGAGTCCCAGGCGCAGGTGCGCTACTGGACGGCGCGCCTCAACGTCGGCTTCTGAGGGATGGCGCTCATGCGGAACACCCACTCCTCTCGTGCCGTCTTCTGCACGGCCGCGCTTTTCCTCGCCGGCTGCGGGCTCCTCGACACCCAGCAGCCCAACCTCATCGACCCCGGGTCGCTCAACTCGCCGGCCGGAGCCGAGGCGCTCCGACTCGGGGCCCTGGCCGACTTCGCCTTCGCCAACGACGGTGACGGCACCCAGACCGACGACGGCCTGATCCTCGCCGCCGGCCTCCTCTCGGACGAGTTCGAGCACTCGACAACGCCGCCGTCCCAGCAGGAGGTCGACCAGCGCACCACCGCCGTCATCAACCCGACCCTCTCGGACATCTATGGCAACCTGCACCACGCGCGCCGCGGCGCCGAGGTGGCGGCGGAGGCCCTCCAGCAGTATGCGCTCGAGCCCGACGCGACGACCGATGTCGCCGAGATGCAGGCGATCGCCGGGTTCACCTACGTGTACTTCGGGGAAGACTTCTGCTCCGGGGTACCATTCAGCCAGCAGATCGGGGATTCGTCGGTGTTCGGCGGGCCGAACACGACCACTCAGATCTACGAGCTGGCACTCGCCAAGTTCGATTCCGCGCTGGCCCATCCGGGGCTCTCGGAAGACGACGGCACCATCACCAGCCTCGCCACGGTTGGCCGCGCGCGGACGCTGCTGGATCTCGGCCGCTTCGCGGAGGCCGCGGCGGCCGCCTCCGCCGTGCCGACCGACTTCGTGTACGCCAACGAGCATGCCGACAGCCCGCTCCGGCTGCAGAACGCCATCTGGAGTTACACCAACCAGGGGCTCTGGTCGCTCTCGGATTTCGAAGGCGTGGTTGGCCTCGGGTTCCGGACGGCGGCAGACCCCCGCGTGCCCTTCACCGATACCGAAGACACCGGGCTGGACCTCATCACGGCGCAGTTCAACCTCGACAAGTACGCCCCCGCCTCGTCAGTGCCAGTGGCCGACGGCATCGAGGCACGCCTCATCGAGGCGGAGGGGCTGCTCCAGGCCGACGACCTGCCGGGGATGACCGCGGCGCTGAACGACCTCCGTACGCTGGTCGCGCTCGATCCGCTCGCCGACCCGGCCGACCGCGAGGAAGCGATCGACCAGCTCTTCTCGGAGCGGGCCTTCTGGCTCTTCGCCACCGGCCACCGGCTGGGCGACATGCGCCGGCTCATCCGGCAGTACGGGCGCGGGGTGGACACCGTCTTCCCCAACGGCGACTACCACAAGGGCGGGACCTACGGGCCGGACGTGAACTTCCCGCTGCCGATCGAGGAGGAGAACAACCCGAACTCGGCGGGGTGCCTCGACCGGAACGCCTAGTACACCGACAGGAACGATCGGTCGATGTCGTTCTCGAGTGTCCACTTGATGGACTGGCCCGGCTGGATGTTGATCTGCTCGCTCGAGAAACTGCTCAGGTTGCCGATCGGGTCGGCCCTCAGGCGCGCGCTGCCGGTGGTGCCCAGCTGGAGGTAGGGAAAGGTGAAGACTGCGGTACGCAGGGTGCCGACCGTACCGAGCCGCTGCGAGAGGTTCCCGCGGTCGAGGTAGATCACGATGTCACTCCAGTTGTGGTTCTCGACCTCGACCGAGACGGGGACGTCCCGGCTCGGCGCCTGGTCCGGCCCACCCGACATCCCACGACCCGCGCATCCCGCCAGCAGCAGGGAGGTCAGGAGCAGCGCCTCTGATGACGCTCCGGCCAGGGACATGGTGCATCACCTCGTCGTCGTCGGTGTCGCGGCTCCGGGCTTCAGATACTTCCCGTACCAGGCGAGCGTTCGCTCGTACCGGTCGCGGCGGTAGCTCGGCGTGTCGAGCGTGTGGTACTGCCCCGGGTAGATCAGCAGCTGGGTCTCCCGGCCGAGGCTCTTGAGCGCCTGGTACATCTGCAGAGTGTTGATCAACGGCACGTTGAAGTCGAGCTCCCCGCAGATGAACAGCGTGGGCGTCACGATCCGGTCGGCATGGAAGAACGGGTAGGAGTTCCGGATCCACGTGTCGGGCTTCTCCCACGGTTTGCCCAGCTCTGCTTCGTACTCGACCGTGTACTGATCGGTTCCGTAGCCGGCGAGGGCATTCCCCTGCCCCGCATCGCTCACCGCCGCCTTGAAGCGCCGGTCGCGGGCGATCACTTGGTCGGTGAGCATCCCACCATAGCTGTGTCCGCCGACGCCGAGGCGGTCCGGATCGGCGACCCCTGACGCCACCAGATGGTCCACCGCGGCGAGCACGTCCTTGCCGTCCTTCTCTCCCCACCCGGCCCAGATGGCGCGCTGGAAATCCTGTCCTCGCCCGGAGCTTCCCCTCGGATTGGCAGCCACCACGACGTAGCCCTGCGCGGCGTAGAGCTGCCAGTCGAAGTCGAAGTCGTGCTGATATTGGGAGACCGGCCCCCCATGGATCCGCAGAATCGTCGGATAGCGGCGGCCCGGCTGGTAGTCGGGCGGCTTGACGACGAAGCCGTGGATGGGCGTCCCGTCGGAGCTCTTGAACGAGATCTCCTCCACCCTGGCGAGCCGCACTTGCGCCAGCCAGGCGTCGTTCTGGTGGGTGAGGCGCCGGAGCGTCCCGTTCTCGACTGCGTAGATCTCCGCGGGCTCCGAGGTAGTGCTCGTGAGCACCACGACCCTCCCGTCCGCGCCGACGGAGAATTCGTAGACGGCGCGCTTCCCGTCGACCACACGCTCGATGGGGCCGCCGGCGGCGGGGACGCGAGCCAGGTGATAGACCCGGTCGTCCTCGAGGAGGAAGAGCACCGACGAGCCGTCGCGGGACCACGTCGGTGAGAGGACCTGCCGATCGAGGCCAGGGGTGAGCACCGTGGCCGTGCCGCCGGCGGCCGGGATGACCGCGACGTTCTGGGTCGCATAGTAGATCAGCCCGAGCGGCCCGCCTTGTACGTACGTGACGCTGCGCCCGTCGGGGCTCCACGACGGGCCGTTGCCGCCCCAATTCGGATCACCGTCGCCGCCGGGATAGGTGGTAAGCTGGCGCGGCTCGGCGCCCGCCTTCGCCTCCACGACGTAGACATCGTAGTTGTCGGTCCGGTCGGGCTCGGCCCGGCGCCTGCTCACGAAGGCGATCGACCCCCCGTCGGGCGACCACGAGGGTGAGATCTCGTCGTAGTCGCCCGGCGTGATGAGGGTCGCCTTCCGGTCTGTCAGGTCGAAGAGATACAGATGCTCCCGGCGGTCGGTGATGTAACCGATCTCGTCGTACATGTACCGGTAGCGGTCGATGACGATCGGCCGGGGCGCCTTCTTGGTAGTGTCGCCGGCCACCGGGGCGTCGGGGTCGGGGTCCTCCACGATGAGGGCGAGTCGCTTCCCGTCAGGCGCCCAGGCATAGTCGTTGACACCACCCGGCATTTCGGTGACTCGCTCCGCCTCGCCGCCTGTGCGGTCGAGCAGCCAGAGCTGGTGTACCTCGTTGGGGTCGCCCCGCCCCGACAGGAAGGCGAGGAATCGGCCATCGGGGCTCCAGCGGGGTGCGTGTGCGCTCGCCGGGTTTCGGGTAAGCTGGACACTCCGGCTTCCGTCCCAACTCGTCATCCAGATGTGGGAGATGTCCTCGTCCCTGACCGTGTCTTCCTGCGACACGGTGTAGGCGACCCAGGCGCCGTCGGGCGAGAGCTGGGGGTCGCTCACGTCCCGCAATGCCGAGAGGTCGTCCAGGCCGACGGGGCGCTGGGACTGCGCGGTGAGCGAGCTGGAACAGAGCAGAGCAACAGCAACGAGCTTCGCCTTCATGCTTCCTCTTCGTGGGCGGTGATCATCGGTTCGCGCCGGATTCGCTGCAGATGTCGGGATGCGGGGTCGCGTGCGGGCCTACGGCTCCTTGTAGACCGCCCCGCCCTTCATCACGAACCCCACCTTCTCGAAGCTCCGCAGGTCCGCCATCGCGTCACCCTCCACGGCGATGAGATCGGCGAACTTTCCCGGCGCGATGGATCCGACCCGGTC
>CAYYXP010000234.1:0-2277 GCA_964475685.1 uncultured Gemmatimonadaceae bacterium | reverse complement strand
CGGCCCCTCCTTGCGCCCCCGCCCATTGCGCTCGCAGCTTAAGCGGGTCCTTGGGGCGCCGCCCGGGTGCCGCGCCCCGGTCTGATCAATCCGATTCCATAGCGCGTCGAGAAGCCATCCGGAGGGACGATGTCCGACGTTTCGCGCCCGTTGCGACGCTCGAGAACGGACCGGCACATCGCCGGGGTCATGGGTGGTCTGGCCGAACACTTTCGCCTCGACCCCACGCTCCTGCGGGTCATGTACGTCGTGGGTTCGATCCTCTCGGCAGCTTTCCCGGGAATACTCGTGTACATCCTGCTCTGGGTGCTGATCCCCGAAGCGGAAGGCTAGTCGTGGCCCGGCGTCGTGCAGCGATGTTCGCCGTGCTCATGATCGTGGCCCTGGTGGGGGCTCAACGCGCGATCCCCCATGTGCGGACGGTGGACGTCGTGTTGCTGTTCGCGAGCGGCGTCCTGTTCGGAGTCAGTCTGATGAGACTCATTGAAGCCCTGCGGGCGAGGCGGGGTGCGGGGATCCCCACGTAACGTCCAGAACTCCCGGAGCGTCCCATGGCCGACCTGCAAACCAGCATATCCGACAACCGCCGGGCGGTCAGTGCCTTTCTGGCCGACGCCGGCGCGGTCCCGCCGTCTCGGTGGGCCCAGCCCCGAGCGCCCGGCAAGTGGTGCCCTGGTCAGGTCACCGAACATGTCGCCCTGGCCTACGAGCTGAGTCGAGGCCTTCTCCACGGCACCTTCCCCGGAAAGGCCGCCCCGCGGTTCCTGCGCCCGCTCATTCGTACATTCTTTCTCAACCCGATCCTCAAGCGGGGGCGGTTCGGCACCGGTGGCAAGACTCCGAGGCCGTTCCAGCCGGCCGAATCGCCGCCCGCTCCCGAGGCGCTCATCTCTCGGCTGGAAACTGCGGTGGGTGCCTTCGAAACGGACCTCGCGGCCGCCGCACGCAATGGGCAAACCACGATCGACCACCCGTTCTTCGGCAAGGTCCCACTCGCCGAATATGTCCGTCTCCAGGCGATACACACGCGGCATCACCAGCAGCAGTTGTCGTCCGCCGACAGCTGACACTCTCCTCCGGTCGACACTCTGGCTACTCCGCACGGCAACGCAGACCCAGAATGATCACCACCGAACGCCTTGAGCTCGTCCCCGCCACTCTCGAGCTGACCCGTGCGGCGCTGGCGGGCGAGCGCGCCCTTGCTGCGGGGCTGGGGGCTGTCGTACCGGCCACCTGGCCGCCGGAGTTCCTGGATCCGCGGTCACTCGAGTTCACCCTTGACCGGCTTGCCGAGGGTCCGGAGCAGGCCGGCTGGTGGCTTCACTTTGTCGTGCGCACCCATGACCCATCGGGCCGAACCCTCATCGGGAGCGCCGGGTACCGGGGCCCCCCGTCGCCTGATGGCATGGTCGAAGTGGGCTACGCCATCGTGAGTGACCACCAGCGCCGGGGGTATGCCACCGAGGCGGTGCGAGGTCTGCTCGCCCGCGCTTTCGACGTCCCCGCGGTGCACCATGTGGTTGCCGAGACGATGCCGGAGTTGATCCCCTCGATCGGCGTCCTTCGCAAGTGCGGCTTCCGGCTCATCAGCGAAGGCTCCGAGCCTGGCGTCATTCGCTTCGAGCTCACGCGCGCCGAACACTCGATGGGGAAGGGGGCTACCTGACATACCGGTTTCTCGGCATCCTCCTCGTGGCACATCTCGTCGCGTGTACCAGCTGGCGGACCCAGGCGGTGGCCCCTGAGGCACTGGTCCGGGACCGCGCTCCTTCGGCTGTACGGATCACGCGCACCGATCACTCCCGGGTGGTCGTGCACCACCCCGTTATTGAGGGCGACAGCATTCTGGGCCGCCCGAACGGAAACGACTCGAAGGATGGAGGCGAAGCGCCGATCACGGTCCCCTTGAACGCCATCGAGAGCGTGGCGATCAAGCGCTTCGATGTGCTCAAGACGCTGGGCGTGATTCTCCTGGTCGACCTTGGGTGGTGCGTGGCGACCAAGTGCCTGGAGGCGGAGGGGGTACCGTAGATCGGTGACCGCGCAGGGCCCACCACAGTCAGCCTGGCCGACGGTGGATCGCTGGGACGTGACTCGTTGGCTGGCGCCTTCGAGTTGCCTAAGTTCTGATGCGGCAATCCGGCGCCCGTAGCTCAGGTGGATAGAGCAACAGCCTTCTAAGCCCACCGCGCCCGCCAGCCATCGCTAGCGGGCGCCGTTTTTCAATCACTTAGCCCATTTGACCGCCAGCTACACACATCTGATTGCGACCGTCAC
>CAYYXP010000233.1:0-12921 GCA_964475685.1 uncultured Gemmatimonadaceae bacterium | reverse complement strand
GATGATCAGCGCGATCCCGCTGGTGAAGCCGGTGACGACCGGAAAGGGAATGAACTTGATCGCACCGCCCATCTTGGCGAGCCCGAATCCGATCAGGATGACGCCCCCCATGAGGGTCGCCACCATCAGTCCGTCCACCCCGTAGCGCTGGACGATCCCGTAGACGATCACGACGAAGGCGCCGGTCGGCCCCCCAATCTGGACCCGCGAACCGCCCAGCGCGGAGATGAGAAACCCCGCGATGACCGCCGTATAGAGCCCCCGGTCCGGGGTGACCCCGGACGCGATGGCGAAGGCGATCGCGAGCGGCAGCGCCACGATGCCGACGACGATCCCGGAGGTCACATCCGCGACGAGCTGCTCGCGGGTGTACCCCCGTAAAGTCGTGAACAGCTTCGGCAGCAGCATGGACATCCCTGAGCGTACCACGAGTCGGAGGTAGAAGATGCCGGCAGGCGCGCCGGCGGCGGCGAACCGGACGGAGCCTGCTACAGCAGGAGAGCGCCGGCCAATCCGAGCAGCAGCAGGAAGCCGCAGACGTCGGTGAAAGTGGTGACGAAGATCGATGAGGCGATGGCCGGATCGATGTCGAGCCGCTCGAGGACGATCGGGATGAACGCGCCGGCGAACCCCGCCACGAGGAGATTCCCCGACATCGCGAGGAAGACCACGATTCCCAGCCGGATGCCCTCGCCCAGCAGCGCGGCGACGAGGCCGACCACGACGCCGATCGCCAGGCCGTTGACGACCCCCACCAGGACCTCCTTCAACACGACCTTGGCGAACAGGTGCCCGGGGATCTGGCCCAGCGCGAGGCGCCGCACGGTCACCGCCAGCGCCTGGGTGCCCGCGTTGCCACCCATCCCGGCGATCACCGGCATCCAGACCGCGAGCGTCACCGTCCGCAGGACGACACCCTGGAAGACGTACACCACGCCCCCCGCGAGGAACGCGGTGGCGAGATTGACATAGAGCCACGGCAGGCGGCTCCGCACGGCCTCGCTCCAGCCCGCGGCCAGGTCTTCGTCGGCGGACACGCCGCCGAACTTGAGGAGGTCTTCCGTGGTCTCCGCCTCGACGACGTCGATCACGTCGTCGAAGGTGACGCGCCCGAGAAGCCGGCCGCCTTCGTCCACCACCGCGACGCTGGGGAGGCTGTACTTCGCCATCACCCGCGCCACTTCCTCCTGGTCGAGGCCCGGCGGGACGGTGATGTCGGCGTCGGCCATGAAGCTGCCGATGGTGCGGTCGGGCTTGCTGACGACGAGGTCCTTGAGCGGCAGGATCCCGACGAGCCGGCGGTCGTGGTCCACCACGAAGACCTGGTAGAACTCGGAGACGTCCTCCGCCTGGCGCCGGATCTCGTCGAGCGCCTGGGTCACGGTGTCGGTATCGCGCACCGTCACCAGGTGGGAGGTCATGAGTCCGCCCGCCGTCTCGTCGTCGTAGCGGAGCAGCCGGTCTACGTCGGCGCGGTCCTCGACCCCCTTGAGGATCCGTTCCTGGTCGGCGAAGGGGAGATCGCCCAGGATGTCGGCGGCGTCATCGTCCTCCAGCTCATCGACGATCTCCGCCGCGCGGCCCGGATCGAGCGCCGCGAGCGTCTCCCCCGCGTGGGCGTCCTCCGGCATTTCGGCGAGCGCGTGGCTCGACAGCTCGGCGGGCAGCGCCTGCACCACGGCGACCCGCTCCTTCTCCTCCAGCGCGGCGAGCACATCAGCGAGGTCAGCCGCCTCGAAGTCGTGGGCCCGGCGGACGAAGACGGTGATCTCGCCCTTTCGGACGAGATCCACCATGCGCGCGACCTTGTCGTCGGGAATCGTCATGGGGTGCCTGGCTGGAGGGGCACCGCCGGCGCGGAGCCCGGCCTGATGACCAGCCGCTCGATCCTGGTCGGCGAGGCCTGGAGCACGTCGAACTCGAGTCCGCTCAAGGTGAACCGTTCCCCGGCGTTGGGGATCCGGCCGGCCCACTCGACCAGGAGGCCCGCCACCGTCGTCGATCGGCCGCCGGGGAGCGAAACCCCGAATCGCTCCTCGACCGCTTCGCGCGGAAGGTTGCCGTCGGTCTCCACCAGCGCCGGGCCGCCGCCCGCGGCCGTCAGCACGGCATCATCGTGCTCGTCGAAGATCTCGCCGACAAGCTCCTCCAGCAGGTCCTCGAGCGTCGCGATGCCCAAGCTGCCGCCGAACTCGTCGAGCACGACGGCCAGGTGCCGCCGCTCCCGCTGCATGTCCAGAAGGAGATCGCCGCAGCTCCGGCTGCCCGGCGTGACGGCCACCGAGCGCACCGGGAGGGGGTCGCCGCGCTCCAGCTTGAAGAGGTCGAAGGCGTGCACCATGCCGACTATCTCGTCGAGGGTGCCTCGAAAGACCGGAAGGCGGCTGTAGCCGCTCTGTGCGAACACGAGACGGATATCGTCCAGCGGGGCGTTCTCCTCAATGGCCACGATCTCCGTCCGCGGGGTCATCACCTCCCGGACCGGCCTCACGCTGAAGGCCATCACCCCGCCTACCATCGCCATTTCGTCGTCGGCCCGGAGGCCGACGGCGGCGCCCTCACGCCAGATGGCCCGAAAGTCGGTGGGCCGGGTGGCCACACGCGCGGGGAGCAGGAGACCGAGCACCCGCGACCACGGCCGCAACAGGGGGATCACCCGTTCCGCGACCGACTCCGCGCGTGGGTGGGTCAGCCAGCGCGGGCCCAGGTACGCTGTGAACAGCACGAGGGGAACGGCGAGGAGAGCGAGGAGGACGATCACCCGCGGGGTCCCCGCCCCCGCGCTCGCCAGGATGGCCGGAATGACCGCGCCCACCAGGAGCACGCCGAGGGAGGTCGTGGCCGAGGCCGCCGTGAGGTAGAAGTCGATCTGGTTGAGCCAGGCGAGGGAGGGAGCCCCGCCCCGGAGCCGCCGGCTCACGGCGCGGGTCAGCTCCACCCGGCTGACCGTCACCAGGGCCGCCCCGGCCGTCGCACCGAAGGCCGCCACGGCGACGCCGATCACCGCCACGAGCCAGATCACGTGAGGGCCCGCTCCACGCCGTCGAGCGGAGTCCTGACGGCGGGGCGCCGCACGGCCACCCGCCGGACCCGCCGGCGAACCACCTGCTCCACCAGAAGCTGGTATCCCTGCAGGTCGATCGCCTCGCCGGCCTTCGGCACCCGCCCGAATTCGGCCAACACGAGGCCGCCGACCGTGCTCACATCTTCACGATCGAAGCTGTGGCCGAGCGTGGCCTCGAGCTCGGAGAGGGCAACGCCGCCGTCCACCCTCAGTTGATCGCCCGCCATCTCCTGAATCGGGGCCACCTCATCGGTGTCCCGCTCGTCCTGGATCTCGCCGACGATCTGCTCGAGAATGTCCTCCAGGGTCACGATCCCCGCCGTGCCGCCGAACTCGTCCACCACGACGGCCAGGTGGCTGGGACCGCGCTGGAAGTCCCGCAGCTGGCGGTCGAGCCTCTTCCCCTCGGGCACGAAGGCGGACGGCCTGATCAGGGTCTGCCACGGCTCCGATCCGGTGACCCCCGAGGCGAGCACGTCCTTGGCGTAGACCACGCCGGCCACCGCGTCGGGATGGCCGTCGAAGACGAGGAGCCTCGCATGCTCGGAATTGCGGAGCGTCTCCGTCACTTCCTCCCTGGTGGCGGACGAGTCCACCGCGACGATGTCGATGCGCGGCGTCATGACCTCCTCCACCGTGGTGTCGGCGAGGGAGAACACGCCGAGGAGCATGTCTCGCTCGGCGGTGCCGGCCCGGTGGGGGGCGCGACGGCGCGGTCCGCTCCGCGCCTGCGCGTCCGCCCAGGCCGCCAGCCGAAGCACCGGCCGGAACGGCGCGAGGGTGGACCGCGCGGCGCGCCGCATCGGCGCCGTGAGCTCGGGGGCGACGACCGCGAGAAGCCGGGGCAGGAGGTCGCCGACGACCCAGACCAGGGCAATCGCCATGACGAGGCGTGTGATGCTCTCCGCCGGAGACCAGGCCCACCAGACCACCGCACCGCCCGCGGCCGCACCGGCAAGGACGAGCAGCGAGAGGTGCGCCACGTGGAGCTGGCGGGACAGGCTCGCCCCCGACCCCCCATCGGGGACCTCACCGCCGAGCGCGCGCGGCAGGTCGGCGTCCGACTCCGCGGCGAACGCGAGCCATGCCGCCCACAGCGTGAGCAGCGCCGCCATCAGCGGGGCGATGAAGAGCTGCAGCATCCTCATCATGCCAAGGACTCCACGTAGCGCTCCTGTCTCCGCCACATCGCCGACCGGGTGCGCGCGGCGCCTTCGGGGTGCTTCCGACCGAGAGCATGGAGGGTCCCGTGCACCACCAAGCGCACCAGCTCCTCCTCGACGGGGATGCCGCGCGCCCGCGCCTCCCGCTCGGCGACGTGGGCGCAGATGTAGACGTCTCCGACCGACCGTCCCACCGGCTCCGCGAGCGCAAATGCGATCACATCCGTGGGGCGATCGTGCCCCTTGTGCCGGGCGTTGAGCCGTCGCATCGACTCCCGGCCGAGGAAGGTTACCGAGATGGCGGCCTCCCGGCGCTCACCGCGCAGGACCGCCTCCACCACCCGGCGTACCCGGCGGGCGGCGAGAGGCAGCCGGCGGCCCGAGACCACCACTTCACTGGCGATCGGCCGTCTGGACGTCAGGGGTGATGCCGCCACTGGCACGAGGATAGCCGATGCGCTTGTGATAGGTTCCCGACATGACCCGGGCAAACTCGCGCTTGATCCGCTCTAGGTCACCGAGGGTCAGGGGGGCGTCCTCCAGCTGGCCCGAGGCGAGCTTCTGCTGCACCAGATGCTCGATGGCGTCGCGAACCTTGTCCGGCGACGGATCCGCGAGCACGCGCACCGCGGCTTCGGCGGAGTCGGCGAGCATCGCCACCGCGGTCTCGGCCGACTGGGGCCGGGGACCGGGATACTGGAAATCGCTCGCGTTCACCTTGCCGGAGTCCTCCGACAGCCGGGCGCGCATGAGAAAATAGGTTATCTCCTGGGTTCCATGATGTTCCGGGATAAAGGCTTTCACCGACGCCGGAAGCTCGGCAACTTCGGCCAGCGCAATCCCGTCAAGCACGTGCCGCCGGATGATCCCCGCCGATTCGATGGGCGGAAGGGTGTCGTGAGGGTTGGGGCCTCCTCCCTGATTCTCCACGAAATAGCCCGGCGTGGTCAGCTTGCCGATGTCGTGATAGTAGCACCCCACCCGCGCGAGGAGTCCATTGGCGCCGATGATGTTGCAGGCGGACTCGCAGAGGTTGGCCATCGCGAGGCTGTGGGCCCAGGTGCCGGGCGCCTCGAGGGCCAGCCTGCGGAGCAGCGGCCGGCCCAGGTCGGAGAGCTCGAGAAGGGTGAGGTCCGTCGTGATCCTGGTGCCGGACTCGGCGAGAGGCATCGCGATCATCGCCAGCGACGCGCTGGCCGGCGCCATCAGGACGCCGAGGAGTCCGCTCGCTACGATGGCCACGGTGGACCATCCCTGCATCAGGCCGATGGTGATCGACGCCAGGATGCCCGCCGCCGCGACGACGCCGATTGTGAGATAGAGGTGCATTCGGCGACGCACGACGCGGATGCCGATGGCGCCGGCCGCGCCACCCATCAATCCGAAGAAGAGAATGAAGGTGTTGCGGAGCTCCCATTGGCCATCGAGCAGTATCGCCAGGGTCAGCGCGGAAAACACCCCGACCCGGCCGTTATAGAGGAGCGTGACCAGAATGGCGACGAACGGGATGGGGATCAGCTCCGGACGCCCCGGCACCAGACTGGTAACGCCGGCGGACATGAGCAGTCCGAGGGAGAAGAGCGCCCCGAAGAACACCATCTGGCGGAGCTCGGCGTAGGTCCCGGGGCGGTAGATCATGACCAGCATCCAGAAGACCCCAAGTACGCTGGCATCGAAGAGCAGGACCCCGAATGCGCCCGGAATCCAGAGGTCGTCCGTGCCGCGCCTCCGCAACTCGGCATGCAGCGTGGCCAGCTTGGCGCGGGCCGACTCGGTGATCGGCTGCCCGGCGCGGACGATCTGCTCGCCGGTGCGCACCGTCGCCTTGACCGGATCGACGCTCGCCCGGAGCTGTTCGCGCCGTGCCGTGGTGAGCGGGATATCGGGGACCACCGTGGGATGATAGAACGCGCCGACGAGGCGCCGCAGGGTTCGCTGTCCCACCGGGTCGGGGAGGACGATGCCCGCGGCCTCGGCCTGCTCCATCAGGTCGGCGAAGGTGAGGATCGAATCCCGCGGCAGCATCCGCTCCTCGTCCCCGCGGCGGAGCGTCACCGTGCGGCTCACCTCGCTGCGAACCACCCCCGCATCGGCAACGCCGCCCGAGAGCGCCTGACCGAGGAAGCGGGTGACCACCCCCTGCATCTCCCGTCGCTGGAGCGAGTCGACGAGGTAGCTCGTTTCATCGGGGCCGAGGTGGACCCGGGTGGCGGCGACCGCGCGGAGCAGATCCGGGCCCTGGGCGCCAGCCCGCTCCAGCTCGGCGAAGAATTCGCGCACCGAGGCGAGGGAGGAATCGTAGGCGGTCGGACTGAAGCGGTAGACGGGTTGCGCGGTGAGCGCGCGAGACTCGCCCTCGCGCGCGATCTCCTCGGTGGTCTTGCGCACCTCGAACGGGAAGGGGGCGAGGACGGTTCGTTCCGCCCGCCGTCCCGCGGCGGGCACCCGTGTCAGCACCCCCGACGGTGGCGGGAAGAGGGTGTACGTCAGCAGCACCGTCGCCAGCAACGGCGCCCATCGGAGGGCGTGGAACCGCACCCGGTCCGCCACCGTTCGCGGGACCCACTTGCCAGGCGAGCGAGGCGTCTCCCGTCGCGCCATCAGCCGTTCTGATCCTCGGCATAGGCCCGGATGATGTCGCGCACGAGTCGGTGCCGGACGACGTCGGCCTCGTGCAGGTAGCAGAAGGAGATTCCCTCGATGCCGGGCAGGATGCGCTCGATCTGCACCAGCCCCGAGTCCTCCCGGCGCGGCAAGTCGATCTGGGTCTTGTCACCGGTCACCACGGTCTTGCTGTTCACGCCCAGGCGAGTGAGGAACATCTTCATCTGGGCGCCGGTGGCGTTCTGCGCCTCGTCGAGAATGATGAAGGCGTCGGCCAGGGTGCGTCCGCGCATGTAGGCCAGCGGCGCGATCTCGATCGTCCGGGTCTCCAGCGCGCGCTGGACCCGGTCGTGCGGCATCATGTCCTCGAGCGCGTCGTACAGCGGCCGCAGGTAGGGATCCACCTTCGCCTGGAGGTCGCCCGGGAGGAAGCCGAGGGATTCCCCCGCCTCGACGGCGGGCCGGGCGAGGATGATCCGCTTGACCCTTCGCCGCGCGAGCGCCTCGACCGCCTTCGCCACCGCCAGGTAGGTCTTGCCCGTCCCGGCCGGCCCGATACCGACGACGATGTCGTGGGCGCCGATCGCCTCAAGATAGTCCCGCTGCCCCTGCGACTTGGGAACGATGGCGCGGCGAAGGCCGGGCAGGATGATCTTCCCGTCGGCCGCCGCCGCCGGAGGCTCCGTGCCGGGGCCCTCGGCGGCGAGGCGGCGGACATCTTCCGGGGTGGCCGGCTCGCCCATGCGTGCCAGGTCGAGAAGACCCTGCACCACGAGCGTCGCCCGCTCGATCTGGTCCGCGGTGCCCAGGATGCTGACGGCGTCGCCCCGGAAGGACACGCGGACGCCGAGCGTCCGCTGCAGCTCGATGATGTTGGCGTCGTTCACCCCGGCGAAGAGAAGCGGGTCGGCGCCTTCGGCGGACAAGCGTTGCTGGATGTCGTCGGGCATGAGCCTCCACTCACCCTTGCGCGTTACGGCTTCACCTCGAGATGAAGCGCTCTGAGGTCCGCGGGGTCCACTACCGTCGGCGCCCCCTCGAAGAGCGCGCGGGCCGCGGTGGTCTTGGGAAAGGCGATCACGTCTCTCAGCGACCCGGCCTCGGCGAGAAACATCACGATCCGGTCGAAGCCGAGGGCGAACCCGCCGTGGGGCGGCGCGCCGGCGGCAAGGCCGTCGAGGAGGAACCCGAACCGGCGCCGGATGTCGGCCTCAGGAATACCCAGCAGCGAGAAGATCAGGCGCTGGACCGCCGGATCGGTGATCCGGATCGAGCCGCTCCCAAGCTCCGCGCCGTTGTACACCGCGTCGTAGTGCTGCGCGCGGCAGCTCCCCGGGTCGGACTCCAGCCTCCCCACGTCGTCAGGGTGCGGTGCCGTGAACGGATGGTGGGCCGGTGCGTGGTGGCCGGTCTCGGCGTCACGCTCGAAGAGCGGGAAATCCACCACCCAGGTGAAGGCGTGCGGCGTCAGCGGCGTGGCCTCCGGGCGGCGGGTCAGGGCCGCGCGCACGGCGTGCAATGCGGGTGAGGTCACCGCGTCGGTGCCGGCCACAGCAAGGAGGAGGTCGCCGTCGCGTCCCCCGATCCGCTGGAGCAGAGTCTGTCCCACGGCCTTCACCCCCTGCCCTTCCCATCCCGCCGCCGTGCGCCGGGCCCAGATCAGCCCGCCCGCCTTCGCCTCCTTCGCCGTCGCGGTGAGCGCGTCGAGGTCCTTCCGGGTGAAGGCGGCGCCTCCGCTCACCACGATCCCCCGGAGCCGTCCGCCCGCGCCGCGGGCTTCGGCAAGGAAGGGAGCGACATCATCGCCCAGCATGGAGGTGAGATCGCGGATCTCGTAGCCGAAGCGGAGATCGGGCTTGTCGATCCCGTAGCGCTCCATCGCCTCGCGATAGGCGAGGCGCGGGAAGGGGCGAGCCACCTCGGCGCCGCCCTCGGCCCAGAGGTCGACCAGGACGCCCTCGACGACGCGCTGAATGTCCTCCGCCGAGACGAACGACGCCTCGAGATCGATCTGGGTGAACTCGGGTTGCCGGTCGGCGCGAAGGTCCTCGTCACGGAAACAGCGCGCGATCTGGAAGTACCGGTCGTATCCCGCGACCATCAGCAGCTGCTTGTAGATCTGCGGGCTCTGGGGCAAGGCGTAGAACTCGCCGGGGTGGATGCGGCTGGGGACGAGGTAGTCGCGCGCCCCTTCGGGCGTCGGCTTGGTCAGGATCGGCGTTTCGATCTCGAGAAAGTCGAGCGCAGCCAGGCTCTGCCGCGCCCGCTGGAGCAGGCGGTGGCGCAGAATGAGGTTGCGTTGAAGCTCGGGACGCCGGAGGTCGAGGACCCGGTGCTTCAGGCGCAGCTCTTCCGCCGGCAATTCCTCTTTCTCCTTCCGCGCCACCGGAATCGCCGGCGTCTGGGCGGGTCCCACGACCTCGAGACTGGTGACGTGAACCTCCACCTCACGCGACATCATACCCGCGTCCCGGGACGGTTCGGGGCGAAGCTCGACCGTGCCTCTGACCAGCACGACCGACTCGGTTCCCGCTTCGGCCGCGCGCGTCATCATCTCCGCCGGGGTCCACGCCGGGTTGCAGGAAAGCTGCACGAGGCCGGCCCGGTCGCGCAGGTCGATGAAGACGAGACCGCCGAGGTCGCGACGCCGGTGCACCCAGCCTCCCAGACGCACTTCCTTCCCGAGCAGTGCCCGCGTGACCTCGCCGCAGCGGTGGGAACGGAAGGCGGTGGCGCTCATGGTGCGGGGGACGCGAGAAAGGGACGGGCCATGGGTCGGAGGGCCTGGTGGAAAGGGGTCGAGCGTATCAGCGCGATTCCGCGTTGAGGAGAACGTGGTGGAACTCATCCGGGGTGCGGGCCTCTATCAGCGCTCGGCGGACCGCGTCCAACCGAACCAGCCGGGCAATTCGACTGAGGAGCTTTACATGCAGGCCCGCCGATTCCTCCGGGCCCACGATCATGAAGAAGAGCCGCACCGGCTCGCCGTCGATGGCGTCGTAGGCGACTCCGGCCCCGGCGCTCCCGCTGACGACGGTGAGATTCGGACCCCCCCCGCAGCGCGCGTGCGGAATGGCGACTCCGAAGCCGACTCCCGTGCTGAGAACGGCCTCCCGTTCCAGGACGGCGGCCAACACCTCGTCGAAGCCGCCGCCCGAGCAATTCACGAGGTGCCGCGCCAACTCCGCGAGCACGCCTTGTTTGTCGGTAGCGGCGAGCGGAACCACGATCCGGTCCGGTATGAGCAACTCGGTCAGGAGCATGGCTCGGCCGGCAGGGGCATGGGGACAAACGTAACCGTCGGCTGGAGGGGAAACAATGCGAGTACTGAAAGCGAGTTAGGGCCGGTGGAGCCGGGCATTATCTTTGGCCCGATGCCCGCAACCACCCCCAAATCACCCACCGTGCCTGCCTCGGTACTCGACTTGTCCCCCACCGCCGCCCGCAAGCGGCTGGGGGCGTGGGTGGCGGAGCGGGGGCTGCCCCGATACCGGGTCGGCCAGCTGGAACGCAGGCTCTGGCGTGCCCCGGTCGCCCGGTGGAAGGACGCCACCGACCTCCCCGTCGCGCTCCGGTCCGAGCTCGACGAGACCCTCCCCCTGCCCCGGCTCGAGGCGGAGGTCCTCCAGCAGTCGGCCGACGGCACCCGGAAGTACCTCTGGCGCTTGGGCGACGGCGAGGCGATCGAATCGGTCCTCATTCCGTCCGGTTCCCGGCGAACCCTGTGCATTTCTTCCCAGGCGGGGTGCGCCCTGCGTTGCGCCTTCTGCGCCACCGGGCGCATGGGGTTCCTGCGCAACCTGTCCCCATTCGAAATCACCGGGCAGGTCCGGGAAATCGTCCTGCGGAACCCCGCCGACGCACCGACGAATGTGGTGTTCATGGGGATGGGCGAGCCGCTGCTCAATTGGGAGGCAGTGGACACCGCGCTGACGGTGCTGAACGACCCCGCCGGATTCGGGATCGGGGCACGGCACATCACGGTGTCCACGGTGGGCATCCTCCCGGGCATGGAGGCACTGGCGCGCCGCCCCGAGCAGTTCCGGCTCGCCATCTCCCTTCATGCTCCCACCTCGGCGCAGCGCCTCTCCATCATGCCGGTGGAGAAGAAGTATGACCTGGAGAAGGTCATCCGGGCGGCGCAGTCGTTCCGCAAGCGGGTGACGCTGGAGTACGTGATGATCGGTGGGGTCAACGATGCCGATGCCGACGCGGACCGGCTTGCGAAGATCGCCCGGCGGCTCGGCGCCCTCGTCAACATCCTGCCGCTGCATCCCGGCGGAGCGCCGGATCTCACACCCACGCCGGCGGAGCGGATCCGCGGCTTTGCCGCGCGGCTCAGGAATCAGGGGATCGAGGCGACAGTCCGCCGGAGCCGCGGGCTCGACATCAGCGCGGCCTGCGGGCAGTTGAGAACGGAGGTGAAAAGGCGTGAGCTATCCCGTCGCCCCGAAGCCCGCCGCAATGCAGTTAATGGAGAGGAGTAGCGCCGAGAGCTGCTCCTCCTGGGTCCGGTCGCCGCCGGACTCGCGGAACCGGCGCAGCAGCTCGATCTGCTGCCGCGAGATCTGATTCATCGTTCCCATCCGCCTTGCCAGCCTCCGCCGGAATCTCGGGAACCGCTCGTTCAACTCGCTCCCGCCGCTGATCCGGAGAGCCGCCTCCACACTCTTGTGGTACTCCTCCTCGATCATCGCGAATATCTCGTCGCGCACCCGCGCATCGGACACGAGGTCCGCATACTCGCCCGCCAGTGTGAGATCAACGTAAGCGAGCGTCTTCTCGACCTCGTCCACGATCAGCCGGAAGAGGCGGGAGTCCCTGAACATCCGCTGGATCAGCGCGGAGCCGCGCTCGCCGCGGACCTGCAGAAACGTCAGTACGCCGCTCCCGAACCCGAACCAGCCGGGGACGAAGTGGCGGTTCTGCGACCAAGCGAACACCCAGGGAATCGCCCGGAGGTCGCCGAGCGACCGCGCCCCGAAGCGGCGCGCCGGACGCGAGCCCATGTTGAGCAGGGAGATTTCCTCGAGCGGGCTCGCGCTCTGGAAATAGGTCAGCAGGTCGGGATGGTCGGTCAGCCGGCGGTAGGCCGCCTGCGCAGCGCCCGAGAGCGCCTCCATCCCTTCGTCGAACTCGGCCGAGGGCGCCAGCGCCTCCTCGCGCTCGGACTTGAGCGTGTGCTCGACGACGCTGGAGGCGAGCAGCTCGATCTGGTACTGCGCGGTGCCTCGGTTGGCGTACTTGTAGGAGACGACCTCGCCCTGCTCCGTGATGCGCATCCTCCCGCGAATCGAGCCCGCGGGTTGCGCGGCGATGGCCCGGCCGGTCGGCGCGCCGCCTCGGCTCACCGACCCTCCGCGCCCGTGGAAGAAGGCGATGGGCACGCCGCTCTCCTGGCCGAGCCGGGTCAGCTTGATCTGCGCCTTGTACAGTTCCCAGTTCGAGGCGAGGAACCCGCCGTCCTTGTTGGAGTCCGAATAGCCGATCATGACCTCCTGCACGCCGCCCTGGGCCCGAACGCTCCGCCGGACCAGCGGGACGTTGAGCAGCTCGCGCATGATGGCGGGCGCGCGCTGGAGGTCTTCGATCGTCTCGAAGAGCGGCACGACCGGGAGGGTGCAGCTCTCGATCCCGGCGCTGTCGGCGAAGAGTCCCCCCTGTTTCGCGAGCAGGTAGGCGCCGAACACGTCACTCACGCTCCGTGTCATGCTGAGCACGAAGGCTCCGAAGGCCTCCCGGTCGATCTCGTCGCGCAGCTGACGCACCACCCGGAACATCCCGAGCGTCTCCTCCGAGTCGGCGGGGAGGGCGACTGGCGCGGTGCCCGGCACGAGCGGTCGGGCCAGCTCGCCGGCAAGCCAGGCGCGCCACTCCCCGGAATAGGGGGCGGGAGGATCGCCGCGGCCGCCTCCCGTCGTCGCGCGCCAGAGATCGGCAAGCGCGGCGTTGAGCCTGGTGGTGTTCTCCCGAACATCGAGCCGCACAGTGCTGAAGCGGAACGACTCCACCTCCCGTCGCACCGGCCGGAGGATCGACGTTGCGATTGCAGGGCGCTTCGAGGCGACAAGCTCGGCCTCGAGCAGCTTC
>CAYYXP010000232.1:0-9572 GCA_964475685.1 uncultured Gemmatimonadaceae bacterium | reverse complement strand
CGCTGGCGATGGATGCCGGCCAGAAGGTCGGCCGCCTTGAGGAAGACGGCGGCCCTCGCCTCGAACGTCCAGTGGCCCCAGTCCCGCTGCGCCTCGATCGCCGACGCGATCGCCGCCGAGATCGTCGCCGTGTCCGCCTGGTGAAGCCTGGCGAGCACCCGGCCATGGCAGTGGGGAGAGACGACGTCGCGAGTGACACCGCTCCGCACCTCGCGGCCGCCCACGACGGCGGGGATCTCGGGTCGTTCGTCGCCAACGGAGCCGAGGGCCGACTTGAGCGCGGCGCGTTCGGGGGTGCCCGGTGCGTAGGAGAGCACCGGCTCGTTGCGGGGAATCGGGATGTTCGGGGTGCCTGACATGGCTGAAGCCTAGGGGCGGAGGGCGGAAGGCTCAACCCTTCCGGCCACTCGCCCTAGAACGATCCCTGCCACCCGATGGACATGTGGCCCGGTGTCGCCAGAATCGAGGGAGGCCGCAGGTTGAAGATGCGCCAGCGCCCCGAGACGAGCTTGGCGGAGGTGATGCCCACCAGCGCGCCCGAGACCACATCGGTGAGCCAATGCCTGTTGTCGTTGATTCTCGACCATCCCACGGCGGTCGCCAGCCCATAGAGCCCGACGCTGGCCCACGTCCGGTGGATCTCGTCCGCCAGTGACGTGGCCAGCGCGAAAGCCATGGTGGTGTGCCCGGACGGCATGGCGTCCTGGCCGGAGAAGGGGGAGAAGCTGGTGGCGTCGAGGGTCTCCTCGGGTCGCGCTCGTCCCAGGACGATCTTCCCGACGCTTGTTGTCACGCCGGCGAGCAGGAGCGACGCGCCGACCCGCTTGGCCGAGCCGACGAGCCGGGAGTCGCCGGCGGCGAGTCCCGCCACGGCGAGGCCCAGGGTGACCGTCACGTAGACCTCGGGCTCGCCGAAATGCCGGACGACGGAGGCGACATCATCCGAACCGGTTCCGCGGTTGTCCTGGGCATACCGCTGCACCGGGGGGTCGAGCAGCAGGAGAGCGGAGATGCCACCCACCGCCAGCGCTCCGTGCCACCACTTGATGACGTGACTGCTGTCCTGCTGCGCCTCGAGCGGGGCCGGGAGCAGCACCGTGGATGCGACGGCCAGCACCAGGGCCGACCACCGCCGAAGCGGCAGCGGAAGGGCGTGGCAAATCGCGCGGGAATGGTTAGCTTCGGACGTGGCTGTGCTCCGTGATCATCACCCGCGAGGATTGGATGAACCGACGCCTGACTCTCCTGCTGCCTCTTCTGCTGGCTGCCTCCTGCCGCAGCTACGACCTCGAGAGCAAGCTCAGCGATCAGGACGGACTCGTGCCGGCCGACCAGTACGCGCGCTACGGTAACGAGCAGGCCGAGGCCGTCGCCATCGCCCGCGAGTTCGGCCGGGCCGCGCAGGGGCGCACCCCGGAGGCGTTCGCGAAGCAGGCCGACGCGGCCATGACGTACGCGAAGTCGCTGCCCGGCGTGAAGGACATCGGCGCGGACCCGCTCGGGCACCGGCTGACGATTCGCTTTGCCAGCGGATGGCGGGTGGCTGTGAATCCGGTGAACGACGGAAAGAGCGGCTCGGAGACCCCGGGGATCGCAGCCGCGCCTCCTCCCCGCTGAGCGAGGCAATATAGGCGGCCGGGTGACGATTCGGTGACCGGCCGTCGGCCTCCTTCCTGCCGCGAGATGGTCCCGCCCCTCCTCCTCAACATCAGCGTCGCACTTCTCACACTCCGGAGAACACTTCTCTGATGACTACCCGCACAAGAGGGCTCACGCTCATCGTCGGGCTCGTCTTCGTCGCCTTCCTCCTGTGGTCCACGCTCGCCTCGCAGCGGGTCGAATGCGCCGTCGCCATCGATTTCCGCGGCCGGTCAGGCAGTGCCACCGCGTCGGCCGCGTCGGAGGAGAGTGCGGTGCGCGAGGCCCAGACCGCGGCCTGCGGGCCGATCACCGGGTCGATGGACGAGACCATCGCTTGCGGCAACACGCCGCCGGTCAGCCGCCGCTGCCGTTCGCTCTAATGCCACCCCGGGCCCGGTTCCGGCTCCCCCATTCGCTCACCCTCCTCGTCGCCTGCATCGTTCTCGCGGCGGTGCTGACCCACGTGCTCCGTGCCGGCGAATTCCAGCGCCACGAGGACCCCGGCACCGGTCGCACCGTCGTCATCGCCGGCACCTACGCCCACGTCGACGCAAGGCCTCTCGGCCCCTTCGAGGCCCTCATCGCCATCCCCAGGGGAATTACCGAGGCCGCCTCGGTGATCGGCCTGATCTTCCTGGTGGGCGGCGCTTTCGCCGTGGTGGAACGGGCGGGGACTCTCGGACGGCTGGTGGGATGGCTGGTCGGCAAACTGGCGCACCGCGGCGCCCTGGTCATCCCCATCGCGAGCGTGGTGTTCGCGCTCGGCGGGGTCACCGAGCATACCTCGGAGGAGCTGATCGCGTTCGTTCCGGCGCTCCTGCTCCTGTCCCGGACGCTCGGGTTCACCCCGCTCACGATGGTGGCGATGAGCCTGGGAAGTGCGGCGATCGGTGCGGCCTTCGGTCCGGTGGACCCGTTCAGCGTGTTGATCGGGCAGAGGCTCGCCCAACTCACGCCGGGGTCGGGGCTCGGCTTCCGGGTGCTCTTTCTCATCCCCGCGCTGGCGATCTGGACGGGGGGCACCATGCGCTACGCCGCACGCACCAGGACAGCGCCAACGGGCGCGCCCGGGGCAGCGGGGTCGGTCCCGCTGGAGCTCCGGGACGTCGTGATCCTGCTGGCGATCGTGGCCGCGCTCGCGATGTACGTCTACGGCGCCCAGCACCTCGATTGGGAGTTCGACCAGCTTTCCGCCCTCTTCTTCGCCGTGGGGGTGCTGGCGGGACTGCTGGGGCGCCTGGGTCTGGACGGGACGGCGGAGGCGTTCGTGGACGGCTTCAAGTCCATGGCATATGCCGCGCTGCTGGTGGGATTCGCCCGCGCCATCTACGTGGTGCTGAGCGAGGGGAGAATCGTGGACACCATCGTCAACGGCCTCTTCGCCCCGCTCAGCGGTCTTCCCCCCGCGGTTTCCGCCATCGGCATGATGCTCGCCCACACCGTCATCCACTTCCCGGTGCCGAGCAGCAGCGGACATGCGGTCCTGACCCTTCCGCTCCTGGTCCCGCTCTCCGACCTGATCGGACTCTCCCGCCAGGTCACCGTGTTGGCCTACCAGTACGGATCCGGCCTCTGCGAAGTGCTCACACCGACGAACGGCGCGCTCATGGCGATGCTGGCGGCTGCGGGAGTGCGCTACGAAGACTGGCTTCGTTTCGCGCTGCCGCTCTGGATCCTCCTGGCGGGTTTCGCGGCCCTGGCCATCGGCGTCGCGGTGGCCGTCGGGCTCCGATGACCGGGGCCGGGGGAGGCCCCACCAGCGTCCCGACCGGCGTTGGCACTACTGTTGCGACATGCACGGTCGGCCCCACCTGAGGCAGTCGAACCATGAGTGAGCTCACAATTCGCGAGATGGAACAGGACGAGGATTTCGCGGCCTGGTTCTCCGAGCTCCTCGAGCAGGAGGAGGACCCTTCCCGGTTGGCCGGGACCCTCGACGAGCACTACCTCATACTCAGCAACGAGATCGGCGACTGGATCGGCGGCCTTCGCTACTGGCTCCGTGGCGGGGTAGCCCACCTTGTTGATGTGGTGATCCTGCCGCAGGAGCGGCGCCGGGGCCACGCCCATCGCCTCCTCTCCGCCTTCGAGGAACGGGCGGTGGAAGCAGGTGCGCACCTGGCCGAATTCTGGACAGACGACGACCGCTCGGAGGGACTGCTGGCTGCCCTCGGGTGGCAGCGTATCTATGTGCGGGATGAGTACATAGGGCGCCGGAGCTGGTCGCTCATGGAGAAGCGGCTGGAGTCCGGCCCCAGGTAGGCGCCGGGGGACGGCGCGGGAGCGCCTTGAGTTGGCATTGGCAGGACCAGTCACACTATCTTGGGTGGCTGGTCCTGAGCGTTTGTCCGATCACCCCGCCGACGAAAGACGTTCATGGCAACCGCCAACGATTCAGGGCGCCTGATCGCTTCGAAGATCGAGGTGTTGAAGGACCTCGAGAGCGAGGTCATGGTGCTCATGGAGTCGCATGAGCGGAAGCGCGACCTCTGGTATCCCTCGGACCTTCTCGGCCCCGAGCCCGACACCAGCGCCGACGAGTTCCTCCAGAACCTCCGGGCACAGGCCGAGGGCATTCCGGACCATGTGCGCGCCGCGCTGGCGCTCAACATCCTGACGGAGGAGGGGCTACCGCACTTCCATCGCCTTCTGGCCGTGTATCTCGGGGACGAGAGCCACTGGCGCAAGTGGAACAATCTGTGGACGGCCGAAGAGGACCGGCACGGCCAGGTGCTCCACGATTACTGTCGAGACACCCGCCTCTTCGCCCAGCGGAAGATCGAGGAGATGCAGTTCGAGTACTTGAGGAACGGCTTCCACCCGGCCTGGGACCAGGACCCCTATCGAGTCTTCGCCTACACCACCGTCCAGGAGCGGGCCACCCAGTTCTCTCATAGCGAGACCGGACGCATCGTCGCCGATTACGAGCCGCGGCTGGGCGAGGTGCTCACGCAAGTGGCCAAGGACGAGGCCAGGCACTACGTCTTCTACCGCAGCGTCTTCGAGCTGATCCTCGAGCGCGACCCCAATGAGGCGCTCCATTCGGCGTCGTTCATCCTGCCTGCCATAGACATGCCGGGAGTCACCATTCCGGGCTTCAAGGAACTGGCCGATGTCATCCGCCGCTCGGGGATCTACGGCCCGCGAGATTACCTGCGCATTGTCCAGGAGCAGATCCGCTACTGGAAGATCGAGAGTCTCCAGGGGCTCAACGAGCTTGGCCTGAAGGCGCAGGAAAAGATCGTGGGCATCCCCGCCCGCCTGCGGCGCATCGCCGAGCACATGGAGACCCGGAGCCGGGCCAAGACGTTCAGCTTCGAGGTCGTGTTCAACCGCGAATTCGCGATGGAATGAGACGATTAACCGCCGGGATCTCGCTCACATTCCTGATGCTGGCCGGATGCGGCAAGGACGAATCCACCAGGCCGCCTGCGGACAGGCCCGCATCGAACCTGCCGGCCGATCAGCGTGACGCCGAAACGCTGGGGCGGGAGGTCTTCGAGCTGGTGGATCGCGCCGTGGACTACCGGGGTTCCCACCGGGGTCGCCCCGCCACGACTTTCCGCCAGATGGGCATCGACAGCCTCACCAGCACCATGGTCCGGCGCCTCGTGAACCTCGACCGGGAGCCCGTCATCACCGTCGCCTTCCGGAGGACCGACACCCGGGAGGTCACCTCCTGCCGGGGTGACAGCCAGATCCTGGAACAAGCCGCCCTCAGCGGCGGAGGCTTCACGGTCATCTGCACCACCCGTTCGGGTGACCAGCGCCCCTTCCGCGTCGCCCGCCCCGAGTAGGGCCACCGCCCCCCGACATGATCACCACCAGCCTCGACGTCGTGGCCAGGATCCTGGTCGTGGCCGCGCTCGTCTACGCCACGGCAATCGTGGTCACCGCGTGGGCCGTGCGAAGCCAGCGGATCAAGCCGTTCGCCCCATGGCCCCGGTTCGTGAGAAAGCTGAGCGATCCGGTTCTCCGCCCGCTGGAGCGGCAGGTGGTACGCAGGGGCGGCAATCCGCAGGAGGCCTCCCTCTGGCTGCTCGGCATCGTCGTCGTGGGCGGGTTGATCCTGATCAGCCTCGTGCAATGGCTCACCGGGTTCTCCTTCAGCATCGTGGCGCTCGCACAGTCGGGGCCACGGGCCTGGGTTCGATTCCTGGTCAGTGCCGCCTTCTCCCTCCTGATGCTGGCGCTGTTCATCCGCGTGATCGCGTCCTGGTTTCCGATTTCGCCTCACTCGGGATTCATGCCTCCCATCCTGGCCCTGACCGACTGGCTGGTCGACCCGATCCGCCGCCTCCTCCCGCCCATGGGGATGATTGACATGAGCCCGATGGTGGCGTGGCTCATCCTCTGGCTGGCCCGCAGCGTGGTCATGGGGATGCTGTGATCGAGACGACGGCATCGGGCCGGGGACCCCAATCCCCTTGCCCGAAGAGGCGCCGACGTTAGCTTCCGGGAGTCGGACAATTGAGTCGTGGCGATTTGCGCTGCTTGCGGCCACGTTAAACAATCGCTAAAACGCTCCCCCTGAGGCGTTTTGGCCCCAGGGTCTTTTCGTTTCGGAGGGCCGTCGTGGTCCCCATCACATCCGGCATCCCGCCCTCGGAGGCCCCAGGCCGCACGAGAGACGAGCGCCTCGCGGAGCTCGGGCCTTTGCTGGCCCGCCGCATCCTGGTGCTCGACGGAGCCATGGGGACGATGATCCAGACCTACGGCCTCGGCGAACAGGATTACCGGGGCGAGAGGTTCGGCGAATGGCCCCGGGACCTCAAGGGCCACAACGACCTTCTCTCGCTCACCCAGCCGGCCATCATCCGGGCGATCCACACAGCCTACCTCGACGCCGGCGCCGACATTCTCGAGACCAACTCGTTCAACTCGACGGCGGTGTCGCTCGCCGACTACGGGATGGAGGGGATGGTCTACGAGCTCAACCGGGCCTCCGCACTTCTGGCGCGCGAGGCCGCCGACGACTTCGAGCGCCGGGGCCCCGATCCACGGTTCGTCGCGGGGGTGCTCGGCCCCACCAATCGCACTGCGTCGCTGTCGCCGGACGTGAACGACCCGGGATTCCGCAATGTCCTGTTCGACGATCTGGTCGCCACCTACGCGGACGCGGCGCGGGGCCTCCTCGACGGCGGCGCCGACCTCCTGCTGATCGAGACGATCTTCGATACCCTCAACGCCAAGGCGGCCATCTTCGCGGTCGAAGGACTGTTCGAGGAGCTGGGAATCCGCGTCCCGGTGATGATCTCGGGCACGATCACCGACGCGAGCGGCCGGACGCTGTCCGGTCAGACCACGGAGGCCTTCTGGAACTCCGTCGCGCATGCCCGTCCCCTCTCCATCGGCCTCAACTGCGCGCTGGGCGCCAGAGCGCTCCGGCAGTATGTGCAGGAGCTCTCCCGCGTCGCGCCGGTGTTCGTCAGCACCCACCCCAATGCCGGCCTGCCGAACGAGTTCGGCATGTACGACGAGAGCCCGGCGTACATGGCGGGAATACTCCGCGAGTTCGCGGAGAGCGGCCTGGTGAATCTGGTCGGCGGATGCTGCGGCACGACGCCGGAGCACATCCGCGCCATCGCGGAGGCGGTGCGCGGCCTCGCGCCCCGCCGCCCCCCGACGATCGAGCCGAAATGCCGGCTGAGCGGGCTGGAGCCGCTCGCGATCGGGCCGGAGAGCATCTTCGCGAACATCGGCGAGCGCACCAACGTCACCGGCTCGCGGAAGTTCGCCCGGCTGATCCTGGCCGGCGAGTACGATGCCGCGGTCGAGATCGCGCGGCAGCAGGTGGAAAGCGGCGCGCAGATGATCGATGTCAACATGGACGAGGGGATGCTCGACTCCCTCCAGGCCATGGTGAAGTTCCTCCAGTTGATCGCCTCCGAGCCCGACATCACCAGGGTGCCCGTGGTGGTCGACTCGTCCAAGTGGTCGGTCATCGAGGCGGGCCTCAAGTGCCTGCAGGGAAAGGGTGTCGTCAATTCGATCAGCCTGAAGGAGGGCGAGGAGGCCTTTCTCAGGCAGGCCACCCTCGTGCGCCGCTACGGGGCGGCGGTGATCGTCATGGCGTTCGACGAGCGCGGCCAGGCCGACAGCGCCGACCGCAAGCTGGAGACCTGCGCCCGTGCCTACCGCCTGCTGACCGAGCGCGTGGGGTTCCCGCCCGAGGACGTCATCCTCGACCCCAACATCTTCGCGATCGGCACCGGGATCGAGGAGCATGCCGGCTACGCGCTGGACTACATCGAGGCCACCCGACGGATCAAGGCGACGCTGCCCCACGCCCTGGTGAGCGGCGGTGTCAGCAACGTGTCGTTCTCCTTCCGCGGCAACGACCCGGTGCGCGAGGCGATCCATGCGGTGTTCCTCTTCCATGCCATCGAGGCCGGCATGGACATGGGCATCGTGAACGCGGGACAGCTCCCGATCTACTCGGACATTCCGGCGGACCTGCTCGAGCGGGTCGAGGACCTGGTGCTCAACCGCCGGCCCGACGCCACTGACCGCCTGCTCGCCGTCGCCGATTCGGTGCGGGGCCAAGCCGCCGCCCAGGGGACCGATCTGGGATGGCGCAACGCGCCGGTCCACGAGCGGCTGGCCCACGCGCTCGTCGAGGGCATCGCCGACTACGTCGTCGAGGACACCGAGGAGGCGCGCCGCCTCGCGGAGCGGCCGATCCACGTGATCGAGGGCCCGCTGATGGACGGCATGAACATCGTGGGCGACCTCTTCGGCTCCGGGAAGATGTTCCTCCCCCAGGTCGTCAAGAGCGCCCGCGTCATGAAGAAGGCGGTGGCCCACCTGGTACCGTACATCGAGGCCGACCGGGACACCGCGGCCGCGCGGACCAACGGCAAGGTCCTGCTCGCCACGGTCAAGGGCGACGTGCACGACATCGGCAAGAACATCGTCGGGGTGGTGCTGCAGTGTAACAACTACGAGGTGATCGACCTCGGGGTGATGGTGCCGTGCGCGAAGATCCTCGAGACGGCGCGGCGCGAGCGGGTGGACATCGTCGGGCTCAGCGGGCTCATCACGCCGTCGCTCGAGGAGATGTCCTTCGTCGCGAGCGAGCTGGAGCGGGAAGGGTTTACGCTGCCGCTGCTGATCGGCGGCGCCACCACGTCCCGGGTGCACACCGCGGTCAAGATCGCCCCCAACTACAAGGGGCCGACCGTGCATGTGCTCGATGCGTCCCGCGCGGTCGGCGTGGCCAGCAATCTGCTGAGCGACACCCTCCGCGACCACTTCGTGGCGGACGTGCGGAAGGAGTACGCCGACGTGCGCGAGCAGCGCGGCCGGCGGCAGGCCGCGGAAGACCGGCTCCCGATCGCGGAGGCGCGACGCAACCGGCTGGTGATCGACTGGTCCGCCGCTCCGGCCGCGGAGCCCTGCCATCTCGGGGTGACGGTGCTCGATGACTACCCGCTCGCGGATCTCGTCCCCCGCATCGACTGGACGCCCTTCTTCCAGACCTGGGAGCTGGCCGGCCACTATCCGGCGATCCTCGATGACCCGAAGGTCGGCCCGGCGGCACGGAGCCTCTTCCGCGATGCCGAGGCGCTGCTCGACCGGATCGTGCGGGAGCGCCTGCTGAGCGCACGCGGGGTGTTCGGCGTCTGGTCCGCCGACAGCGAGGGTGACGACATCACCCTCTATCACGACGCGGCCTGCCGGAGCCCGCTGACGGTGATTCACACCCTTCGCCAGCAGATGCGGAAGCCGCCGGGCCGGCCCAACCTGGCGCTCGCCGATTTCGTGGCGCCCCGGGCCGCGGGCGTGCCGGACTACGTGGGCGCGTTTGCCGTCACCGCCGGGGTCGGGGGGGAGGCGCTGGTCGCGGAGCACGAGCGGGGGCACGACGACTACGGGGCGATCCTCGCCAAGGCGCTTGCCGATCGTCTTGCCGAGGCCTTCGCCGAGCG
>CAYYXP010000231.1:0-5828 GCA_964475685.1 uncultured Gemmatimonadaceae bacterium | reverse complement strand
CCGGACGGCCGGTGGCTCGCCTATGCCGCCAACGAATCGGGGCGGAACGAGGTGTACGTCCGCCCCTACCCCGGACCGGGGGGACGCTGGCAGGTGTCGCTGGGTGGGGGAACCGAGCCGATCTGGTCGCCTCTGGGTGGGGAGATCTTTTACCGCAGCAGCGACTCGGTGATGGCGGCCGCCGTCCGCACTCAATCCGGGTTCGAGGTCACCGGACGGTCGAGACTGTTCACCGGGCAGTACAACCCTGGCGTCTTGAGGGACCACAACTACGGCGTCGCACCCGACGGCAAGAGTTTCGTCATGCTTCAGCGGGTGGTCTCGGCAGAGCAGGCGCTCGTGGTGACGCTCAACTGGTTCGACCAGCTCCGGGCCGCGAAGAAGTAGCCGGCAGATTCGCTCGTCCCCCACGTCTCCCGCGGAGCGCCCCCCGATGGCCACACCCGTGTCGCGCCGCAGCTTTCTCGGGACCACCGGTGCCGCGGCAGGCGCCGCCGCCGTCGCCGCCGCGTTCCCCGCCCCGCTCCCGATCACCCGGCGGTCCGGGGGCCGGTTCGCCGCCGTGAGCTCCTCCAACGGACTCCGCGCGGTGACGAAGGCCTTCGAGCTGGTCTCGACGGGCACCGACACCCTCGATGCCGCCGTGGAGGGCGTCAAGATCCAGGAGCTCGACCCCAACGACAACTCCGTCGGCTACGGAGGCCTGCCGAACGAGGAGGGCGTGGTGCAGCTCGACGCCTCGTGCATGCACGGCCCCACACGGCGGGCGGGCGCGGTGGCGTCGCTGGAGGGGATCAAGACGCCGAGCGAGGTGGCAAGGCTGGTGCTCAAGTACACCGACCACATCATGCTCGTCGGTGAGGGCGCCAAGCGATTCGCCCTGTCGTACGGGTTCAAGGACGAGGAGCTGCTCACGCCCGAGTCGCGCCAGCTCTGGCTCACCTGGCGCGCCAACCGCGGCAAGGACGACGACTGGATCGACGTGCCGGATTCCGAGCCGATGGTGGCCCGGCCCACCGGAACGATCAACCTGAACGTCGTGAACGCGGCGGGAGAGATCTCCTCGGTCACCACCACCAGCGGGCTCGCGTGGAAGCTTCCCGGCCGCGTGGGGGACTCGCCGATCATCGGGGCCGGACAGTACACCGACAACGATGTCGGCGCGGCGGGCTCCACCGGGCGCGGAGAGGCCAACATCATGGTGTGCGGAGGGTTTCTGACCGTGGAGCAGATGCGCCGAGGGATGGCGCCCACCGATGCCTGCCTGGAGACGCTGAAGCGGGTGGTGAAGATGGCCGAGTCGCGGCTGCTGACGCCCGACGGACGCCCGAGGTTCGGCCTCATCTTCTACGCCGTCAACAAGCGCGGCGACGTGGGCGCGGCGTCGCTCTATCCCGACCGGTATGTGGCGCACGACGGCCGGACCGCCGGGCTCCGCGACACCGCCCACCTCTACGAGAGGCCGAAGTGAGGCGCTGGCTCATGATGTGGCTGGGGCTCACCGCGCAGGCGGGCGGCCTGGCCGCGCAGGATCCCGTGGACACCACCGCCGCCGTGGCCCAGGATACCATCGACACCTATACGCCCCCGTGGGGCCTCAGCTACTACCCCTACCTCACGGGCGGAGCGAACGACGGCCCGGTCCTGGCGGCGCGAGTCCGCTATGCCCAGCCGGCGGAGTACGAGGCGCGCTACACCACGAACGCCTCGCTCACCGGAGACGCCGGCATCACCAGTCGAGGGAGCCGCTACATCACGGGAGTGTTCCGGGCGCCGGGGCTCTGGAAGAACTGGCGGCTCGCCCTGCTCGCGAGCGCGGACCGGCAGGTGCGGCTTGGCTATTTCGGCCTGGGCAACAACTCGACGTTCGACGAGGACGTGGTGACCGACACCGACCCGTTCCACTACCGGGTCCGGCGCACGCGTTATCGCGGCATCGCCGAGGTGACGCGCGTCATCAGCGGCCCGTTCATGGTCGCGTTCCAGCTGAACCTCGAGCACGCGCGCTTCACCGCGCTGCCGGGAAACTCGGTGTTCCGCACCGACGTGCCGTCCGGCGAGCTGGAGCAGGGCGACGTCGCAGGCCGGCTCGCCCTGGTCTTCGACACCCGAGACAACGAGTACAACACTCATCGCGGCCTGTTGCTCGAGGCGGGCACACAGGTAGGGAGCGGAGGTGACGGCTATACCCGGCAGTACGCCATCTTCCGCGGGTGGCTTCCGCTTCGGGAGGGGACGGTCGTCGCGGCGCGGGTGGCGGGTTCCGGGGTGGGCGGCACGCCGACGCTCAACGCCAGGTTCACGCTCCCCGGCTGGGAGCTTCCGGTGCCGGTGCTGGGCGGACAATACTCGCACCGCTCGCTCGACACCGGCCGCCTCACCGGCAGGGGGTTGTTGCTCGGCAACCTCGAAGTGCGCCACGATCTCCTTCCCTTCGGAGACCTCGGCGCCGTCACCCTGATCGCCTTCGTCGATGCGGGGCGGGTGTTCGAGGAAGAAGATTTCCGGCTGACCACGGAGGACATGAAGGTGGGCGGCGGCGGCGGGTTCGCGTTGCGTATCCTCCGCTCCACCATCCTCGCCTTCAATTTTGCGGGCGGGCCCGACGGGTTCAACTTTTCGGTGGGCAGCAACTGGATGTTCTGATCAGGCGACCCTGGCCGCCGCCAGTCCGGCGGCAGCCAGAACCTCGTGCAAGGTGCTCTCCCCCCGGTCACGCGAGTACCAGCTCCGCATCTGCGGGTACAACTCCGCCCTGGGCACGGTGAGACGGTTGGCCATCACCCACGCCTGCAGCACGCCGGGGCGAGGGCCCCAGTGGCCCAGCTCCCGGAAGCTTTCATCCAGCGCGATGACAATCGGAATCGACCGCGACTCGTTGGTGAGGTAGTGATCCATCACCTCGGGATGCTCGTCCCGGCGGATGATGCGAAGCTCGAGCCCCGGCACCGCCTCGACCAGGCGCGCCAGCACGGGAATGGTGCTCGACGCGTCGCCGCACCAGTCCTCCGCAATGACCAGCAACTTGCGCTTGACGCCCGGCGGTACCGCCGCGATGGCCCAGGCCGGCACCACCGCAATCCGATGCAGCCCTTCCCAGAGCCCGCGCTGCTTCACGCTCGCCGCCACGAACTCGTCGAACGACAGCGCCCTGTCCCATACGCCCGCAAAATCCAGCATCAACCTGCAAGCTCCTCGATGTTGACCCCGCGACAGCCCAGCTCCGCGACGTACTTCTGAAACGGAATCGCCTCATCGGGGGTGTGGACACCCCGGAGTCCCACCCGGCCGTCCGCCTGCATCTGCCCCGTGATGGACAGGGAATATCCCGTGGTCCTCATCATGGCACTGATACCATGAACGCAGTCGTAATAATCCATGAGGCGGAACTTCACCTCTGCCGCGCGCCCGCCCTTCCGCCCGCTCACCTCGACCTGGAGGGCCACGAGATCCTGGCCCTGCGGCTTGTGCAGCCTGGGATGAACAGCGGCGATGAAGAGGTCGCGGGGAACGACCCGCTGTCCCTTCACCATCACCGGCTTGGCGTCCAGCAGGCCGAGGTCCCGGATGGGCCGCATGACGGCGGCGTGGCCCGGGTAGCGCAGGGTCTTGTACTCCATGACGTCTATCCTGCCCTGGTAGGCGAACGGCAGCGTGCTGATCCCCCCGCCGGTATGGAACGCCTCCAGCGTGCCGATCGGCGGAGGGAACTCCACCACCTCCACCTCGCTCAGGGCGTCCACCTGCTCCGGCTTCCCGCCGCGGAGCACCCAGGAGGGAGTGGTGTAGTAGTCGAGCGCGCCCTCGAGGGAGTAGACGATCTGGTAGTTGAGGGGAGGCTCGGGATGCTGCGGCAGGCCGCCAACGTAGATCTTGACCTTCTCGGCCTGGTCGAGCCGGCGAATTCCCTCCGCCGCAAGAATGTTCACCATGCCGGGGGCGAGACCGCAATCGGGAACGACCGAAACGCCGGCGGCCAGCGCCTGATCGTGCAGCTTCTTCTGCTCGAGGACGATCTCGGTGTTGCCCCCCAGGTCGGAAAAGTGGCACCCCGCCTCGACGGCGGCGCGGGCCATGGGGCCGTTGTAGTAGTAGGGGATGGCGCTCATGACGGCGGCGTGCCCGCGGAGCGCGTGCTGCACCGCGCCGGGGTCGGCCACGTCGAGCCGCAGCGTCCGCAGCCTGCCTTCCCAGTCCCCTGAAAGGAAGGGGGGCAGGCTGTCGGTCCGGAGATCGGCCAGAGTTACCTGGGTAACCTCCGGATTCTGCAGAAGGTCATATGCGCAGGCACACCCCTGCAGCCCGGCGCCGAGGACCAGCATTTTCATTGACGACCCCATCGAAGAGTGAAAGACGCACAGCCCCGAAAGATACCCGGGAGAGCCGGGGCGCTTCAACGGGCCGTCATTCTTCGTGGGGCGCCCTCCCGTCCCCCCTTACGGCGACGGCAGCCCCGTAAAAGCGGTCATCTGGCGGCGCCGCGGCGGCCCCGTGATATCGAGTCGGCGGCTTCGGCCCTCGCCCAGCGGACGTATCTCCACTTCGTCACCCACGAAGTAGGCAACCGAGTCGGTCCCCCAGGCGAGCGCATCGTGCGCCCGCGGCGCCAGCAAGCTCGGGCCCCCGGAGTCCGACTCGATGCACAGCGCCCCCGGCTCCGCGCAGGGCACCACGCGCGCGAACGCCGGCTGCCCCAGCAGAACGGCCAGGTTCGACTCGGCGGCCACCCGTTCGGCCGCGGTCACGAGGCGCGGCGCGTCTGCCACCGGCGGTGCGCCGAAACGGTAGAGCCCGCCGGTGGTGGACACGACGATCGCGCGCCCTCCCTCCGACCATCCCGCGTCGAGCGGTAGCCCCCCTCCCTTGGGGAGCTCGAGCTCGCGCTCGGCGCCGTTCAGCAGGTTCATCACCCAGAGCGACACAGGCGTGGAATCGGTGAGCGAGCGGCCACGGAGAAAGACGATGGAGGTGCCGTCGGGAGAAAGCCTGGGACGCGACTCTCCGACGTTGGTGAAGGTGATCGGCACCGCCGCACCCCCCTCGGCGCGCACCGCGTAGAGGTCCCCGCCCGCCGGACTGTTCCCCGCCACGAAGACCGCGTAGGCCTCCCGTCCCACCACCATCTGACCTCGGAGCGGGGGCAGCGACCCGCTGCATGCCGCGAGCGCGAGGCAGAGGATGGACTTCACGGGGAGCGCAGGAATTCCCTGACCGGGGCGAGATCGGCGGACTTGGCGGCCTTCCCCTCGGCGCTCGACCGCCAGAGCGTCGCGAGATACTCGGCGGCGCTGTCGGGCGCTCCGGGGCGAAGCCACTGCCTGGCGGTCTCGCGCGCGACGACGGTCTCGTCCAGCGTGCGGTCGGCATAGCCCGACTCGGCATAGAGAATGACCGAGGCGCCCGGCACGACGGCGACGGGTATCGCCGCCTCGACATGCGCGAGCGCGGGATAGGGCAACGGGCCGAGCAGCCGGGTGAAGAACTCCATCATGCTTGCCGCCCGGCTGAAGGGCCCCCGGGCCGCGAACGCCGAGTCGCCCAGCCAGGTCCAGACCGACACTGGCGCGCACGCCGGAGTGCACGCCTGTTGCGGCAGCCTGGCAGCCGCGTAGGGCCCGGAAGCGGCCGCGACAGCGGAGAGCGGAATCGGCTGGTCGAGACGATAGTGCCAGGTGGTGTGTCCGTAGGAGAGGGTGTCCACCCGGACGAGCGCCCCGTTGGCGATGGCGTGCGCCCCCGAGTCGGCCTGCACGTGAAACGCGACGCTCGCGGTGCGGAGCGTCGGCCCGGCCACCGGCAGCCAGATGGCGGGATCCACCGTTGCGGCT
>CAYYXP010000230.1:0-19264 GCA_964475685.1 uncultured Gemmatimonadaceae bacterium | reverse complement strand
CTGCCACACGGCGACCACGGTCGCCCGGCTGGTGCCGACGCGTTCCTTCTGCCTGGCCTGTCACCATCCGCAGCAGGACCACGATGAACCCAAGGAATGCAGCACCTGCCACTTCCAGCGCCCGCCCAAGGAGCTGCAGCGGAAGCTCCTCAAGGAAGGCGCACCGTCATGAACCAACGGCGCCGTTGGCCAGCATTGGGAATCGCGCTGTGCTGCGCGACCACGACCGTGGCGTCGGCCCAGAGTTACCGCCTGCGGCTGGACACGCGTTTCCAGACCGTGTCGTTCCGCGGGGTGACCCCTGACAGCATCCCGGCGGACTCCGCCGTGACAGGCCCCACGGGCGGGTTCCAGACGCCGGACGGCTTCGCGGTCGTGTGCACGCCTGGAAGGGACACCTGCACCTACTTCCGGCCGGGCCCGCGCCTCGCCAGCGCTCCCGTGGTGAGCAGCGCCGACCTCGCGGTGTGGGGACTGGGGGTCACCGGTCTGAGCATTCGGGGGAACGCGCGGTGGGGAGTAGACCTCACGGGGGACGAGTTCTGGCCGGGAACGCAGCCCGCCCTGCAGCTTCTCGAGGGTTACGCCGAGTATCAGATGCCGAGCATTACGGGCCGGCTCGGGCGCCAGCACGTCACCGGACGATTCGGCTGGACGGGCTTCGACGGCGCGGCCTTGACGGTGCGCGTTCCGCGGAGAGGGCTCGAGCTTACCGCCTACGGCGGATGGGGATTGGCACGGAGCCTCGACGTGCCGATGACCAGCCCGTCGCTCAACCCACTCGACGATTACCAGCTCCCGGAGCGGCATCTGACAGCCGGCGCCGCTCTCGGCTGGCGCAGCCGCCGGGCCGATATCCGGGCCGAATACCTGCGCGAGGTGGACCCGTCGGTCCACTATTTCATCTCCGAACGCGCCGCCCTCACCGCCGTGCTCCGTCCGGCCGAGCACCTGACCCTCACGGGCAGCACCGAGTACGACCTGGCACAGGGATGGTGGGGCACCTCCGAACTCTTCCTCCGGTACGGAGACACCCGCTTCAACGCCGACGCCGGCGTGCGGCGTTACCGGCCATTCTTCGAGCTGTGGACGATCTGGGGCGCCTTCAGCGCCGTCCCCTACACCGCGATCGATGGCTCGGTCGCCTTCACACCGGTCCGGAACCTCCGTCTCCGCGCGAGCGGCGAGCGCTACTGGTTCGACGGCTCGGGGGCGGAGACGGCGCTGGCCTCATACGAGGATCGAGGGTGGCGTACCTCACTCTCCGCGACGGTGCAGGCGAACCGCACGCTCACGGTCGAGGCCGGGTACCGTGCCGAATCCGGTCCGGGAGCAGCGTCGCGTACGTGGGAAGGCCGCGTCACCTGGCTCCCCTCGCCGACTCTCACCCTCTCGGCGTTCGGCTCCACCTTCTTCCGACCGCTCGAGCTCCGCTTCGATGACGCGCAGGTGGACGCGGTCGGCATTGACGCCGCCTACCGAGCTTCAGATCGACTGCAGTTCGCTCTCATGGGCGCGCAGTATTTCGAAGAGCGCCAGCGGCCGGACGCGGGAGCGTTCGACTGGAACCAGTTCCGCCTCCACGCCCGGGTCACCTGGGTCTTCGGATCCGACGCCGACCGGCTCCGCCTTCCTCCCGCCATCCGAGGCTCCGGGAGGCGGGTGGCACGATGAGAGCGCTCCGCGCCCTGCTCGTCGCCGTGGGAGCGCTAGCCGTGATCGGGGCGGGCGGACGCCTCGCCGCCAGCCTCGCGAACGATCGGTTCGACCACTGGCAGCACCGCCGAGTCTTTCCCACCTGCCAAGGCTGTCACGCCGGGGCACAGGACTCGACGCGGTCGATCTGGCCCACGGCGAGCGATTGCGCCAACTGCCATGACGGGACGATCGAAGAGAAGGTCGACTGGACTCCACCCACCGGGTCGCGCCCATCCAATTTGAGCTTCAGGCATCCGGTGCATGCAGTGAAGGCGGCCGAGCGCCTCCCGCGGGACTCGGTCGTCTGTGCATCGTGTCACCTCGCCGCGGGCGCACCCTGGATGCGGGTTCGGCGTACCGAAGTGCGGCAGTGCCTGCAGTGCCATGATATCCGGGTGGAGCACCTCGCGGACGCCAACACCGCCTGCGGCACCTGTCACCTGACGCTGGCGGAGGCAACGGCGCTCCCGAGGGAACGCGTCGCCGGGTTCCCGGCCCCTCCCTCGCACCTCGACCAGACGTTCCCACTGGGACACGGGAAGCTCGCCCTGCCGCCACCAGCCGACACGGGTGCCCACGACGGGGTATCGCGCAGCTGCGCCACCTGCCACGCGCGGGACTTCTGCGTAAGCTGCCACGTGAATGCTCCGGAGGTGCCGGCGATCCAGGCACTCGCGCCCGATCCTCGATCGCTCGCGATCGAGACGACACTCGAGGCCCCTCCCAGCCACACCACCCCCGGGTTCGTGCAGCAACACGGCCAGGCGGCGCGGCGCGGCCCCCAGAGCTGTGCCGCCTGTCACACCCAGCAGAGCTGCCTCACCTGCCACGTGGCTCAGCCCGAGGTGGCCGTCGCGATGCACGCGCCAGGGCCGGGGCGCGGGCCCGGTGCATCGATCACCCGGCGCCGGCCACCGTCACACGGTGACGACTTCACGGACCGGCATGCCCCGGTGGCGACCGCCGCGCCGAAGCAGTGCAATTCCTGCCACGCACGACCGGACTGCCTGGACTGCCACCGCCCCAACGCCGCCTCGGCACCGGGTTACCACCCTGTGGGCTTCCTGTCGCGCCATCCCGCCTCCGCGTACGCGCGGGAGACCTCGTGCGGCGAGTGCCACAACACGGGTGCGTTCTGCGCCGATTGTCACCAGCAGGCAGGGCTCGTGGCCCAGGGTACGCTGCACGGGGGTTTCCACGACGCCAAGGTCAACTTCGTCCTGGCCCATGGGCCGGCGGCACGCCAGAGTCTGGAGAGCTGCGTTTCCTGCCACGCCGAGCGCGATTGCCTCACATGCCACTCGGCGCTCGGTGGCCGGCGGTTCAATCCGCACGGGCCCGACTTCGACTCCGAGCGTCTCCGGAGCCGGAACCCGCAGATGTGCACCGTCTGTCACGGTGCCGCGATTCCCGGAGGCTAACGCCCGCCCGCCTTGAGGGCCGCCTGGCGAAACTCGTCAAGCGACCGGGTGTGTTCGGAGTACTCCTGCCGAGCCGCCTTCATTTCGGCGTCGTAGTGCTCCAGAAAACCTGCCTGGGCCCGGGCGAGTGCCTTGTCGTCCTTCTCCCATCGGGCCACCGTCCCCCGGATGACATACCCGAACAGGTGCCCCGGGTCCTGCGCCAGAATGGTGTCGGCCAAGGCGGCTGGGCCGGCCACATCGCCGGTGTGCACCTCGATGAGTGCCGCGTGGTAGCGGGCGTCCGCATCCACCGTGTCGAGTTGGGCGTAGGCGGTGAGCGCCATCGGAGTGAAGCGGCCGACCGTGCCTTCGTCGCCCGTTTGCGCCGCGGTCATGACCTTGTTGTACAATCGGTTGAAGCGCTCGCGCGGCGACATCGAGCTGATATCCGGAGGGATGCCTGCTTCGTCCCCCGCGACTGGGCTGTCGGCGGCGGCGGCGGTGACGCGAGGGGCGGTGCGGACGAGCATGAGGAGCAACACCGCCAGGAGCCCGGCCAGCGCGGCCGCCGCAAGGATCCAGGGAGTGCGGTCGGACCGGGTCGTCCGCGCCGGTGTCCGTCCTCCCGACGCGACCGTGGGCTGCCCGCAGGAGGAGCAGAACTTGGCGGAGGTGTCGAGCGGCCTCCCACAAGCGCCGCACGGTGTCGGGACGCGGGGGCTGCCACAGGAAGCGCAGAAGTTCCCCGCCCCGGAGGCACCGCACGACGGACAGGTGCTGTTCGGTGGAGCGTTCATCATGCCACCCCGGCCAGTTTGGCCTCGCGGGCTCCTTCGACGGTCACGTCTCGGGAGCCGGTGCGGACGCCGATCTTCTCCAGCAACTCCGTCGGCGGCGTCCCGCCGGCGAAGATCCACACGTAGTCGTTCGGCAACGTGCGACGCTCTCCAGCCACCTCGAGGATGACCTCGCGCTCGGTGATCTCGACCGGGCGCGAGTTGAATACTATACGGAGGCGCCCAGCCGCGACGCGCCAAGCGGCCATGCTCGCGGACAGCGCACGAGGACCGCAGCCGAGCCTAGCTCGCCCCCCTCGCCCATGAAAGTGCCGCCCCGACCGCGCGATCCCAGCCCCGCCGCGCGGCCTCGCGCTCGCCGCCGTTCGACTGCGGCTCGAACCGCCGGAACCGCCGCCCTGCGAGAAACTCTCCGGGGCTTCGCCATACCCCGAGGGCCAAACCCGCCAGCCCCGCCGCCCCCAGGGCCGTCGTCTCCACCATGTCCGGCCGCTCCACCGGGACACCGAGAACGTCGGCCTGGAACTGCATGAGCCAATCGTTGGCCGCGGCCCCGCCATCCACCCGCAGCGCCGGCACGGCCAGGCCGCCGGAGCGCGTCATGGCATCGAGCAGATCCGCGCTCCCGAACGCCATTGCCTCGAGCGCGGCGCGCACCAGGTGGGCCCGGCCGGTCCCACGGGTGATGCCCGTGATGGTTCCCCGTGCTTCGGGCTCCCAGTGCGGCGTTCCCAGTCCCACGAAGGCCGGCACAAAGTGGACGCCGCCGGTGTCACCCACGCTGCGGGCCAGCGCCTCGCTTTCGGCCGCGGTGGCAATGATACCGAGTCCGTCGCGCAGCCACTGCATCGCCGCCCCGGCGATGAAGACACTCCCTTCGAGCGCGTAGGCCGGCTCGCCCGCCGGCCCACAGGCCGCGGTGGCCAGCAGACCGGGGGCGGGCACGGGCAATCGCTGGCCGGCGTATACCAGGAGGAAGGCCCCGGTGCCGTAGGTGTTCTTCGCGAGACCGTCGGTGCAGCACCCCTGCCCGAAGAGCGCCGCCTGCTGATCGCCGGCGAGGCCGGCGATGGGCAAGGTGAAGCCGAGGTGGGTACGGTCCGCCTCCCCGACGACTCCGGCGGAAGGCACGATGTCCCCCAGCAGCTCTCGCGGCACACCGAAGACGGCGAGCAGCTCCGGGTCCCACGACCGGGAGGCCAGGCCGTAGAGCAGAGTGCGCGAGGCATTGGTGTGGTCGGTGACGTGCACCCGCCCGCCGGTCAGGCGGGCGACGATCCAGCTTTCCACCGTCCCGGCGGCGAGCTCGCCCCGCCGGGCCCGCGTACGCAGGACGTCGTCGCGGAGGAGCCATTCGATCTTCGTGGCGGAGAAGTAGGGATCGGCGACGAGCCCGGTGCGCTCGCGGAGCATCGGCTCGACACCCGATTCGCGAAGCGCCCGGCAGCGGTCGGACGTGCGTCGGTCCTGCCAGACGATGGCCGGTGCCACCGGCTCGAGAGTTTGCCGGTCCCACATCACTACGGTCTCACGCTGATTGGTGATGCCCAGGCCGGTGGGCTGCTCGCCGGCCTGGGCCACAGCCTGGCGCATCGCCTCGACGGAGACGCGGAAGATCTCCCCGGGATCATGTTCCACCCATCCGGGCCGCGGGAAGTGCTGGGTGAACTCCCGGTAGCCGCGGCCGAGAACCGTGCCGTCCTGGTGGACGACGAGTGCGGTGGAGCCGGTGGTACCCTGGTCGAGCGCGAGGATGGAGGGCATGACACTCGAGGATGCGCAGCCCTGACAGGACTTGGTCGGGTGGGTTCGGGAATCGCCCTTCGCAGGGCCGTCGAATCTTACTCCCGGCCCGGAAATCCGGCCATGCCGTTCCGCACACGGGCCGCCCGCGGTATGGTATGGGAGAATGGCTGATCTTCGGGAGCGACTCCAACCTGCCCTCATCGACCGTTACGCCCTCGAGAGCGAGCTTGGGCGTGGCGGGATGGCGACGGTCTACCGGGCACACGATCTTCGCTACGATCGCGCGGTGGCTCTGAAGGTCCTCCATCCCGAGCTCGCCTCCTCCCTCGGACCCGAACGTTTCCTTCGCGAGATCCGCTTCGCCGCCCGGCTGCAGCACCCGCACATCCTGACGGTGTACGACTCAGGCGAAGCGGACCTCGGCGACTTCCGGCTGCTCTGGTTCACCATGCCGTTCGTCGAGGGCGAATCGCTCCGCGGCCGGCTCGAGCGCGACGGGAGGATTCGGCCAGATGAGGCGGTCCGCTTGGCGTGCGAGGTAGCCGACGCCCTGGCCTACGCCCACGCACATGGCGTGGTGCACCGGGACGTCAAACCCGAGAATATCCTGCTGGCCGGACGGCCAGGCGCCGGCGAATGCCATGCGCTGGTCGCCGACTTCGGGGTCGCTCGCAGCGTGGATGGCGGAAGCGAGGCCCGGCTGACCGAAACCGGGCTCGCCATAGGCACGGTCGTCTACATGAGCCCCGAGCAGGCCGGCGGCGAGCGTGAGCTCGACGGCCGGAGTGACGTCTACAGCCTTGGGTGCGTGGTCTACGAGATGTTGAGCGGAGCGCCGCCGTTCACGGGGCCCACGGCCATGGCAGTAGTCACCAAGCACTTCATGGACGACCCAAAACCGCTCGCGGCCACGGTACCGGACCTGCCCGCGGGTGCCGACGACGTGGTGGGGCGCGCCCTGGCCAAGGCACCGGAGAGCCGGTTTTCTGGGGCGGCCGAATTCGCCGCGGCGCTCCGGAATCTGAGTGCGCGCACCCCCGGTCACCCGAACGCCGGCCCGGCCGTCTCCACCGCCGCGCCGCCTAAGACCTCGCTCGCCGTACTCGACTTCCTCAACCTCTCCTCCGACCCTGCGCACAGCTGGCTCGGAAGCGGGATCGCCGAAACGCTGCAGGTGGACCTGCAGAAGATCGCCGGGGTGACTGTGGCCGGACGCGACCGGACGACCCGTGCCCTCCGCGCTCGCGGTGAGGCGGTCCGCTCGCCCGGGGAGGCTGCGGCGGTAGGTCGCGCCCTCGGTGCACGGTGGGTCGTGTGGGGGACCTGTCAGGCCGCCGGTGGCCGGGTCCGCATCACGCCCCAATGCGTGGTGACGGAAACAGCGGAGACGATTGCCACAGAAAAGATCGACGGAGCCATGGAGGAGATCTTCGCACTCCAGGACCGCGTCGTCACCGGGCTGGTGCGCGCCCTCAGCATCGAGATCTCGAGTACGGAAGCGGCCAAGATCGGGCGGCCGCAGACAGCCACCCTCGGCGCTTACGAATCCTATGCCAAGGGCCGGCAGCTCTTCCGCGGTTTCGGGCTGGCGATGTTCGACCAGGCGCAACGGTGCTTCGAAGATGCGCTCCGGGCCGACCCCGACTATGCGCTGGCCTATTCCGGACTGGGCTCGCTCCACGCGTTCCGCTTCATCGCTCAGACCCGCCGTGAGGATCTCGACGCGGCGGTGCGCCATCTCGAACGGGCGGTCGCCCTCGACCCGGACCTGGCGGAGCCGCACCAGTGGCTCACCTACGCCTACTGCCGGCTCGAGCGCCACGAGGACGCCGAACGCGCCGGCCTGCGCGCCACCTCGCTCGCTCCGGACAGCACGCACGCCCATTACATGCTCGCCATCAACCGCCACGTTCAGGCGATGCGCTCCGGCGACCGCGAGCGCTTACAAGCGGCGGCCGAGAGCTATCTTTGCGCCGTCGAGGTCGAGCCGACCGGCCAGACGACCTACATGGGCCTCGGATGGCTCTTCGTGGTGGACGGCCAGTACGAGCCTGCTCGGCTGCTGCTGGACTGTGCCGTCCTCGTAGAACGGAGCGGCCTCACCCGTGAGATGAAGTTCGTCGGCGCCCTGGCCCTCCGGGCCGGGCTGCATCTGCGTGAAGGGGAGCTGGTGGACGCCGACCGCCTGCTGAGCGAAGCGCTCGGTCGTTATCCCAGCGTCGACCATGTCTACGCACCGGCCTTTACGGCGTTGAGTTTCGCCCTGATGGGCGAAGCAGCGTACCGTCGCGCGGAGTTCGATGCCGCGATCGGACACTACGGCCGCGCCACCGAGCTCGCAGTCCAGCATTCAGAGCGGCTGGCCATGGGACACCACCTCATCCGGGGCCGGCTGGGCCTGGCCCGGGCTCTACACCGTCTCGGCATGGCTCGTGAGGAGGCACGCGAGGCAGCCGTCGCTTTTGCCCTCCTTGAGCGCCGCGAAGGGTATTCGTTCGAATGGATGTGGACGGCGAGCGACGCGGAGAGCTACTACGAGCTTGCAAGGTACTACGCTGCCACCGGACGGGGGGCCGAGGCCGCTGCGGCGCTCGACCGTGCGGTGTCGTCCGGCTGGGCCGATCTCCCGCTCCTGGCGAGCGATCCGGATTTCACGCGCTACGGCTCCGACCCTGCGTTCGAGGCAGTGCGGGCGAAGGCACTGGCCGGACTGCGGTTGTCGCTCCCGGTCGACGTGCGCCAGCTTGCCGGTCGCCTGGAGGCCACGTTAGGGACCGCCGGCCGGCCGGCCAATGTCTCCGGCGCGTAGAACCCCGGTGTCGGTGATGATCGCCGTCACCAGCTCCGCCGGAGTCACATCGAACGCGGGATTCCAGATGCTCGCCTCCGCCGGCGCGGCGCGCACACCGCGCCACCCCGCCACCTCGTCGGCGCCGCGCTCCTCGATGGGAATGGCGCCGCCGTCGGGAGTCGCCAGGTCCACCGTCGAGCTCGGCGCGGCGACGTAGAACGGCACGCCATGGGCTCGTGCCGCGAGAGCAAGGCCGTAGGTCCCGATCTTGTTGGCGACGTCGCCGTTTGCCGCGATTCGGTCGGCGCCGACGATCACACAGGTGACGTCGCCCTTCCGAAGGCGGCTCGCCGCCATTCCGTCGGCGATGACGGTGCACGGCACGCCGGCGCGGAGGAGCTCCCACGCCGTCAGGCGGCTGCCCTGGAGGAGCGGGCGCGTCTCATCGGCAATCACGGCCACCCGATGGCCGGCGGCGTGCAGCGTGTACACCGGGGCCAACGCGGTGCCGATGCCCCCCGTGGCGAGCACACCGGCGTTGCAGTGCGTTAACACCAGGGCGTCCCCGCCGATGAGCTTCGCGCCCACGGCGCCGATGCGCGCGCACATCGTGCGGTCCTCCTCCCAGATGGCATCCGCCTCGGCCACCATCGCGGCGTGAACGCTGCCGCCGGCCGTGGCGGTCTCCACGGCACGCCTCTGCATCCGATCCAGCGCCCAGCGGAGGTTGACGGCGGTCGGACGGGTGGCCCCCAGGGTGGAGACGGCGGCGCGCACCGCCTCCAGCGTGCTCGTCCGGCGCGTCTCCAGCGTCACCCCCATCGCGGCGGCGATCCCGATGAGCGGTGCCCCCCGCACCCTCAACACCCGGATGGCCTCGGCGACCGCTCCCACCGACTCGAGGTCGAGGTAGCGCTCGTCGCCGGGAAGCAGGGTCTGGTCGAGGACGCGGACGCCACCCGAAGGCGTCCACGCGATGGGAGAGGGCATTGGCACGGGCGAAAGATAGCGCCGCCGGAAAGACCGGGCGAAACCGCGAAGGGGCCGCTACATTGCGCTCCAACTTCCACTCGACACGGCCATGTACACCACCCTCTCGTTCGTCGTCTCCGACAGGGTCGCCCGCGTCACCATCGAGCGGCCCGACAAGCTCAATGCCCTGAACTCGACGGTCATCCGCGAGCTCGGCATGGCGGCGCAGAGCATCGCTGAAGACGCGGCGATTGCCGGCGCCATTCTCACCGGGTCCGGCAGCAAGGCGTTCGTCGCCGGGGCCGACATCTCGGAGCTCGCCGGCCAGGGAGCCATCGACGGCCGGGCCCGTTCCATCGAAGGCCAGCGCGCCTTCCGAAGCCTGGAGCGGTGCGGCAAGCCGGTCGTCGCCGCTGTCAATGGCTTCGCGCTCGGCGGCGGCTGCGAGCTGGCCATGGCGTGCCACCTGCGCGTGGCCAGCGAGAACGCCAGGTTTGGCCAGCCGGAAGTGAAGCTCGGCATCGGGCCGGGGTACGGCGGCTCGATCCGCCTGCCGCGGCTGGTCGGCCGGGGCCGGGCGCTCGAGCTGCTGCTCACCGGCGGGATGATCGACGCTCAGGAAGCGCTGCGCATCGGCCTGGTGAACCGGGTGGTGCCCGCCGACCGGCTGCTGGCCGAGTCGGAGGGTCTGCTGCGGACGATTCTCGACAACGGACCGCTCGCCGTCCGCGCCTGTCTCGATCTGGTGGATGCGGGAGCCGACATGTCGCTGGAGGACGCTCTCCTGTTGGAGGCCGGCTACTTCGGCCTCCTTTCCGCCACCTCCGACATGCGCGAAGGAACCAGGGCTTTCCTGGAGAAGCGAAAGGCGTCGTTCGAGGGCAAATGAGCCTGCACTTTCAGTCTCGAACCGGGTATTTTTCACGGGTGGCTGGGCGATGGCGGATCTGGCTGGCCCTGGGCGTGCTGGCCGGGTGCGACGAGCGGGCGAGGCTGACGTTCCCAGTTGAGAATCCGGGCGACGGGGTTGGCCCGTTCACCAGCATCACCCACCCGGCGGTTGCCGACACCACCGTCAACGAGGGCGACCTCCTCCTCCTGACCGGGTACAGTCTCGATCCCGACGGAGTTGACACGGTCTACCTCGAGGTCAGCGGGGCCGGCCAGAGTTATGCGCCCGTCCTCGGAGAAGGTGCGGACTCGGTACCCTTCGCGCTTCAGTTCTCGACCTTCGGCAGGGGCGGGAGCAGCATCATCGTTCAGATTCACGCAGTGGACGTGATCGGCAATCCTGGCGTCATCTCGGACCGGGTGATCAGAATCGAATAGTGCGGCGTGGCCAGTTGCCGCCGGAGGTGCGCATGCCGGCTCGGTACCTCGACGCGGAACGGATGGGTCGGTGACTCGGAAGCGCGCCCCCAGCCCGATCGCCGATGCTCTCAAGAGCTACCTGAAGCAGTCGGGGATCTCCAAGCGGGTGCAGCAGGCGGGCATCCTCGAGGAGTGGGAAGCGCTGGTCGGTCCGCAGATCGCAGCGGTCACGTCGCCCGAATCGGTCACCCGGGACGGCCTGCTCCGGGTTCGCGTCAGCACCGCCGCCTGGGCCAACGAATTGAGCCTGATGTCCCCCCGGATACTTGCCCGCCTCAACGCGGGGCGGACGGGGCGGGTGAAAGAGATCCGCTGGATTCCCGGTCCGATCGACCGGTCCCGGCCCTAACGATTGGAGACCATGGCCAAGCGACAGACCGCCGTCATCGACGGCACGCCGGAGTACACCGCCGAGAATATTCAGGTCCTCAAGGGACTCGAGGCGGTCCGCAAGCGCCCGGGGATGTTCATCGGTTCCACCAGCGAGAACGGGCTCCATCACCTGGTCTACGAGGTAGTGGACAACTCGATCGACGAAGCGCTGGCCGGTCATTGCGACACCATCAACGTCACCATCCATGCCGACAACTCCATCACGGTGCAGGACAACGGGCGAGGCATCCCGGTGGACATGCATCCCACCGAAAAGATCCCGGCCGTCGAGCTGGCCCTCACGGTGCTGCACGCCGGCGGCAAGTTCGACAAGAACAGCTACAAGGTGTCGGGCGGCCTGCACGGGGTCGGCGTCTCGGTGGTCAACGCCTTGTCCGAGCGCCTCGAGGTCGTCGTGGACCGGGACGGCAACCGCTACCGCATGGCCTTCGTCCGCGGCAAGACCGTGCGCAAGCTGGAAACGCTCGGCAAGGCAAGGGGCACCGGCACCACGGTCCGGTTCAAGCCCGACCCTGAAATCTTCACCGTGCTGGAGTTCCACTACACCACCCTGGCCGATCGTCTGCGGCAGCTCTCCTTCCTCAACAAGGGGGTGAGCCTCACCATCAAGGACGAGCGGGCCCAGCCGGCACAGGGCGAGACGTTCTTCGCCAAGGGCGGCCTCGTCCAGTTCGTCGAATGGCTGAACCGCAACAAGAGGCCGCTCCACCCCAAGCCGATCACCTTCACGGCGGTGAAGGACGACGTGGATGTCGACATCGCCATGCAGTACGAGGACGGCTACAACGAGAACACCTTCACCTTCGTCAACAACATCAATACCCATGAGGGCGGCACCCACCTCACCGGGTTCAAGGCGGCGCTCACCCGTACCATCAACGACGTCGCCAAGCGCCGCGATTTTCTGAAGAAGGAAGAGTTCACCCTCTCGGGTGAGGACATCAGGGAAGGCCTCACCTGTGTGCTCCACGTGAAGGTCAAGGAGCCGCAGTTCGAGGGCCAGACCAAGACCAAGCTGGGCAACTCCGAGGTGGAGAGCATCGTCAAGACGCTCGTCAACGAGCACCTCGGCAGCTACCTCGAGGAACACCCGCCGGTCGCCCGGGCCATCATCGAGAAAGCCGTGAGCGCGGCGCGGGCCCGCGAGGCCGCACGCAAGGCGCGCGACCTGATCCGCAAGAAGTCCGGCCTCGAGAATATGGTGCTTCCCGGCAAGCTCGCCGACTGTTCGATCGACGACCCGGCCCACACCGAGCTTTACCTCGTCGAGGGCGACTCGGCCGGCGGGTCGGCCAAGCAGGGGCGCGACCGGCAGTACCAGGCCATCCTGCCACTGCGCGGCAAGATTCTCAACGTGGAGCGCGCCCGGCTCGACAAGATCCTGAGCAACGAGGAAATCCGGGCCATGATCACCGCGATCGGCACCGGCGTGAAGGACGACTTCAAGCTCGACGATGCACGGTATCACAAGATCATCGTGATGACCGACGCCGACGTGGACGGCGCCCATATCAGGACGCTGCTGCTCACCTTCTTCTTCCGGCAGATGCAGGAGCTCGTGGAGGCGGGGTACGTCTACATCGCGCAGCCGCCGCTGTACCGCGTGGCCAAGGGGAAGGAGGAGTTCTACGCGTACTCCGAAACCGAGCGCGATGACTACGCCAAGCGCCTCACCAACGGCGAGGGCAAGGGCTCGGTCAACGTGCAGCGGTACAAGGGTCTGGGCGAGATGAACCCGGACCAGCTCTGGAAGACCACCATGGACCCGGCAACCCGCACGATTCTCCGGGTAACCATGGAAGACACCGCCTCCGCCTCCAAGCTGTTCGACGAGCTGATGGGCGACGAGGTCGAGCCCCGCCGCCTGTTCATCGAGCAGAACGCGAAATACGTGAGCAATCTGGACGTCTGAGCGGGGCGGTCACAGCCGCACCGGCGGCCTTGGCCGCGCCGTCCCGGGCCCCCAGTCGTCGCCCAGCACGTCCTCGTCCGGTCGCTGGTGCGTCTCGAGTTCCCGGACCTCGCGTTCGGCTGCCTCGAGCTCCTCCTCGTCGATCGTGTCGTCCCCGTACAGCCTCGGGCCGGGATGACGCCGGTCGCGCAGGAGCCAGACGGCAAACGTGACCAGGAGAGCACCCGCGACGAGGAGCACACCTACAGGACCGCTGACGTAGGGCATCAGGGCATCTCCGGAACAATCTCGACGCCGCGGGCGGTGATGCGGTGAGTAATGAGCGGTGTGAGCCGCCCGGCCCTTCCGATCGTGATCGCCTCCTGCAGGGCAGCCTCGCCCACCGCGATCCCCGCCGCATCCCTGGCGAAGATCGAGGCGATCGGCTCCCCGGCCTTCACCGCATCGCCGGGCTTCACGGTGATCACGAATCCCACCGAGGGGTCCACCGTATCCTCCACTGTGCGCCGGCCGCCGCCGAGGTCGGTGATCGCCCTCCCGATGCGGCGCGGCTCGACCGCCGCGATGACGCCGGAGGTGGGCGCACGGTACACCTCGACGGCCTGGGCCTGGGGAAGGATCCCGGGATCCTCGACCACCGCGGGGTTGCCCCCCTGCGCCTCGACCATCCGGGCGAATCGCTCGATTGCCTCGCCCGACGTTACGGCCTTCTCGAGGCGCTGCCGCGCCTCGGCCTGATCCCGTGCCGCGCCCACCAGGACCAGCATCTCGGCGCCCAGCGCGTAGGTAACTTCCATCAGGTCGGCGGGGCCGTCGCCGCGCAGTCCCTCGATCGATTCCTCCATCTCGAGCGTGTTGCCGCACGCGCGACCCAGCGGCCGGTCCATCGCCGTGATCAGCGCGACCGTGGGACAGCCACGAGCTTCGCCAAGGCCGATCATCGTCCGGGCAAGCTCGATCCCCTGGGCGGGATCGGGCAGGAAGGCGCCGCTCCCCGTCTTGACGTCGAGCACCAGGCCGTTCAGCCCCTCGGCCAGCTTCTTCGACATGATGCTCGCCGCAATGAGCGGGATGGATTCGACGGTGGCGGTCACGTCGCGCAGAGCATAGAGCCGCTTGTCCGCCGGGGCGATCTCGGGCGTCTGCCCCAGCATCACGCAGCCGAGACGCTCGACCTGGGCCCGTGCCTCGCGAAGGGAGAGCCCGGTGCGGAAGCCGGGAATTGATTCGAGCTTGTCGAGCGTCCCTCCGGTGTGGCCGAGTCCCCGCCCGGATATCATCGGCACGGCCACGCCGCAGCAGGCCGCCATCGGCGCCAGGAGCAGCGAGACCTTGTCCCCCACCCCGCCGGTCGAATGCTTGTCTACCCGGGGGACGGAGTAGCCGTCGAAGCGCAGGCGATCCCCCGACGCCAGCATTGCGTCGGTGAGCGCGGCGAGCTCCCCGGGGGTGAGCCCGCGCCACACGATGGCCATCAGCAGCGCGGACATCTGATAGTCCGGGACACGGCCGGCGGTGTACTCGGAGATCAGTTCCGCCCACTGCTCGGGCGAGAGCGCGTGACCGTCCCGCTTGTGCTCGATGAGCGGCGGAATCACCATTCGACAACCCGCGTCAGGGATTCGCTAGTGCCCAAGGCGTACCTCGGCCTTTCCGTTGGAGTGCTGATCACCCTCGCCTCTCCTGCGGCGGCGCAGGACGTGCACGACCACGTGGCGATGGGCGTTGCCGCCGTGCAGGCGCACGACGTCAGGACCGGCCTCGCTCATTTTGAGGCCGCGCTGGCGCAGGACTCGATGAGCTACGAGGCCAACTGGAGGGCGGCCATCGCCCTGATGGATCAAGGCGAGGCGATCCCGGACACCGTGCCGAGCGCGGATCGCGATTCGCTCTACGCCCGCGCCGAGGCGCACGCACAGCGAGCGGTCGCGGCCGACTCTTCCCGTGCCGAGGGGCACTTCGCGCTCGCCGCGTCGGTCGGCCGCGCGTCGCTCACCATGGGGAAGAAGGACCGGATTCGCCGGGCCGCCGTCATCAGGAACGAGGCCCTCCAGGCCATTGCGATCGACCCGCGGCATGACGGGGCGTATCACATCCTGGGCCGGTGGAACGCCGAGATCATGCGCCTGTCGGGCCTCAGCCGCTTCTTCGCGAAACGCTTTCTCGGCGCCGGCATCTTCGGCAAGGCCTCGTGGAAAGAGGCGATCTCGAATCTGGAAAGAGCGGTCGAGCTCGATCCAGGGCGCATTTACCACCGGCTGGAACTGGCGGAGATTCTGGCGGACCGGAAGCGCTACGCCGACGCGAGGAAGGAGCTCGACCAGGTGGCCGCGCTGCCCGACCGCGAACTCATGGATCCGGTGTACCGCCGCCGCTCAGCCGAGCTCGCCAGAAGGATTGCCGACCGCAATTAGGGAACGGGTCTACTCCATGGCGTCGCGTGCGCGTTCCGCGACCCGGTCGATCCCGGCCTCGAGGCGGCGACCCCGCCTGGCCAGTTCCTTCCGGGCACGCTCGCTCACCCTGCCCAGACCGTCCTCCGCATCCTCCCGGAGCCGGTTGAGCCGACGCTTGAGGTCCCGGCGGGTCTTGTCCCCGCGCTCGGGGGCATACAGCAGGGCCAGGCCGGCCCCGAGCAGCGCTCCGAACACCACACCCATCGCAAAGCCGGCGATGCCGCCGCCAGCCCCCTGCTCCTCGTCGCTCCCCTGGTCCGAACGTTCGCGATCCGCCGTCATGGTCTCATCCTCCATCCGAGTTACACCGCTCCTACCTGCAACCTACAGGTCGCGGAGAAGCCGTCAACCATTGCGACAGCATCACTTCTTGACGGTGCCGGCTGCAGTCTTCTTCACCGTTTTCGCTGGGCGGCCGGCGTCTTATTATGAGCTTGCCCTGAGGCGCCGGTAGCGCCTACGGGTCAACCCATCACCGGGACGCGATCCATGGCGAGCGCTGCGCTGGTTGTCGACGAATCCGAGCGGTTACAGGCCCGGGTGGCCACCCTGGAGAAGGAGCGGAGGCACCTGCTGGCCGTCATCGAGATCCTTCAGGATGTCGGCGGCTCGCTGCACTTCGCCGACATCGTCCGCTCGGTCACCCTGCGCCTGGGAGAAACCTTCGGTCTCGACCGGTGCTCGATCTTCCTCGCCGAGCGAGGGGGAGAGAGCGTTCGCCTGGTCGCGAGCTACGAGGACCCCGGCATCCGCAACTATGCCGTGGACCTGGATCGCTACCCGGAACTGAGACTCGCCCTGCAAACCGGCCAGACGGTATTCATCGCCGATGCGGCCACCGACCCGACGCTCGGCCCTGCGCGCTGGTCGCTCGCGGCCCGAAAGGTCAAGACGATCACGGTCATCCCGATCTCGTGGCGGGGAGCGGCCATTGGTGCCATCTTCCTGCGCACGTTCAGGGACGGACCGGCCTTCTCCTCCACCGATCTCGAGTTCTGTCAGGTGGTGGCGAATCTCACGGCCAAGGCGCTCCGGAACGCCCATCGGTTTGAGCGGATGCGCCAGCGCCGTGGCGACGACGAGGCGCTCCGCCGCCGGGAGGGCGAACAGGCCGCCCTGCTCGGGTTCCTGCGGCGGCTCCTCGGGAGCATGCCGCCCATCACGACCCTCGACGGCGACCCGCCGCTCGACCCCGCCGATTCTCCCGAGATTGAACGGCTAGTCGGGGTCGCGCACACGGTGTTCAGCCAGGAGTCAGCCTCGCGGTGAATCAAGCGGCTGCCCGCAGGGCGGCCTGGCTGCGGCAGCAGATCGAGCGCGCGAATCACGCCTACTATGTCCTCGACACCCCGGAGATCCCGGACGCCGAGTACGACGCGTATTTCCGCGAGCTCCAGGCGCTGGAACGCGAGCACCCCGAGCTCCACTCCCCGGATAGCCCCACCCGGCGGGTCGGCGCCGCGGTCGCCAGCGCGTTCACCAAGCATACCCACCGCCATCCAATGCTCTCCCTTGCCAACGCCTTCTCCCCCGAGGAACTGACCGAGTGGGAGGAACGCAATGCGCGCATCCTGCCCGAGGTCCGGTCGGCGGGCTATACCGCCGAGATCAAGATCGACGGCGCAGCCGTGAGCCTCACCTACGAAGACGGGCGGCTCACGGTGGGGGCGACGCGCGGTAACGGCATCGTGGGGGAAAAGGTCACCGCCAACATCCGGACCATCTCCGACGTGCCCCTCGTGCTCAAGGGACGCGGCTGGCCGCGCCTCATGGAAGTGCGCGGCGAGGTCTACATGCCGTATGCCGGCTTCCAGCGGGTCAACCAGGAGCGCGAGCGCGAAGGCGAGCCGATCTTCGCCAATCCCCGCAACGCCACCGCCGGGGGGCTGCGCCAGCTCGATCCGGCCCTGACCCGCCGGCGCCGGCTCCGGCTCTTCGCGTTCGCAGCCGAGCCCATCGAGGGCCAGATCAAGGCGCGCACGCACTGGGAGGTGCTGGACCTGCTGGACGGCTGGGGCTTCCCGGTGGAACCGAGCCGCCAGAGGTTCGCCGATCTCTCCGAAGTCCAGGCCCGGATCGCCGCCTACGAGGCGCTGATTCCGAAGCTCGCCTTCCAGGCCGATGGCGTCGTGGTCAAGGTGGACCGCCTCTCGGCCCAGGCAGAGCTCGGCGTCGTGGGCGGGCGGGAGCCTCGCTGGGCGACCGCCCGGAAGTTCGCCCCCGAGGTGGCGGTGACCCGGGTCAGCGACATTCAAATCAACGTGGGGCGCACCGGGGCCCTCAACCCCTTCGCGACGCTCGAGCCGGTGGAGATCAGCGGCGTCACGGTGAGCAACGCGACGCTGCACAACGAGGACTTGATCGCCGAGAAGGACATCCGGATCGGCGACTGGGTCGAGGTGATCCGCGCCGGCCAAGTGATCCCCCAGGTGGTGCGCTCCCTCCCCGACCGGCGCACCGGCGGCGAGCGACGCTTCACCATGCCCGACATCTGCCCCGACTGCGGCACGCCGGTCGAGAGACCGGCGGGCGAGGCGATGCGCTACTGCCCCAACGCCAGTTGCCCGGGGCGCATGCTCGAGGGAATCGTCCATTTCGCCTCCCGCGGCGCCATGGACATTCGCGGCCTCGGCTACGAGCGGGTGCGCCAGCTGCTCGACGCGGAGCTGATCGCCGACGTCGCCGACCTGTACGAGCTCACGGCCGAGCAACTCGTCGAGCTCGATCGCTTCGCCGAGCAATCGGCGACCCAGCTGGTCTCGGCGATTGCCGCCTCGAAACAGCAGCCGCTCTCGGTCCTCCTCTTCGGGCTGGGGATCCGCCACGTCGGAAAGACGGTGGCGGTGCTCCTCGCGCGCCGATTCGGCACCATGGAGGCGCTCGCGTCGGCCACGAGCGACGCCATCAACGCCGTTCCCGGAATCGGGCCGGCGATCGCGGAGGCGGTGGTGGCGTTCTTCACCGAGCGGCGCAACCAGCGGCTCATCAAGCGGCTCGGAGCATCGGGCCTCAATTTCGTGGAGCCGACCGCGGAAGCCGCCGATGGTGCCCTCGCCGGCAAGACATACGTGCTGACGGGCTCCCTACCCACCCTCTCCCGGGCGGACGCGACCGCGCTCATCGAGAACGCCGGAGGGCGCGTAGCGGGAAGCGTGAGCAGGAAGACCGACGCGGTGGTGGCGGGCGAGGAGGCCGGCGGGAAACTGGAAAAGGCGAAGTCGCTGGGCGTCGAGGTGATCGACGAACGCGAGCTCTTGCGTCGCCTCGGCCACACGGCCTAAGATCCAGCGTCTCCAACGAGATCAACCATGAGCGCTCCGCACTCCACGACACCCCATGCCGGACTTCGCATCGGCCGGCGCGTCCTCCATCAGCTCCGCGCCTCGCTCGAGCGCGATGCCGGCCTGCAGGCCGCATCCTACCTTCAGGAGGCGGGGTTCGCCGGCGGAGAGGAGCTCTACGCGGAGTTCACCGACTGGCTGCACGCCACCAGGGGCGTAGCGACTCCTCCGGATCTCGACGTCGAGTTCCTGAGCGAGGCGCTCTCGGAATTCTTCGCGGAACAGGGATGGGGCGCTCTCACCGCGGCCCCCTTCGGCACCTCGGTGATGGCGCTCGATTCGTCGGAGTGGGCCGAAGCGGCGGAGGAGAGCCGGGGCGAGTTTCCCTCGTGCCACCTGACCTGCGGGCTTCTCGCCGACTTCTTCGGCAGGCTGTCGGATCAG
>CAYYXP010000229.1:0-23236 GCA_964475685.1 uncultured Gemmatimonadaceae bacterium | reverse complement strand
GATCAGCGTCTCGGACGACGGCGCCGGAATCTCCGCCGAGATGCTGCCGCGGATCTTCGAGCCGCGCTTCTCGACGACGACCAGCGGAGCCGGACTCGGGTTGGCCATCGTCCGGCGCTTGGTGGAAGGATGGGGAGGATCCATCGAGGTGTCGAGCGAGGTCGGCCGGGGGACGCGAATCACCCTGCAGCTTGCCGGCTGAAACGTCACCGCACCGCGGCGGCGATCACCTCGCGCTGGGTACCAGTGCCGCGGAGCACCCGCAGCGCGCTCTGGAGCTGGCGGTCGCTCGTCGGCGGCAGCTCCTCCTCGGAACTCGGGAGCGCCCGGACGAAGAGGTCCGGCATGATGCCGCTCGCATCCGCCATGGCCCGGCCTCCATTGGTCCGGAAAGTCCGGGGCCGCGCATGCGCGATCAGGAAGCTCTGGGCGGAGAGAGTGTCGAGGGGGAGGCGCTGGACGGTACGTCCGCTGGGCGTGAACCAGCGGGCCGTGGTGAGCCGGATGGCCATGTCCGCGCCGAGCGGATAGGTGGTCTGGAGGACCCCTTTGCCGTAGCTCGCCGTGCCGACGACGACGGCCCTGTCATGATCCTGCAGTGCCCCGGCGGCGACCTCCGCCGCGCTGGCCGTGCCCCGATTGACCAGCAGCACGAGTCGGAGACCGTCCCACCCGCCAGACTCGCTGGCGAGGTAGACCCTGAAGTGTCCGGGAGACCGGCCTACAGACGTGGCCACGGTGTCGCCCGGGTGGAGGAAGAGGCCGGCAACCGCCACGCCTTCGCGAATGAGCCCGCCGGGATTGGAGCGAAGATCGAGGATGAGATCAGTCATGCCCTCACCGACGAGGCGGTCCATCTCGGTCCGCAGCTCGCCGGCGGCCCCGTCGCTCATCCGGCTCAGAATGACGTAGCCGACCTTCCCCTCCACCATCAGGCCGCGACTGGCCGCGGGGACGTGCACCCCCGACTCGGCTGGCCTCTCCTCCCCCGGTCCCGGACCCACCTCGATGCCGCTCACCTGCCGCTGATATTCCCGGTAGCTCTCGTCCAGCAAGAGCTCGGCATACGGATCGCGGAGGGAGCCCACCAAGGCTCCTGCCGCGCGCTGGTAGAGATCGCCCTCGCTCAGCGATTCGATGGAGTGGGCATGGATGGCGGACACGACGTTCTCGAAGAGGCGGGCCTGCTGGTAGATCCCGTCTTCGGTGGACGGCGCGGGCCGCATGAGCCAGCCCCCGCTGACGAAGGAGAGCGCCAGCACCGCGACCCATATGATCCGTCGCGTCCATGGAAAGTGTTGCATCATCGCGAATTGGCTCCCGCACAATGCGAGAAGGTCTGCCGCATGCAATCGGGACGGGGGAGAGACTTAGGGGGCGTGCCTCTCGCCGAGCTTTTCAGCAAAAGGAGGGCCGCGGGGAGGCGCGATTAGCCGTACTGCTCGCCGCTGGAACGGTGCGGGCGATACCTCGGCCGGGCCCTAGGTTGTCACGACCCGCGCCCAGGAAACGAGATGCTCGCGCGCATACGCTCGGCCGCCGTGCTCGGCATCGACGCCTATCCGGTGGATGTCGAGGTAGACATCAGCAGCGGCCTCCCCTCGTTTTCGACGGTGGGGCTTCCGCACGGTGCGGTGCGGGAGGGGCGGGAGCGCGTGAGCGCGGCGCTGGCCAACGCGGGTTACGCCTTTCCGCTCAAGCGCATCACGGTCAACCTCGCCCCGGCGGACATCCGGAAGAACGGCTCGGGGCTCGACCTGCCCATCGCCGTCGGTGTGCTCGCCGCCAGCGGTCAACTCGAGCACCGCGGCCTGGATGCTCTCCTCATCGTCGGCGAGGTGGGCCTCGAGGGCGATCTCCGGCCGGTCCGGGGCGCCCTCTCCATGGCGCTGGCCGCGCGGGCCGCCGGCTGCCGGGAAATGCTGGTTCCCCACGACAACCTGTCGGAGGCGTCGGTCGTCGAGGGTCTCGAGGTCCGGGGAGCCCGGACCCTCGCCGAGGTGTGCGCCCATCTCACCGGCGAACGGCGGCTCGCCGCGACCCGGACCGATGTGGGCCGGTTGATGGGTCAGCGTTGCGGGGACGAGGTGGATTTCGCGGACGTGCGGGCGCAGGCGGCTGCCAAGCGCGCGCTCGAGGTGGCCGCGGCGGGCGGGCACAACATTCTGATGATCGGCCCGCCGGGTTCGGGAAAGACCATGCTGGCCCGGCGGCTCCCCACCATTCTCCCGTCGATGAGCCTGGACGAGGCCCTCGAGACCACCAAGATCCATAGTGTCGCCGGCATGCTCTCCGCGGGACAGCCGCTCTGTGTCTCCCGGCCGTTTCGCGCGCCGCACCACACGATCAGCGACGCCGGCCTCATCGGTGGCGGCTCCATGCCGCGCCCGGGCGAGGTGAGTCTGGCGCACGGCGGTGTGCTCTTTCTCGACGAGCTGCCGGAATTCCGCCGCCACGTGCTCGAGGTGTTGCGCCAGCCGCTGGAAGACGGGGTCGTCACCTTGAGTCGCGCCGTCCTCGCCCTGACGTATCCCGCGCGGTTCATGCTCGCGGCGGCCATGAATCCCTGTCCCTGCGGGTATTTCACCGACCCGCGACACGGATGCCGGTGCGCTCCGCTCGAGATCGAGCGGTATCGTTCCCGCGTTTCCGGACCGCTCCTCGACCGGATCGACATCCACCTGGAGGTCCCCGCCGTGGCGTGCCGGGATCTCGGGCCCTCGCCCGAGGACGAGCCGAGCGCCGTCATTCGCGCCCGGGTGGAGCGGGCCCGGTTGCTTCAGCGGGAGAGATTCAGGGGGCAGCCCGGGGTCCACGCGAACGCGCATATGACCGCGCGCGACCTGAGGAAGCACTGCCAGGTGGGGGAGGAGGTGGAGACGCTGCTGCGGAACGCGGTGAACCGGCTTGGGCTCTCGGCCCGGGCCTATCACCGGGTGCTCAAGATCGCGCGGACCATCGCGGACCTCGCGGGGGTGGCGGAGCTATCGGTGCCTCACGTCAGCGAAGCGATTCAGTACCGGAGCCTGGACCGGACGCGGGGGAAGGGCGTCGGCTAGCGGGCGTTCACTCCTCGCGCTCGTCGGGAGGCTTGCGTTCCCGCTTCTTCGCGGCGTGGCGCCGCTTGGTTGCAAGTCGCGCGGCCTTCACCGCCCGGGTGGGCCGGGTCGGCCTTCGCTTCTTCGGCACCCGGAGCGCCTGCGCGACAATCTCGCGCAGCCGGGAAGTGACCTCCTCCCGGTTGCGGAGCTGACTCCGCGATCCGCTCGAGACCAGCCGCAGCCGCCCGGACGAATCGAGCCGGCTCGCCAGCCGGATGAGGAGCCGGGTGCGCTGCTCCTCGGACACCGAAGCGGCCGCGGCGATGTTCCACCAGACCTCGATGCGGGTGGACGAGGTGTTGACGTGCTGGCCACCGGGGCCTCCGGAGCGCGACGCTCGATACTCGAGCTCGGCCAGCGGAATGCTCAGTTGCGGCGTGATCGGGAGAAGTCCGGGTTCGCCCATGACACCTATCTAACGGCCGCTCCGACGCGCCGCAAACCTTCTTCCGTTGCGATGCGATGGCATTACGTTACTGCCCTATGACGGCCCTCGAGGCATTGCGCCGCCACCTCCGCGGATTCGAGCGCGCCCTGCTCGGTTATTCCGGCGGCGTGGATTCCGCGCTCCTGGCGGTGATCGGACGCCGGGAGCTTGGCCGGGATCGCTTTCTCGCCGTGATCGGCCGCAGCCCCTCCTATCCTGAAGTGCAGTGGCGGGCCGCGGGAGATCTGGCGCGCCGGTTCGACATTCCGTTGGTCGAGATCGACACTCACGAGCTGGCCGACCCCCGGTATCGGGCCAATCCCACCAACCGTTGCTACTTCTGCAAGAGCGAGCTGTGGACCCGGCTGGGCCAGGTGGCCGCGGAGCGGGGGTTCACCACGATCCTCGACGGAACCAACGCCGATGACCTCGGCGAGCATCGGCCGGGGATGCGGGCGGCGGGAGAGCATGCCATCCGGTCGCCGCTGGCGGAGCTGGGCTGGTCCAAGGCGGCGGTGCGCGCCGCCTCCCGCGAGTTGGGACTGCCGGACTGGGACGCTCCCGCCGCCCCCTGTCTCTCGAGCCGGGTCATGTACGGCCTCGAGATCACCCCGGCGAGGCTGCGCCAGGTGGAGGAAGGCGAGGCGTACCTTCGCTCGGTCGGCGTGGGCGGCGACCTGCGGGTGCGCCATCACGGCGATCGTGCGCGAATCGAGGTCGCCGCCGATCAGATGGACGGCGTCCGGGAGCAGTGGACCGCGGTCGAGGGATTCTTCGCGGGGCTCGGCTTCGCCTCGGTCGAGCTGGATCCCGCCGGCTACCGGCGCGGCGGGCTGCTCGCTCTCGCGACGCCGGGCCCTGCCTGATGCGCCTGTTTGTCGCCATCCCGATCACGGAACCCGCGCGGTCGGAGGTCGCCGCCCTGCTGGGCCGGCTGCGCGACGCCGGGTGGCCGGTGCGCTGGGTGGGAGACGAAGGCCTGCACCTGACGCTCAAGTTCTTCGGAGAGGTGGCGCCGGAACGGCTGGACGTCATCGGGGAGGCGCTGCGGTTCGCGGGGCAAGACACGCTGCCATTCCCGCTCCGACTCGGCGAGCTGGGCGCCTTCCCCAGCCGCCACCACCCGCGCATCCTCTACCTCGGACTCGACGGTCCCCCGGCGCTCGAGCTGCTCCAGGACCGGATGGAGCGTGGCGGTGAGGCGATCGGCTTCCCTCCCGAGGGAAGGCCGTTCAGCCCCCACGTGACGCTGGGGCGGTTGCGCGAGGGGCAACGATACCCTCCAGGCGCGCTCGAGGAACACGACGGCTCGTTCGAGCGCGTGTCCTTTCTCGGAGACCAGATCGTCCTGTACGAGAGCATCCTCACGCCCCGGGGCCCGCGGTACGAGCCCCGGCTCACGCTCGATCTCGGTGGAAGATGAGTCATCGCGTTCTCATCGTTGACGACGAAGCCGGCATCCGCCAGGCCCTGAAGCAGGTTCTCGAGTATGAGAGCCTGGAGGTGCGCGTGGCGTCGTCCGGCGGGGAGGCGATCTCACTCTACACGGAATTCCGCCCGCATCTCGTCTTCCTCGACGTCAAGATGGCCGGACTCGACGGCCTCGACACGCTGACCAGGCTCAGGAGCATAGACGGCGGGGCCCAGATCGTCATGATCTCGGGTCACGGCACCATAGCCACGGCGGTGGAGGCCACCCAGCGGGGCGCTTTCGACTTCCTCGAGAAGCCGCTCGACACCGATCGTCTCCTGCTTACCGTCAGGAACGCCCTGGCCCACGTCCAGCTGGCCGGGGAGAATGCGCGCCTCCGCGAAGTCACGGAAGACCGTTACCAGATGGTGGGGTCGAGTGCCGCGCTCAAGGAAGTACGCGATCTCATCGCCAAGGTCGGGCCGACGACCGCCCGGGTGCTCATCACCGGCGACAACGGGACCGGCAAGGAGCTCGTTGCGCGGGCGCTGCACGAGGCCTCGCCCCGGCGCGACGAGGCATTCGTCGAGGTCAACTGTGCCGCCATCCCGTCGGAGCTGATCGAGAGCGAGCTGTTCGGTCACATGAAGGGCTCCTTCACCGGCGCCTTCGCCGACCGGGCGGGGAAGTTCGAGCAGGCCGATGGCGGGACCCTCTTTCTGGACGAAGTGGGCGACATGTCCCTGTCGGCGCAGTCCAAACTGCTCCGGGTGCTCCAGGAGGGGGTCGTCACCCGCATTGGGGGATCGAAATCCATCCAGGTGGACGTACGGGTGCTGGCCGCCACCAACAAGGACATCGAGTCCGAGATCGCCGAGGGCCGCTTCCGCGAGGACCTGCTCTATCGCCTCAACGTTGTCCCCATCGAAGTGCCGTCGCTGCGGGATCGGCTGGAAGACGTGCCGGCGCTGGTGGGCCACTTCGCGGCGCAGCTGGCCGCGAGCGCGGGCGTGTCGGGGCGGACATTTGCCGACGACGCGATCCGGCGGCTCCAGTCCAGGCCCTGGCCCGGCAACATCCGTGAACTGCGGAACGCCGTGGAGCGGGCGCTCATCCTGGGGTCGGGCAAGGTGGTGACCGCCGGGGACATCGACCGGCTGCTCCCCGGCGACGCCGTGGCCGGCGCGCCGCCCGAGCCGGGCACGGGTCACACCTTCGAGACGTTCAAACAGGAAGCGGAGAAGAACTTTCTCGTCCAGCAGCTGCGGGAACACGACTGGAACGTCTCCGAAACCGCGCGGGCGCTCAAGATGCCGCGCTCGAATCTGTACAAGAAGATCGAACGCTACGGGTTGACACGGGAGTCGGCATGAGCGAACGGCCGAGGGACTGGGACAAGGAGCTGGCGAACATCGACAAGGCGATCGAACGGCACGGAAGCGCGCCGCCGCCGGCAACCGGAGGTGGGGGTGCGGGGTCGCTGCCGACCCGGCCGGCTCCCTCGGGGACAGGCACGACGAAAGGACACGTGGTCCTCACTTGGTTCTGGGTGCTTCTCTCGCTCGCGCTGGCTGCCGTATTGTTCCTCTGGCCCTATTACAAGGGATGCGGGCTCAAGCTCGGCCTCTTCCTCGGCGCGGTCGGAACGACGGTGGTGTTCGGCGTGCTCGGCGCCTTCTCGAGCTGGTCCCACCGCCGCGGATTGGCCCATGTGACGTCGCTGCTGGTTCTCGCCTGGGCCGGCGTGGCTGGAGCCCGCGAGATCCTGCCGCGCATCGGCTACGCCCGGCAGAGCCTCACCTGGCTCTGCTCCGCCACGCCGCCCGCCCAGCCGGCACCGGCGCCCACGAGCACGCCTACGCCTGCGCCGGCAACAGCGCCCGCACCAGCTCCCGCGAGTACGCCTGCACCCGCAGGTGCGCCCACGAATGCCCCCGCCGAGGCGCCCGCGAACGCGCCTGCTCCGGCGCAGTAACCCACACGATCTCCTCGGGACCTCATGGCCAGGACCTTCCGCAATTTCGTTGCCGGCGAGTGGGCGGCGCCGCAGAACGGTGCCTACTTCGAGAATCGGAACCCCGCCGACACCAGTGATCTCATCGGGCGCTTCCCCGATTCCGACCGCAGGGATGTTGACGCCGCCGTGCGCTCCGCCCGGCGCGGGTTCGCGCGCTGGTCCCGCACGCCGGCGCCGGCGCGCGGCGACGTGCTCCGCCGGGTCGGCGACCTGCTCGTCGAGCGGAAGGAGGCCATGGCCGACGCGATGACGCGGGAGATGGGGAAGGTGCTGGCCGAGACGAGGGGCGACGTGCAGGAGGGGATCGACACGGCGTATTACGCTGCCACCGAAGGCCGGAGGCTCTTCGGCCACGTGGTGCCGTCCGAGCTGCGCTCCAAGTGGGCGATGAGTTATCGGCGGCCGATCGGCGTGGTGGGGCTCATCACGCCGTTCAACTTTCCGCTCGCGATCCCCACCTGGAAGATGTTCCCCGCGTTGCTCTGCGGAAATGCGGTGGTGATCAAGCCCTCCGAGGACGTCCCCCACACGGTCCACCTGCTCGTCGAGATCCTGCTGGAGGCCGGGCTCCCGCCCGATGTCATCCAGCTGGTGCACGGCCGGGGGGAGACGGTGGGCAAGGCTCTGGTGGAGCACCCCGATGTCCCGGTCATCTCCTTCACCGGTTCCACCGAAACCGGCTCGCTGATCGGCACGACTTGCGGCCGGATGCACAAGCGGCTGTCGCTCGAGATGGGCGGGAAGAACGCCATGATCGTGATGGACGATGCCGATCTCGATCTCGCGCTCGATGGGGTGCTGTGGGGCGCCTTCGGCACAACCGGACAGCGCTGTACCGCCACGAGCCGGCTGATCCTCCACCGGAAGATTCACGGCCGCTTCGTGCGCCGCCTGGTGGACGCGGCGGACAGGCTTCGGCTCGGCGACGGCCGCGCCGATCGCACGGACGTGGGACCGCTGATTCACGAGGCATCGCGGGAGAAGGTCAAGCGGTACGTCGACATCGGCGAGCGCGAAGGGGCGGAGCTCGTCACCGGCGGGAAGGCGCCTCGGGGGGCCCTCTCCGCCGGCTGGTTCTTTCGTCCCACCGTGTTTACCGGGGTGAAGCCGGGGAGCCGCCTGGAGCAGGAGGAGATCTTCGGCCCGGTGCTGAGCGTGATCAAGGTGCGGTCGTTCGACGAGGCGGTGAAGGTGAACAACGATGTCCGCTACGGTCTCTCGAGCGCTCTCTACACCAGGGACGTGAATCTCGGGTTCCGCGCGATGCAGGAGCTCGACAACGGGATCACCTACGTGAACGCCCCGACAATCGGGGCCGAGGCCCATCTTCCGTTCGGCGGCGTGAAGGCCACCGGCAACGGTCACCGCGAGGGCGGGTGGGAGGTGTACGAGTTCTACTCGGAGACCAAGGTGTGCTACGTGGACTACTCGGGGCGGCTGCAGCGTGCCCAGATGGACAACTACGAGGTCTGAGCCCGGAGAGCCGTTGCGCACTGTTGAGCCGGAGGGTAAGGTTCGTCAGTTCGCTTACCAATTGTCCTCCCGAGGTTGAATCGAATGCGTCCAATGCAGGTGGGTGGCGGCAAGCGGGGATCCTCGTTCGACGAGGGGTCACTGGACCAATATCTCCGCGAGATCAGCCGGTATCCCCTGATTCCGCAGGAGGAGGAGGTGAGCCTCGCCCAGCGGATCCGCACGGGGGAAGGCGAGGCGCTCGACAAGCTGGTCCGCAGCAACCTCCGATTCGTGGTCTCCGTCGCCAAGAAGTATCAGAACCAGGGCGTGTCGCTGGCCGATCTGATCAACGAGGGCAACCTCGGCCTGATCCGCGCGGCGCATAAGTTCGACGAGACCAAGGGCATCAAGTTCATCTCCTACGCCGTCTGGTGGATCCGCCAGGCCATTCTCCAGGCCCTCGCCGAGCAGAGCCGCATCGTCCGCGTGCCGCTCAACCGGGCCGGAACCCTGCACCGGATCGGCAAGCGCTCCTCCATGTTGCTCCAGGAGCTGGGCCGGGAGCCCACGCCCTCGGAGATTGCCGAGGGAATGGATATCTCGATGGAGGAGGTCCAGAAGACGCTCTCCATCTCCCAGAACCACCTCTCCCTCGACGCTCCCCTCACGCCCGGGGAGGACAACAAGCTCCTCGACTACCTCCCCGACACCCAGAACCCCGGTCCCGACTCGGAGACCTTCGAGCACGCCCTCACTCAGTCCATCGAAGAGGTGCTCGCCACCCTGAAGGAGCGTGAGGCCAGGATCCTCCGTCTCTACTTCGGGCTCGACGGCCCCGAGCCGATGACGCTCGAAGAGATCGGCAGCCTCCTCGGCATCACCCGCGAGCGGGTCCGCCAGATCAAGGAGAAGGCGCTCAGCCGTCTCCGCCATGTGAGCCGCGCCCGCGCCCTCGAGACCTTTCTCAGCTGAAGCGCTCGCCGTCACTCACCTCGCAGCACCCGCTCGACCTGGTCCCACTCAATCAGAAATGCGTCGTGTCCGTAGAGCGAGGTGATCTCGCGATACCGGGCCGGGGCTCCCGCCGAGCGGTACGCCTCCACCCACTGCCGCACTTCCCCCGCCGGGTAGAGAATGTCGGTGTCCACGCCGACCCCCACCACGTCGCGGACCCGCTGCCCCGTCTCCCGAGCCGCCCCTGACAACTCTCCCACGTCGTGCAGGTCCATTGCTCGCATGAGCGACAGGTAGCTCTCGGCCTGAAACCGGGAGACCAGCTTGTCCCCCTGGCGTCGCAGGTAGTGGTCCACGTCGAAGCGGCCCGGCGTACGGGATGATTCCCGCCCGAACCGCGCGGTGAATTCGCCGGCCGACCGATAGGTGATCATCGCGATCGCCCGGGCGGCGGCGAGGCCTCCTTCGGGCTCCGCCTCGATCGCCATCCGCTGAGCGGCGTTCCAGGCGATCGCCTGGGCCGAAGTGGCGGCGGGTGCGGCGAACACGACCAGCCGGTCCACCGGCACCGGGGAGAGGCGTCCCCACTCGAGCGCCACCATCCCGCCGAGCGAGCCTCCGGTGGCGAGCGCGATGCGCTCCACACCGAGCTGCTCGAGCAATTGAAAATGTGAGAGGGCGAGATCGCCGGGAGTGAGATCGGGGAAGGGAGTGGCGCTGGTTTCGCGCCACTCCCGGGGCCCTGTCGAGCCGTAACAGCTCCCCAGCAGGTTGGCGGCGACGATGGCGTGCCGGGTGGTGTCGAGGGCACGGCCGGGCCCGATCAGCGGCCCCCACCACTGCTCCACGTCGGCGCTGCCGGTGAGCGCGTGGAAGACCAGGATCCACCCGTTCTCGCGGGCGGCGCGTTCGTCTCCGATGACCCGGTACCGGAGGTGGAAGCCGTTCAGCGTCTTCCCTCCGGTGCCGGTGAACGGACCCAGCGCGAGAGTTCGCGCCGGGCCGGCGACGGTACCCGTCATGCCGCGGGCGTGGGGCTCTCCACCGGCACCTCTCGGAGGCGTCCGTCACGCACATCGTAGACGAAGCCGCGAATCAGGGTGTCCGGATTGAGCAGTTGGGTGGCTTCGAGGAACTCGATGTCCTCCCGGACGCTCTCGTCGAGATCGGTGATCGGGAGAAAATCGAACTCGCCGGTGTCCTGGCCGAGATCGGCCTGCACCTTGTCCCGCAGGCTGCGGTTGCTGAACGTCAGCATGCCGCAATCGGTGTGGTGAATGACGGCCACCTCGGTTGTCCCGAGCAGCCGCTGCGAGATCACCAGCGACCGCAGGGCATCGCGCGCCCGGCCGCCGGCGTTGCGGATCACGTGGGCATCGCCCTCCTTGATGCCCAGCGCACCGGACGGAAGGATGCGGGCGTCCATGCAGGTGAGGATGGCTACCCGGCGCGCCGGCGGCATCGGCAGATGGCCGTGCCGAAAGTCCCTGGCGTACTCCCCGTTGGCCTGCACCAGCTCGTCTATGGTCGACATGTTGCCTCCAATTTGGGGTGATGGCCTCTGTTTGACTACCTCGCCTCGGCGGTTTCCGCCTGTCTCTTCTCGGCCGGTTCCAGGGCCGCGCCCAGCGCCTGGTCGAGATCGGCGATAAGGTCCTGTACGTCCTCCAGGCCAACGGACAGGCGAACGAGCTCCGGTGTCGTGCCCGTCGCCAACTGCTGCTCCGGGGTGAGCTGCTGGTGCGTGGTTGAGGCGGGATGAATGATGAGCGACTTCGCGTCGCCCACGTTGGCCAGCAGGGAGAAGAGCTTGACCCGGTCAATCAGCGCCTGCGCGGCGGTGTGCCCGCCCTTGACGCCGAACGTGAGGACCCCGCCGAAGCCGCCGGTGAGATACTTCACCGCGTTCGCGTGCTCCGGATGGCTCTCGAGCCCCGGATACGACACCCACTCGACCCGTTTGTCTTTGGCGAGCCAGCGCGCCACGGCCAGCGCGTTCTCGGAATGCCGCTGAATGCGCAGCGGGAGCGTCTCGAGTCCCTGGAGGAAGAGGAACGAGTTGAAGGGGGAGAGCGCCGGGCCGAGGTCACGGAGGAGCTGGACCCGGAGCTTGATGATGAAGGCCGCCGGCCCGAAGGCCTCGGTGTAGACTAGGCCGTGATACGACGGGTCGGGTGCGCTGAATTCGGGGAAGCGTTGCTTGGACGCGTCGCTGGCCCAGTCGAACCGTCCCGCATCCACCACCACACCGCCGATGGCGGTGCCGTGCCCGCCGATCCACTTGGTGGCGGAATGGATGACGATGTCCGCTCCGTGCTGGATGGGGCGGGCGAGGGTTGCGGCGCCGAAGGTGTTATCCACCACCAGCGGGATCCCGGCGGCGTGGGCGATCTCCGCGAGCGCCTCGAAGTCGGGGACGTCCAGGCGGGGGTTGCCGATCGTCTCGATGAAGAGGAGCCGGGTGCCTGCGTCGATCGCCGCCCGGACCTTGTCGAGATTGTGGATGTCCACGAAGCGGGTGGTGATCCCCCACTTGGGCAGGGTATAGGCGAAGAGGTTGTAGGTGCCTCCATAGAGGGTCTGGGAGGACACCAGGTTGTCGCCCGCGCGGGCGAGGTTCAGGATGGTGAGCGCCTCCGCCGCCTGCCCGCTGGCCACCGCCAGAGCCGCGATGCCCCCTTCCAGCTCCGCGATCCGCTTCTCGAAGACGTCGCTCGTCGGGTTCATGATGCGAGTGTAGATGTTCCCGAAGACCTTGAGCCCGAACAGGTCGGCGGCATGCTGGGTGCCGTTGAAGACGTAGCTCGTGGTGGCGTAGATCGGCACCGCCCGGGCGTTGGTCGTGGGGTCGGGAACCTGCCCGGCGTGGATCGCCAGGGTGTCGGGGTGGTAGGGCATGGTGATCTCCTCCTGGGGTGAGAAAAATGAAGGCCCGGATTGCGCTGGTGGCATCCGGGCCCTGGCTAATCGCGGTCGCGGTGGAGTGCGGAGTTCTCTCCTATCCCGTGCGCGCCAAGGACGCCGGCAGCCCCCGACAGGGGCAACAGGACATCAGGCAGCAGCACAGGGGAGAGCGAGCCGTCACAAATAACCCTCCGGCCAGGAAGCGCGGAGGGTGGAGACCCGGCGCTTTAGCTCATTGGTTCGCCGCACGCCTCGTGCGCACGGCCGGCGGGAGCAAGTGGCCATAAACAGCCGCCGATGAGATGAGACTACAGGGTCAGGCGAAGGCTGTCAAGCATCGCGGCCGCCGCCGCGCGCCCGGTTGCCACGCTTGCCTGCCCTCGCTGACCGGGTAATGCTTCCGGCGATCGGGAACTCCCGCGTCAACCCCCACACCCCGCCTTTGCCATGACCAGCAACGCCTCCTTCGACGTTTCGACCGGCGCAGACCTCCAGGAAGTCGACAACGCCGTCAACCAGGCGCTGAAGGAGGTCGCCCAGCGCTACGACTTCAAGGGCACCCACTGCACCATCGAGTTCGATCGTGAGAAGGCCGAGATCCGGCTGGCGGCGGACGACGAGTTCCGGATGGATGCGTTGGTGGACGTGCTCCAGTCGCGGATGATCAAGCGGGGCGTGCCGGTGAAGAACATGAAGGTGGGAGACATCGTGCCGGCCACCGGCCAGTCGGTGCGCCGGACGGTGACGCTGACCCAGGGCATTCCCCAGGACGTCGCCAAGAGGATCGTCAAGGCGATCAAGGACAGCGGGATCAGGAAGAGCCAGGCGAGCATCCAGGGCGATGAGATCAGGGTAACGAGTCCGTCTCGCGACGACCTGCAAGCCGTCATCGCCCTGCTGCGGGGCGAGGACTTCGGGATCGAGCTGCGGTTTGGCAACTACCGGGGCTGACGCTCACGGGGGCCGGCACCGGGTCGCGGGATGGGCCGGCGCCATTGCCGCGGCTGGCATGGCAGTATGGGTGATCCTGGGAAGTTGTACCCCCGGGCCGGCCCCCGGTGCTCCGGCTCCCGTTCCCGAGCAGGAGGGCGCCGCAGCCGGCGGCCCGGAGATCAAGGTAGGTCTGGTGGTCGGCGCATCGACCGCCACCGTCGGCGGCGGTGGAGGGCTCGCCGTCACCGACCCCGCCGGCGCCTACCTCGCGCGCATCGCGCCCGGCGAAACCTGGCGGGTGGCGATCACCGGCACCGGGCTCGCGGTCGTCAGCCCGGGCGGCGGCAGCTCGACGCCCGCCACGCAGCTCGACGTCGTTCCGGACGACAGCGGCACCCAGGTCATGGTGAACGGCCGCGGGTACGGCGGCTCGGTGACGGTGCTGCACGACCGGGCGGGCATCACGGTCGTCAACCGCTTGCCGCTCGAGAGCTACCTCAAGGGAGTCGTCTCGGCGGAGATGGGCCGGAGAGGTCCCGCCGATCGGGAGGCGTTGCGGGCGCAGGCGGTCGTCTCCCGGACGTATGCGCTCCGGAACTCGGGCCGCTGGGCCGCTGACGGGTTCGATCTCCAGTCGGGGGTGGCCGACCAGGTGTACGGCGGCTTCGGCGCGGAGACGCCCGAGGGGCTGGAGGCGGTGGCCTCGACTCGTGGGGAGATTCTCACCTCCGGCGGCGCGCCGATCGACGCCTTTTTCTATTCGACCTGCGGCGGGCGCACGGCGGAGGGCACCGAGGTCTTCCGCGGTGCCGACCGCACCTATCTGCGGTCGGTGCCCGATCTGGCCGGCGACGGGGCAGCCTACTGCAGCGTTTCCCCGCGGTTCCGCTGGCAGGAGGAGTGGAGCGGTGACGCCCTGCGCGCCACGCTGCGGCGGACGCTCCCCGCGGCCGTCGGTGTGGCGGCCGGAGAGGTGCGCACCGTTCGTGATCTCCGGGTCACCGCGATCTCGCCGTCGGGCCGGGTGTCCAGGCTGGCCATCGGCCTCGATCGCTCCAGCGTCAACGTGGACGGACCGCTCATCCGGCAGGTGCTCCGGCCCGCCTCCGGCGACCTGCTGCGGAGCAGCACCTTCACCCTGACGGCGACGGGGGCGGGCCGGAGCGTCACCCGCCTGGTCGTGGCTGGCGCGGGCGCCGGCCACGGGGTCGGCTTCTGCCAGTGGGGCGCCGTGGGCCGCTCCCGCGCCGGCCACGACTACCAGCAGATCCTCGCGGCCTACTACCCGGGCGCGACGCTCGAGCACCTCTACTGAGGAGATACGGAGATGACTGCCAGCCGGGCCACCAGCGAGCGCCTCCGTGTCGGCATCATCGGTGGCGGCGCGATCACCCAGGTGGCGCACCTGCCGGTGCTCAAGAAGCTCAAGACGGTCGAGGTCCAGGCCATCTGCGATACGGACCTGCCCAAGGCGCGGGCGCTTGCCGACCGCTTCGGGATCAAGGACGCCCTCGACGACATCGAGGACCTGCTCCAATTCGAATCGCTGGACGCCATCGTCATCTGCTCGCCGAACCACCTGCACGAGTCCCACATCCTCGCGGCGCTCTCGGCCAATGTCCACGTCCTGGTCGAGAAGCCGCTCGCGATGAACGCGGCCGCCGTGCAGCGGATCATCCGCGCCGCGGAGAAGCGCGACCGGGTGGTCATGGTGGGGATGAATCACCGCTACCGCCCCGATGTGGAGATCGTCCGCAGCTTCGTGCAGGCCGGGGAGCTGGGACGGATCGAGAGCGTCCGAGGCAGCTGGCACGTCTTCCGGCCCGGACGGACCCCGCTCGGATGGCGGCAGCGCCGCGATCAGTCCGGCGGCGGCGCCATTCTCGATCTCGGCCTGTCGATTCTCGATCTCGAGTTGTGGCTGGCGGGGAACCCGACGCCGGTCCGGGTGAGCGCCAGCGAGGACGCCGACGCGCGCGAACGGTCGGTCGAGCAGTCGGGCAGCGCGTTCGTGGTCTGCGAGGGCGACATCTCCGTCTTCCTCGATGTGACCTGGCGGCATGTCGGGGAGGGCGAGCGGTTCGGGGTAGGGATCCGTGGCAGCAAGGGGACCGCGGCGATCAACCCGCTCACCGTCTGGAAGGAGCTGCACGGAATCCCGACCAACGTCTCTCCCACCAGCGCGGGCAGCCGGGAGAATCCCTTCACCGCCTCCTACCGCGCGGAGTGGGCCCACTTCATAGCCGCGATCGCCGGCGAAGCCAGGGTGCCCGATCTCCAGGAGCACCTGGTGCTCCACCGGGTGGTGGACGCCATCTACCGCTCGGCAGCGGACGGCCGCGACGTGACGTTGTGAGGCTGTTCTCCGCGTTGCTGGTCATGGCGGCGCTCGTGCCGCCTCGCGCGTCCGCGGCACAGGCCCCTCCCGAGCCCGGCTCCGATCTCACCGTATACGTGATGACCTTCGGGCCGGGCCGGGAGGTCTGGGAGCGCTTCGGGCACAACGCGATCTGGATTCACGATTCGGCCCACGGCACCGACCAGGCCTACAACTACGGCCTCTTCGACTTCCGCCAGGAGAACTTCATCCTGCGGTTCGTCCGCGGGCAAATGTGGTACTGGATGGCGGGATTCCCGGCGCAGAGCTACCTCCGGCAATACCAGCGGGACAACCGGTCGGTCTGGGTCCAGGAGCTGGACATTCCCCCGGCCGCACGGCTTGACCTCCAGCGGTTTCTTCAGTGGAACGAGCAGCCGGACCACAAGTTCTATCATTACGACTATTACCTCGACAACTGCTCGACCCGGATCCGCGACGCCCTCGACCGGGTGGTCGGCGGCGCCATCCGGCGCCAGACCGCGTCCTTGCCGGCCGGCACGACCTTCCGGCACCACACCCAGCGGCTCACCGCCAACACTCCGCTCATTTTCACCGGCCTCCTGCTTGCGCTCGGCGAGCGGGTGGATCGCCCCATCTCCGCCTGGGAGGAGATGTTCATACCGGTTGCGATGCGGGACCATCTCCGGCACGTGAAGGTCACCGGCCCCGGTGGAGCGGATGTCCCCCTGGTGAAGGCGGAGCGCACTCTTTTCGAGTCGAGCGCGCCGGTTCCTCCCGACTCGCCGCCGAACTGGATTTTTCGATACCTCGCGATCGGTCTCGCGATCGGGGCCGCAGCGCTCGGGCTCGCCAGGAGGGCGCGGACCAACGGCCCCGCGCGAACCACCTTTCTCATCCTTGCCGCCGGGTGGGCGCTACTGGCAGGTCTTTCCGGCGTCGTCCTGGCCGGTCTCTGGGGATTGACCGATCATGCCATGGCCGCGTGCAACGAGAATCTTCTGCAGATGAACCCCCTGTCTCTCGCGCTCCTGCCGTTGCTGCCGGGCGCCTTGCGGGGGAGCAAGTCCTCCGCCGTCACCGGCCTCTCCGTCGGCATCGCGCTGCTCTCGCTCGCCGGCCTGGTGCTTCAGCTCCTTCCCTGGTTCCAGCAAGTCAATGGGCCGGTGATCGCGCTTGCGGTCCCGGCCCACGTCGGTGTCGCCGCCGCCCTTCGTCGCCTGCGCTAACCGGCCTTGACGCGCTGGAGCGCCTCTCGCGCCTGGACATAGTCCGGGTACGCGGCGAGAGCTCGCTGGAAGGCCTCGGCGGCCTTGGCCCTGTCGCCCCGGCTCTCGGAGAGAAGCCCGAGGCTGAACTGATTGAGCGCGTTGGTGGGAATGGCGCCGATGCGCGCCGCCGCGTCGGGGGGGAAGGGTGAGAGGCCCGCGGCGGCCGCAAGCTTCTCGTTCACCGATTGGATGATCGCTCCGAGACGCGCCCGATCCTGGAGCGTTGGGTCGTCATTCGAGACGACCTTGACGATCTGCCCGCTCCGCGCGTCCACCAGCCGGGCGTTGATGCGGATCTTGCCGTAGAAATCCACGAAGCTACCGGTCACCGCGTAGCCGGCTCCGGCGGCCTTGGCGATCTGGCTCGCCGTCGCGGCGTCGACCGGCCGCCCCGGGGCCAGGCCCTGCGATTTCATGGCGGAGAGCATACGGCCGGGATCTGCGGCCGTCACTCCCGGATGCGCCCCCAGCGCAGCCGATATCGTGGCGGGAATGCCCAGCTCCAGCGCCAGGAAGATCTCCTTCTCCTGCCCGTACGAGCCGCCGTTCTCAAACGGGAGCACGGCGAAGGCGGGAGGGGAGTTCTGGGCCTGCAGTGGGGCCGCCAGTACCACTCCCGCCAAAGCCAGCCGCCGCCGCCATGGCCGTCCCATGCCGCCTCCTGTCAGAGGGAGAGCAGCCTGCCCACAGGCCGTCTCGGGTAGCGGAAGTAGTTGGGGGTAGCATACTTGCAGGCTAGCACGGTGTCAATCAGCGGGCCGGCCGGCTCCTTGCCTGAGCCCGGGAATGCCGGTTATAATATGGGGCTTCGCACCAACCAGGAGCCGACGTGAAGCCAGACCTTCATCCGCCGTATCGCAAGCTCACCGCCGTGTGCGCGTGCGGAAACAAGTTCGAGACTCGTTCCACCGCCGCGTCCATACACGTGGAAGTCTGCGCGCAGTGTCACCCGTACTTCACGGGCAAGCAGCGCCTCATGGACACCGCCGGACGCGTGGATCGGTTCCGCCGGAGGTACCAGACCGAGCCGGCGGTCGCAGCGCCCAAGGCGTAACGCGTGGAGTCCCGACTCCGCCAGGCGCTGGCCAGGGCGGAGGAAGTGAGCCGGGCACTGTCCGATGCTGAAGTCGCCCGGGACCCCGCCCAACTCCAGTCGCTCGGCCGCGAGCACACCCGGCTCGCCCCCATCGTCCGTCTCGCCGAGCGGCTCGCCAAGCTTGAAAACGAGCTCGGCCAGGCCCGGGAGCTCAGCGGGGAGGCCGATCCCGAGCTCGCCGCGCTGGCCAAGGCCGACCTGGTCCGCCTCCCACCAGAAATCGCCCAGATCAGCGAGGAGCTTCACGCGCTCCTCATGCCGCGCGATCCCCACGACGACCGCGACGCGATCATCGAGATCCGCGCCGGCACCGGCGGGGACGAAGCGGCGCTCTTCGCCGCCGATCTCTACCGCATGTATCAGCGCTTCTCCGAGCGGCACGGCCTGCGGTGGGAACCGATCTCACTGAGCGACGGAACGCTCGGCGGCCTCAAGGAGGCCATCGTCGCCGTGCGCGGGCCCGAGGCGTTCGGTCTCCTCCGCCGCGAGTCGGGGGTGCATCGCGTCCAGCGGGTCCCCGCCACGGAAACTCAGGGGCGCATTCACACCTCGGCCGCTACCGTTGCGGTTCTCCCCGAGGCGGAGGACGTGGACGTGAAGATCGATCCGCAGGATCTCAAGATCGACGTCTTCCGCTCGTCGGGTCCCGGAGGGCAGAGCGTCAACACGACCGACAGCGCCGTGCGGGTGACTCACCTGCCGACCGGTCTCGTGGTCAGCCAGCAGGACCAGAAATCCCAGCTGCAGAACAAGATCAAGGCGCTCGAGGTCCTGCGCGCCCGGCTGCTCGACCGGATGATCGCCGAGCAGGAGGCGGCGCGCGCGCGTGACCGCCGCGCGATGGTGGGCACCGGCGACCGCTCCGCCAAGATCCGGACGTACAACTTTCCCCAGAGCCGGGTGACCGACCACCGGATCAATCTCTCGGTGCACAATCTGGGCGACGTCATGAACGGGCATCTCGATTCGGTCGTGAGCGCGCTGAGAATGGCGAGCAGGCAGGAGCAGGATGCCTGAGACGGAGGTCACCATTCGCGAGCTGGTGAGCGAAGGCGCGGCCCGCCTCGCCGCCTCCGGAGTTTCCGCGCCCAGGCGCGAGGCGCTCGCGGTGTGGGCGGCGGTCGGCGGTGGTCCACCGGGCGCAGGGGTGCTCGATGGGGACGGGCCGGCGGGAACCGGTGCGGAGCAGTTCCATGCGGCCGTGCACCGGCGTGCGGCGGGAGAACCGCTAGCGCACGTCATCGGCCGGGCTGGATTCCGGCACCTCGATCTGGTCTCGGATCGTCGGGCGTTGATCCCCCGGCCGGAAACCGAGGGGCTGGTCGATCTGCTCCTTGGTGTCGTGCGCACCGGCCGCATCGCCGACGTCGGCACCGGCAGCGGATGTCTCGCGCTGAGCCTCGCGACCGAGGGTGGGTTTTCCGAAGTCGTGGCCACAGATGTGTCGTCCGCCGCGTTGTCGTTGGCCCGGGAAAACCGGGACCTGACCGGCGCCCGGGTACTGCTGGTGCAGGGGGATCTCTGCCGCTCACTCCGGCCCGGGTCATTCGACGCATTGGTATCGAATCCCCCCTATCTTACGGGGGACGAGTACGCGACGCTCGACCCTTCGGTGAGGGCATGGGAGCCGCGGGAAGCGCTGGTGGGAGGCACCGACGGGCTTGAATCCATCACCCGCCTGCTCGACGAAGGTCGGGCGGTTCTTCGTGCCGGTGGCTGGGTGGCGATGGAAATAGATTGCTCTCGGGCGGCGGAGTGCGCCGGACGGGCTGGGGCGCTCGGATGGACGGACGTCGCCGTCCACGCAGACCTTTTCGGCCGCGAGCGGTATCTGCTCGCGCGGAGGAGCGACACAACGTGATCTGGGACAAGGCGCAGGACCTCGGGCGGCTGATCGGGCAGTCGACGGAGCATCAGGCCCTTCGCCGGGCCGAGTCGTCCCTTCGCGAGGATACCCAGACGGTCGCCATGCTGGATCAGATCCAGACGCTCGCCCGGCAGGTCGATCAGGCGGTCTCCACCGGCAAGATGCCGGACCAGGTCACCACCGAGGCCTACGAGAACGCCGTCCGGGACCTGGAGATGAGCACCGTGGGCCAGGCATACGTCGTCGCCCGTGCGAACTTCGAGAAGCTCATGGCGAAGGTGAACCAGCAGATCAGCGAAGGGATGGACAAGGGGGCGACCAGCAGCATCATCACGCTGGGATGAGCCGCCGCGGCCTCTTCGTCGTACTCGAGGGACCGGAGGGCTCCGGCAAGTCCACCCTGATGGAGCCTCTGGCTGCTCGGATGCGGGAGCGGGGGGTCGATCCCGTCGTGGTCCGCGAACCGGGCAGCACGCGGGCCGCCGAAATCGCCCGTGAGGCACTGCTCGATCCGGCGCACCCGGTGGGGCCGCTGGCGGAGTTGTTTCTCTATCTCGCCGCCCGCGCCGACCTGGTGCAGCGCGTCGTGTCGCCGGCGCTCGCGGAGGGGCGGACGGTGCTGTCCGACCGGTTCGCGCTGTCCACCGAAGCGTACCAGATGATCGGCCGGGGCCTCCCGCCTGAGGTGGTGCTCCCGGCCAACAAGGCCGCGGCGGGCGGGCTCCAGCCCGACCTCACCCTGATCCTCGACTTGCCGCCGGGCGCAGGCCGGGCGCGGCAGGAGGCGGCGGGGAAGCAGCTGGACCGCCTCGATCGGGAGGATCCCGAGTTCCTGGAGCGGGTCAGCGACTACTACCTGGCCGTGCGGGGGGATGGGGTGCGACATTTGGATGGTCGGTTGCCGCCGGACCGGCTCTTGCAGGCCGCGTGGGCGGAGGTCGTTCGGATGGCGCCCGAAAGATTCGGCGGCGCGACCGATTGAGAGGCGACGACAAGCGGGAGCGGAGGCAGTCATGAGGCAGCGGTGGGGAGTCATCGGGGTGGTGGCGGTGTTGTCATTCCTGAGCGGAGGCTGGCTGCTGCAGCGCGGCGTCGCCAGTGGCGGCAACGTGTACCAGCAGGCCCGCCTCTTCGACGACGTGCTCGGTCACGTCAACGCCTATTACGTCGATTCGATCGGGGAGAGCCAGCTCTACGATCAGGCCGCCCGCGGCATGCTCGAGCAGCTCAACGATCCATATTCCGTGCTCCTCACCGGTGACGACTACAGGATGCTCTCCGAGCATACCTCGGGGAACTACGCCGGACTCGGCATCCAGATAGACGTGCGGGAGGGTTGGATCACCGTCGTGGCACCGCTGCCGGAGACGCCCGCCGAGCGGGCCGGAGTGCAGACCGGCGATCAGATCATCGAGGTTGACGGGAAGTCCACCGAGGGGTGGAAGAACGATCAGGCGGTCAAGGCGCTGCGCGGTGAAGCGGGCAGCAAGATCACCATCGCGGTCCGGCGGTCGGGCATCGCGGAACCCATCACCTACAACCTGACCCGGGCCCAGATCCACGTTCGGTCGGTGCCGGCCGGCACCCTCTTCGACGGCGGAGTCGGATACATCTCGCTGAACCCTGTCGCCGAGACGTCCGCGGACGAACTGAAGGAGCAGATCACCGGGATGAAGGCCAAGGGGATGAAATCGCTCATCCTCGACCTCCGGCTCAACCCGGGCGGCCTGATGGACCAGGGAGTGAAGGTGGCCGATCTCTTCCTCGATGCCCGGCAGGAGATCGTCGCCACGCGCGGCCGCGCCCGCGGTTCCACCAAGGAGTTCTACGACGAGGCCAGGCAGGCATGGCCCGAGCTGCCGATTGTCGTCCTCGTGAACGAGGGCACAGCGAGCGCCGCGGAGATCATCGCCGGTGCGCTGCAGGACCATGACCGCGCCGTGGTTGTCGGCACTCCCACCTTCGGCAAGGGGCTGGTGCAGACGCTCTTTCCCCTCGGAGACGGCGTGGCGCTCAAGCTGACCACCGCCCGCTGGTACACTCCGAGCGGGCGGACCATCCAGCGGCTGGCCAGGAGCGAGGAAGACCAGGCGGAGCAGGCGGCAATTGATGCGGCGGACAGTGTGCCCGGAGGCAGCAGGGAGCACTCCGATTCCGCCATCAGGCAGCGTCCGATCTTCCATACCGACGCGGGCCGGATCGTGCGCGGCGGCGGCGGGATCGTTCCCGACCTGGTGATTCGCCCCGACAGCCTGACGAGCGGCGAAAGGGCGTTTGCCAGGGAGCTGGGCAACCACGTGCCGCAGTACCGCGACGTGCTCACCTCCTATGCTCTCGACATCAAGAAGAGCGGCGCGGTCAAGTCGGCGGATTTCAAGGTCACGGCCGCGATGAGGCAGCAGGTGGCGCAGAAGCTCAAGGCGAAGGGGGTGGACCTGCCGTCGGCCACCCTCGATTCCGCCTCGCGCCTGGTGGACGATCAGCTGGGATACGAGATCGCCCGCTACGTCTTCGGCAGGCCGGCCGAGTTCCAGCGCCGGGCCAGGGACGACGAGCAGTTGCAGGCCGCCATGGATCTTCTCCGGAAGGCGCAGAGCCCGCAGGATCTCATGAGCCTGGCCACTGCCATGAAGGCGGCCTCGCCGGCGCAGAACTAGCGGGCCTCCGGCCCGGAGAGGAGTCTCCCCGACGCTGCGGCGAATCGCGATAGTAGGCGCGGGGAGAATGGGACAGGGGCTGGCCATCGCCCTCGGCCGTGCCGGTGCGGGAGTCACCCTCCTCGCCCGGACGCCGCGGCCGGTGGCCGAGCCCCTCGTGCTTTTCCCCGGGGACTGGGCCGAGGTGACGTTGGCCTCGGATGTCGTGGTTGTCGCCACACCGGATGACGCAATCGCCGAAGCGGCCGCTGCTCTCGCCCGGCGGGAGGCGATCACCTCCTCCCAGGTGGTGCTCCACCTTTCCGGGCTGCTCGACCGGCGCGTTCTCGGGGCTCTCGCCCCGACCGGCGCCGGCCTGGGCTCCTTCCACCCCCTCCAGACCATCGCCGATCCTATCACGGCGCCTGCGCGCTTCCTCGGCGCCTATGCCGGCGTCGAGGGCGATTCGCGCGCCGAGGCCGAGGGCGAGGGACTGGCGCTGATGCTCGGGATGCATCCGATACGACTCACCGCCGCAGCCAAGCCGGCGTACCACGCAGGGGCGGTGTTCGCGGCCAATTTTCTTGTCGCGCTCGCGGGCGTGGCGGAGCGGCTGGCGCGCGAGGCGGGGATTCCCGATGGGGATGCTGGGAGAGTCTATCTGCCGCTGTTGAGGGGGGCGGCCTCCAACCTCGATGCCGGGGCCGCGGCGGCGCTCACCGGGCCGATCGTTCGAGGCGATGTCGAGACGATTCGGGCCCATCTCGGCGCCCTCGGGGCGGAGGACCGCGAGTTGTATCGCCGGCTGGGGCTCGCGACGCTTCCG
>CAYYXP010000228.1:0-20315 GCA_964475685.1 uncultured Gemmatimonadaceae bacterium | reverse complement strand
GCGGTGCGGGAGGCGCTCGGGGGCGACCGTCCGGCCGGAAAGCAGCTGGGCTTCCTGGCCCAGGAGCTGGGCCGCGAGGTCAACACGATCGGCTCCAAGGCGAACGACGCGGACATCGCACAGCATGTGATCGCGATGAAGGGGGAGCTCGAGAAGCTCCGGGAACAGCTCGAGAATCTCGAGTGAAACCGTTCCTCCTGGTTCTCTCCTCGCCCTCCGGCGGCGGGAAGACCTCCATCGCACGGCGGCTGCTGGAAGAGCGGGACGATCTGGGATACTCGGTGTCCGCCACCACCCGCCCCATGAGGGAGCGCGAGCGGGACGGGATCGACTACCACTTCCTGACTCGCGAGGAATTCCTCCGGCGCCGGGATGCCGGCGACTTTCTCGAGTCGAACATGCACTTCGGCCAGCTCTACGGGACGCTTCGGGCCGAGGTCGAGGGCATTCTGGGGCAGGGGAAGAACGCGGTACTGGACATCGAGATCGAGGGGGCGCGGCAGATCCGGGCGAGCTTCCCGAATGCGCTGCACCTGTTCGTGCTTCCTCCCTCGGCCGGGGTGCTGATCGAGCGCCTGGTCGGCCGCAACACCGACGGGCCGGCCGCGGTGCGCGAACGGATCGCGCGGGCGGGAGACGAGTTGGCCGCCGTGGGCGAATACGATTACGCCATCGTGAACGACACGCTCGCGCACGCCGTCGCACAGGTCAAGGCGATTCTCGATGCGGAGGCCCTGCGGGTCGCCCGGCAGGATGGACTTCTCGAGCTGGCGGATCGCCTGCGGCGGGACGTGCTTCAGGCGGCGGAAAAAATCTAGGCAAAGGAGTTCGGTGCATGCGCATCACGACACCCGATGAAGTCGCGCGGCAGGCCGGGAACAAGTACCTCGGCGTGCTCGTCGCGGCCAAGTTCGCGCGCTATCTGAACGAGTTCCCCAAGGACCAGCTGAACACCAGCGGGGAGAAGCTCACCACCAAGGCGATGCAGAGCCTGGTGGACGGCGATCTCAACTACAAGCTGGTCCGCCGCCGCCGCTCCGAGGCGTGACCACGTGGGCCGGCCGGCACGTCGTCCTCGGCGTGTCGGGCGGGATCGCCTCCTATAAGAGCTGCATTCTCGCCCGCCGCCTCGTCGAGGCGGGCGCACAGGTGGACGCGGTGCTCACCCAGGGCGCCGCCGAGTTCGTGCGGCCTCTGACCTTCGAAGCGCTCACCGGGCGCCCCGTCCTCTCCTCCCTCTGGGAGCGAGGCGGGGCGCTCTCCCATGTCCGCCTGGCCCAGGGCGCGGATCTCCTTCTGGTGGCGCCCGCCACCGCCAACCTCATCGCCCGGATGGCGCAGGGACTGGCGGACGATCTCCTGGCGGCCATGCTGCTCGCCGCCACCGCGCCGATCGTCCTCGCGCCGGGCATGAACGACGAGATGTTCGCCCATCCGCAGACCGTTGCCAATCTCGAGCGGGTGCGGGCCCGCGGGGTGACGATCGTCGGCCCGGAAATCGGCGCGCTCGCCGAAGGGCCGTCCGACCGTCCCGGCCGCATGAGCGAGCCGGAAGTCATCCTCGCGCATGCGCTCAGGGTGCTCCGGGGCGGCGGCCGCCTGGCGGGCCGCCGCGTGGTCGTGACCGCCGGCCCCACCCGGGAAGCCATCGATCCGGTGCGGGTGGTCACCAACCGCTCGAGCGGCAAGATGGGCTACGCGGTCGCGGAAGCCGCCTGGCTGCGCGGGGCGGAGGTCGTGCTCATCTCCGGGCCCGTCGCCCTCCCGGCTCCGGTGGGTGTGCAGGTGCGCAAGGTGGAGACGACGAAGCAGCTCGAGGCCGCGGTGCGGGAAGAGCTCGGGGCAGCTGACGTCCTGGTGATGGCGGCGGCCCCGGCCGACTTCCGGCCCAGCACGCCGAGCGCGAGCAAACGGTCGCGCATCGATGGCGCGCTGGCGATCCCGATGGAGCCGACGGACGACATCCTCACCGGGACCCTCGAGGCGCGCCGCCCCGGTAGCGTCACCGTCGGCTTTGCCCTCGAGACCGGCGACGCCCTGGCCAAGGGCCGGGCCAAGCTCGAGCGCAAGGCGCTCGACCTGATCGTGGTGAACGACGCCCTCGAGCCGGGGGCAGGATTCGAGGTGGACACCAACCGGGTGGCGCTGCTCGGCCGGAACGGTCAGGCACGGATTCTCCCGCTCCAGTCCAAACGCGAGGTGGCCGAGGCCATCCTCGACGCGGTGGAGCGGTCCCTTGGCTGACGAGCGGCGGCGGTATCTCGCTCAGCAGATCGAGTTGGGGGGCGCGGAGGTGTTCGTGGAAGGGCCTCTCACGTGGGAGGCTCCGCCCGCGCTGAAGACGCTGGCAACGGAGGGCGAACCGAAGTGGAAGAAGGGTGCGCCGCCCATTCCGGGGGCTGGGCTTCAGGTCCAGACGCCGGCCCCGGTCCTCCTCGGCGCCGATCTTTCGGACCTCGCTACCCTCGACGAGGTCGCGGAGCGGATCCGTTCGACCTCGTGCTGCGACCTCTGCGTCCACCGCATCAAGGCGGTGCCCGGCGAGGGAGATCCCCACGCCGAGCTGATGATGGTGGGCGAGGGACCGGGGAAACAGGAGGATGCCTCGGGCCGTCCGTTCGTGGGGCCGGCGGGCAAGCTGCTCGACGACATCCTCGAAGCTATTGAAGTTCCCAGGAAAACGGTGTACATCACGAACGTCGTCAAGTGCCGCCCGCCCCATAACCGGACGCCATTGCCCGATGAGATCGCCGCGTGCATCCCCTACCTCCATCGCCAGATCGAACTTGTCCGGCCGAAGTTGATCGTCGCGCTCGGCGGGACGGCCGCCGCGGCGCTGCTCGGCGTGCGCAAGAGCCTGGGAGAGCTGCGCTCGAAGGTGCATACGTTGAACGGTATCCCGCTGGTCGTCACCTACCATCCGGCGGCACTGCTCCGAAACCCGAACTGGAAGAAGCCCGCCTGGGATGACATTCGTATCGTCCGACAACTTCTCGATCGCTGATCCGTACGTCGGTCGCGCGGCGCCGTGGAACCAGGAAGCCGAGCAGGCGGTGCTGGCGGCCATGATGCTCGACCAGGACGCTGCGCTTCGTGCCGCGGAGCTGGTGGACGACACGATGTTCTACCGGGAGGGCCATCGCCGGTTGTTCCGGGCGATGCTGGCGCTCACCGAGCGGCGCGTCGTCATCGACCACATCACGCTCCGCGATGAGCTGCTCCGCCGGGGCGAGCTGGAAGCGGCCGGGGGCCTGGATTACCTGGCCGACCTGGTGGACGCCGTCCCCACGGCCGCCAACCTCGAGTTTCACGCCAAGATCGTCCGCGACAAGGCCGTGCTCCGCCGCCTGATCGAGGCCTCCACCTCGATCATCACCGAGGCCTATGACGGCCACTCGACGGCGCACGATCTCCTCGATGTCGCCGAATCGCGGATCTTCAAGATCTCGCAGCATCGCCACGAGGAAGGCTTCACCCGGATCAAGGCGATGTTGCTGCCGGCGATCGAGCGCATCGATTTGCTCCAGAAGAGCGGCAAAGCGGTTACCGGAGTGCCGAGCGGCTTCCTAGATTTGGATTCGCTGACGTCGGGGTTTCAGAAATCGGAGTTGGTCGTCGTCGCGGCCCGCCCCTCCATGGGGAAAACCGCCTTCTGCCTCAACGTCGCGGCCAATGCGGCATCCGAGGGGTATGGCGTCGCCATCTTCTCGCTGGAAATGTCCAAGGAGTCCCTGGTCCAGCGCCTGCTCACCGCCACCGGACGCGTGGATAGCCACCGGGTCCGGCAGGGCACGATGGGCGAAACCGACTACTCGCACATCGCGCGGGCCGCCGGCCTGCTGGGGAGCTTCCCGCTCTGGATCGACGATTCGCCGTCGCTCTCGTTGCTCGAGATGCGCTCCAAGGCGCGCCGCCTGAAGATCGACAACGACCTGCGGCTCATCGTGATCGACTACCTCCAGCTCATGCGGAGCCCGGAGCACGCCGAAAACCGCGTGCAGGAAATCTCCGACATCTCCCGCTCCCTCAAAGCGCTCTCCCGGGAGCTGGAGATTCCGGTCATCGCGCTGTCCCAGCTCTCCCGTGCGTCCGAGCAGCGCGGCGGCGATCGCCGGCCGATCCTCTCCGACCTCCGCGACTCCGGTGCCATCGAGCAGGATGCCGATCTCGTGATCTTCATCCACCGGGCGGAATACTACGACCGGGAAGACGAAACCAAGCGCGGGCTCGCCGACATCATGCTGGCCAAGAACCGCAACGGCCCCACCGGCGACGTGCAGCTCCGGTTCACCCGCGAGTACACCCGATTCGACAACATCACCATCCGGGAGGAGCCGCAGTAGCAATGGCCAGGAGCACATCGGTCTATCGCTGCAGCGAGTGCGGGCACGACCATCCCAAGTGGGCGGGGCGGTGTGAGGAATGCGGGGCCTGGAACACGGTGGCGGAGGAGCCCGTGGCGGTTGTGCGCCCCTCGGCGCGCGGGCGCGGGGCCCGGTCGGGGAAAGCTGCCGGCATCGTCCCGCCCGCCCGCCTCCGCGATGTCGCCACCGAGCCGCTGGCGCGCTGGCGGACCGGTCTTCCGGAGTTCGACTTCGTCCTCGGCGGCGGCATCGTCCCGGGGTCCATGATCCTTATCGGCGGCGAGCCGGGCATCGGAAAGTCCACGCTGCTCCTCCAGGCGGCGGCGAGGCTCGAGACCGCGGGGCGAACCGTTCTGTATGCCAGCGGCGAGGAGTCGCCCGATCAGCTCCGGCTCCGCGCCGACCGCCTCACCGAGGACGCCGGCGCCGTGCACGTCCTGGGCGAGACCCGCCTCGAGGCCATCATCGGAGCCGCCGGTGCCCTGGCCGCCGACGTCGTGGTCATCGACTCCATCCAGACGGTGTACACCGACACGCTCGAGAGCGCGCCGGGCAACGTCGGACAGGTGCGCGAGTGCTCCGGCCAGCTCATGCGGTTCGCCAAGGAGAGCGGCACCGCTGTCATCGTCGTGGGGCACGTCACCAAGGGCGGCGGGATCGCGGGGCCGAAGACCCTGGAGCACATCGTCGACACGGTGCTCTACTTCGAGGGCGAGGTCACCCTCGATTACCGCCTCCTCCGCACCACCAAGAATCGTTTCGGACCGGTGGACGAGCTCGGCATCTTCTCCATGACGGAGAGCGGGCTGGTCCCGGTGCCGAACCCCTCGGCGGTCTTCCTGGCCGCCCGGGCCGCCGGCATCAGCGGCAGCGCCGTCACCGCCCTCATGGAGGGCACCCGCCCGGTACTGGTCGAAGTGCAGGCCCTGGCCGCCAAGTCGGGCTACGGCACGCCGCAGCGGGTGGCCACCGGTCTCGACCCCAAACGGCTCGCCGTCCTCCTGGCGGTGCTCGAGCGCCGGGCCCAGACCTCCTTCGCCGATCTCGACGTCTTCGTGCAGGTCACCGCAGGGGTCCGGGTCAGCGAGCCGGGCGCCGACCTGGCGGTGGCGGCGGCGCTGGTCTCCAGCCTTCTCAATCGTCCCGCTCCCGCGGACGTGATCTTCCTCGGTGAGATCGGGCTGGGCGGCGAGATTCGCCCGAGCGGCGCGGTCGAGCGCCGCATTGCGGAGGCCGCCCGGCTCGGCTTCCGGCGCGTCTTCGGTGCTGCCCGGAGCGCGCCGCAGGTCGCGGGCATCTCGATGGTCGGATTGGATCACGTCGAGCAGTTGGTGCGGGCGCTTGCCGCGTGACGTCGGCGCGATAGTCGTCGCCGCGGGGCAGGGGACCCGCTTCCGTGGGCCTGTCTCCAAACAATACCAGCCGATCCGCGGCGTCCCAATGGTCCTGTGGGCGCTCCGGCCGTTCCTGGCCCATCCCGATGTCATCCGCGTGGTGCTGGTGCTTCCGCCCCCCGATGCGGCGTCCCCGCCTTCCTTTCTCGCCGAGCTCATTGGCGAACGGCTCCTGCTCGCACCGGGAGGCGCGGCCCGGAGCGATTCGGTGGCGGCAGGGCTGCGCGTCTTGGGAACCGACTGCGCCGTTGTGGTGGTGCACGACGGCGCGCGCCCGCTCGTCGAGCGGGGGGTCATTGACGCCGTCATTGTGCACGCGCGCCGCGGCGAGCCCGCCATTGCCGCCGTCCCGCTCAACGATACGCTCAAGGAAGCGGCGGCGTCCGATCCCTCGCGCATCGTCCGCACGCTGCCGCGAGAGCACCTGTGGCGGGCCCAGACTCCCCAGGCATTTCCCCGGCCGGTGCTGGCCGCCGCCCATCAGCGCGCGGCCGCCGAAGGTCGGACCGCCACCGACGACGCGGAGCTGGTGGAGTGGAGCGGCGTCGCGGTGCGCCTGGTGCCCGATTCGACCCGCAATCTCAAGATCACCACGCCCGAGGATCTCGCCCTGGCCGAGCTCATGGCGGGGGCTGGCCCATGATTCTGCCGTTCCAGACGCCGGTCCAGGTCGACTCGGCCATCCCAGCGGCCGTGCGTCATCTGGCCGCCGACGGGCTTCTCGGCTATCCCACCGAGACCGTCTATGGACTCGGCTCGGGCCCCACCGCTCCCGCCCTGGAGAAGCTCTCCGCAATCAAGGGGCGCCAGCCAGGGAAGCCTTTCCTGCTCCTGGTGGACTCCCGGGGGATGGCCGAGGCGTGGGGGCTGGTCTTTTCGGCGTCCGCCCGGGCCCTCTCGGACGCCTTCTGGCCGGGGCCGCTGACGCTGGTGCTTCGCGGCGGAGAGGGGAACCTGCCGGAGGAGCTGCGGGGTCGTGAGGGCGGAATCGCGGTTCGGCACACGTCCCACCGCGGCGTAGCCCGATTGGTGACCGCCATGGGCCGGCCTCTCACGTCCACGTCGGCCAATCGCCCCGGCGGCCCTCCCGCGCCGGGCCCCGACCGGCTGGTGGAGCTGTTTCAGGAAGAGGTGGAAAGCGGAGAGCTCCTGGTGCTCGATGGCGGAGTGCTGGGCAACGTGCCCCCCTCCACGCTGGTCGACTGCACCGGAGCCATGCCGCGGCTCATTCGGGAAGGGGCGATTCCCCGTCCCGAGCTTCGCCGCGCCGCGGGGAGGTTGGCGCCTTAGCCATCCGTCCTGAGCCTACTATGTTTTACCCACGACCATGCACATTCTCTTCGTGTGTACCGGTAACACGTGCCGCAGCCCGACGGCCGAGGGTCTCCTGCGTGCCGCGCTGGCGGCGAAGGGGCTCGATCAGGTGATCGTGTCCTCCGCCGGAACGGGCGCCTGGGACGGCGCGCCGGTGTCCGAGGCGTCGTACCTCGTGGGGCTGGAGCAGGGACTCGATCTGAGCGAGCACCGGGCGCGCCTGCTCACCCGCGACCTCGTGCGCAGTGCCGACCTGATCCTCGCGATGTCCGGCCACCACGTCGCCCGCGTCTCCGAGCTGGGAGGCGAGGGGAAGGTTCGCCTCCTCGGTGCCTACGCCGGGCGCGACGATGCGCAGACCGAGGTGAGCGATCCGTACGGCGCGGACCTCACCACCTACCGGGCGACGTTCACCGAGCTTCAGGACCTCATCGGGACCGTGGTCAGCCGAGTCGCCGGCACGGTGCGGTGATCGACGGCGCCACGCGCGTCTTCGCCATCCTCGGCGATCCCGTCGCGCACTCCCTCTCGCCCGCCATGCACAACGCCGCATTCAAGGCCCTGGGCCTGCCGGCCGCGTACGTTCCCCTCCGCTGCTCCGGAGACGACCTCCCCCTTCTCATCGGCGCGCTCACGCGAGCCGGTGGCGGCGGCAACGTCACCGTGCCGCACAAGGAGGCCGCGGCCCGCGCGGTGGACCGGTGCACGAGCGAGGCCCGGTTGCTCGGGGCCTGCAACACCTTCTGGGGGGACGAGACCGGGTCGGTCGGCGAGAACACCGACGTCGCCGGCATCGGCGCCGCCCTCGACACGCTCGAGGCTCCCCCGGGTTCGTGGCTGGTACTGGGGACCGGCGGCACCGCGCGGGCCGTGGCGGGGGCCGCGAGGGCACGGGGCCTTGCCCTGGCGGCGGCGTCCAGGTCGGCGGAGCGACGGGACCGGTTCCAGGCGTGGGCCCAGGGAATCGGGGTGCCGGTGGCTTCGGCGGACGACTGCACCGTGGTGATCAACACCACCCCTCTCGGCCTGGAGCCCGGACAGCCGCTCCCGATTGCCCGCCCGCCGCATCACGCGGCCGTCGCCCTCGACTTGGTGTACACACGCGGCGAGACGGCATGGGTACGGGCGATGCGCGCGGCCGGTCTCCGGGCCGGCGACGGCCGGGTGATGCTGGTGGCACAAGGCGCGGCGGCGTTCCGCTGCTGGTTTCCCGGCCTCTCCCCGCCGGTGGACCTCATGCGCGGAGTCGTCGATGCCGCACTCCGCTGAGTTCCGCCTCCGCCGAGTCACGGACGCCCTGGCCGGGGTCGAGCGGTGGCTGTTGCCTCCGGCGTGCCTCCTCTGCGACTCGCTGGTCCCTGTCGTGGAGGGTGACGCGCTCATTTGCGGGCCCTGCCGGAGCCGATGGCGGCCGGTTGCGGGCCCGCTCTGCCACCGCTGTGGGCAGCCCTCGATCGCGGGTCTCGAATGCCGCCTCTGCTCCGCATGGCCCGCCGGCCTGACGGCTGTCCGCAGCGCGGTGTGGCTCACAGGTGGAGCCAGGGAAGCGGTGCACCAGCTCAAGTACCAGGGCTGGTGGCGCGTGGCCAAGTCGCTCGCGGAGTCGATGCGCGGGTTGGCGCCATTGACCGGGCAGGTATCCTTGATACCGATCCCGCTTGGCGCGCGGCGTCTCCGCCAACGCGGCTACAATCAGAGCGAGCGGATCGCGCAGGCGATCTCCGCACGCACCGGGCTCGTGGTGCGCCCCGGCGTCCTGTCGCGGGTGAGGGAAACCCCCACCCAGACGGCGCTCACCCCCGAAGCGCGCCACGCGAACGTGGCGGGGGCATTCCGGGCAACCGGAGCTGCCGGGCTGCGGTGTGTGCTGGTGGACGATGTCTTCACCACCGGCGCCACGCTGGCCCAGGCCGGTGCCGCACTCGCGCTGGCCGGCGCCGCCGCCGTCGAAGCGGTGACTTTCGCGAGGGCACCCGAGCTGGTGGGCTGACGACAGCCTCTCAACCGAGGAGTGATGATGGCGATCAAGGTAGGCATCAACGGGTTCGGCCGGATCGGCCGCAACGTTGTCCGTGCCGCGCAGGCGATGACGGCGACGGACCTCGATTTCGTCGCCGTGAATGATCTCACCGACACCAGGACGCTCGCCCACCTGCTGAAGTACGACTCGGTGCATGGGCGCTTTCCCGGGGACGTGACGTCCGGGGCCGACGCCATTGCGGTCAACGGCGATTCGATCCGCGTCGTCTCCGAGAAGGACCCCGCCAAACTGCCCTGGAAGGATCTGGGCGTCGACGTGGTCCTGGAGTCCACCGGCCGCTTTACCGACCGCGAACAGGCGGCGCTCCATCTGAAGGGCGGCGCCCGGAAGGTGATCATCTCCGCGCCGGCCAGGAATGAGGACATCACCATCGTCTATGGGGTCAACCACTCCGCGTATGATGCCGCAAAGCATCACGTCATTTCGAACGCGAGCTGCACCACCAACTGCCTCGTCCCGGTGGTGAAGGTGATCCTGGACCGGTTCGGGTTCGTGAGCGGCTTCATGACGACGGTGCACTCGTACACCAACGATCAGGTGATTCTCGACTTCCCGCACAAGGATCTCCGGCGGGCGCGCGCGGCGGGGATGTCCATCATCCCCACCACCACCGGCGCGGCCAAGGCCACCTCGCTCGTGATCCCCCAGGTCAAGGGCAGGATTGATGGCGTGGCTCTCCGGGTGCCGACGCCCGACGTCTCGGTGGTGGCGCTCTCGTGCGTCGTGGACAAGGCAACCTCCGCCGACGAGGTGAACACCGCGTTCCGGGAGGCGGCCAGGTCGGGCCCGCTCAAGGGCGTGCTGGCCGTGAGCGACGAGCCGCTCGTCTCCGTGGACTATATCGGCTCGCTCCAGTCGAGCACGGTGGACGCCCTCTCCACCAACGTGGTCAACGGGACGATGGTCAACGTCACCTCCTGGTACGACAACGAGATGGGCTACTCGGCTCGGTGCGTGGATCTCCTGCGGTATGTGGGAGAGCGCCTGTGAAGCGTACGCTCGAATCCCTCGGCGCCGCCGTGGAGGGGCGCCGGGCGCTGGTTCGAGTGGACTTCAACTGCCCCGTCAAGGACGGGGTGGTCACCGACAACACCCGCATCCGCGCCGCGCTCCCGACCCTCCGTTTTCTCCGCGAGCGCGGCGCCCGCCTCGTGCTCCTCTCGCACCTCGGGCGCCCCAAGGGGGGGCCGGAGGCGAAGTACTCGATGCAGCCGGTGGTCCGGGAGCTGGAGAAGCTCCTCGGCGTGCCCGTCACCTTTCTCGCCGACCCCACGTCCGACGAAGCCGTTGCCGAAACCAGGCGGCTCCCCCGTGGCGCGGTCGCGGTCGCCGAGAACACGCGTTTCCATCCCGGCGAGGAGAAGAACGATCCGGCGCTTGCGTCCCGGTTCGCGGCGCTGGGAGACTTCTACGTCAACGACGCCTTCGGCTCGGCGCACAGGGCCCACGCCAGCACCGAGGCGGTGGCCCGGCTGCTCAAGCCGGCGGTCTCCGGTTTCCTCATGGAGCGCGAGCTGCGCTACCTCGGCGAGGCGCTGAACAATCCCAGGCGGCCCTTCGTTGCGGTGCTCGGCGGGGCCAAGATCAGCGGCAAGATCGATCTCATCGACGCGCTGCTGCCCAAGGTCGATCGTATCCTGATCGGCGGAGCCATGGCGTGCACCTTCTTCAAGGCGATGGGGCTCGAGACCGGGAACTCCCTCGTCGAGAGCGACAAGGTCGGACTGGCGGGAGAGCTCATGAAGAAGGCGGGCACCAAGCTCATGCTGCCAAGCGGAGCGGTCGTGGCTCAGGACCTCGGGGCCGGCGCGCGGACTCGCACCGTGGCCCGGGACGCCATCCCCGCCGGGTGGGCCGTCTACGACGTGGACCCGGCAACCGACAAGGCCTTCGCCGCGCAGAGCGCGGTGGCGGAGACCGCCGTGTGGAACGGCCCGTTGGGGGTGTTCGAGACTCCCCCGTTCGACCGGGGGACGATGGCCATCGCCCGGGCCATGGCGGAGGCCACCGATCGCGGCGCCATCACCGTGGTGGGGGGCGGCGACTCGGCGGCGGCGGTGGCACAGGCGGGGCTCGGCGATCGCATCACCCATGTTTCCACCGGCGGCGGCGCCTCGCTCGAGTTCCTGGAAGGCAAGGAACTGCCTGGCGTCGCCGCACTCGATGAGGCTTGAGCGAATGACCCGTCGCCTGATCTATGCCGCCAACTGGAAGATGAACCACGGCCCCGAGTCGGGGCGGGCATTCGCCGAGCGCTTCGTCGGGCTCACTCGCCCGGTGGAGGGCCGCGAACTCTGGTTCTTCCCCCCTGTAGTCACGGTTGCCGCCGTTGCCGAGGCCTTTCGCTCCCGGCCCGACATCGTCGTCGGAGTCCAGAACGCGCACTGGGAGGCCAAGGGTGCGTTCACCGGCGAAATTTCGGTCGACATGGCAATCGAGGCGGGAGCGCACGCCGTGCTGACCGGCCATTCCGAGCGGCGCCACCTGTTTGGCGAAACCGACGAACAGGTGGCGAGAAAGGCCGTTGCGGCGCTCAAGGGCGGCCTCATTCCGCTCATCTGCGTCGGAGAGACGTTGGCCGAGCGAGACGGGGGCAGGACCGAGCAGGTGGTGACGCGCCAGGTGGGCGCCCTGGTCGAGAGGCTACCGGCGGAAAGCTGGGAGAAGGTCGTGATGGCCTACGAGCCGGTCTGGGCCATCGGCACCGGCAAGAACGCCACTCCGGACGATGCGGCCCAGGTCCATGAGCTCATCCGATTCACGACCTCGCAGGGCGGGGTTGGCGGCCGGGTTCCGATCCTGTACGGTGGAAGCGTCACTCAGGCCAACGTGGCGGCGCTGCTCGAGCGGCCGGAGCTGGACGGTGTGCTTGTGGGCGGGGCCAGCCTCGATGCCGACGCGTGGGCGGAGCTCGTCGGGCTGGTCGGGTAGGCGCCCGCACCATGCTGCCCGATCGTGATCTGCTCGCGCGCCTGGCGGCGTTCGACACGACGAGCACGCTCAGCAACCTGCCGTTCGTGGACTTCGTCGCCGACTACCTGGACAGGCCGGGCGTCCGGATCACCCGGATCCTCTCCGAAGGCGGGGACAAGGCCAACCTCCTCGTCGCCGCTGGGCCCGAGCGGTCCGACGGCAGCGGGCTTATCCTCTCCGGCCACACGGACGTGGTGCCGGCGCCGGAGCCGGAGTGGCGGAGCGATCCCTTCACCCTGACCGCCGTGGGCGACACCTTCGTCGCCCGCGGCGCGGCCGACATGAAGGGATTCCTGGCCCTCGCCGTCAATCGCTTCGCCTCGCTCGATCCGGCCTCCCTCGAACATCCGCTGCTCCTCCTGTTCACCTATGACGAGGAAACCGGCACTCTTGGCGCCCGGCGATTCTCCGAGACATGGGCCGATCCCGCCCTGCTCCCACGCAGCGTCGTCATCGGCGAGCCGACCTCGCTCCGGGTGGTACGCAGCCACAAGGGAATGCTCCGCCTCCGGCTGACCTTTGAGGGGACGGCAGCGCACAGCGGGTATCCCCACCTCGGCCGGAATGCGATCGAGCCGGCGGGCCGGGTCATCGTGGCGCTGTCGGACCTGGGCCGGAGGATGGCGGAGGAGCGCCCGCCCCATGGCGAGCAGTTCCCCGAAGTGCCTTTCGCGGCCCTCAACGTCGGCACCGTCAACGGCGGAAGCGCGGCCAACGTGATTCCCGGCCGGTGCGAGATCCAACTCGGGATACGGCTCCTCCCCGCCATGACAGCGGAGGACATGATCGCCCGAATCCGGGACACCGTCGCGCCGGCCGCCGCCGGGGCGCCCTTCACGCTGGAATACGTGGGCGAGAGTCCAGCGATGATCCTGAACGAGGATGCGGACATCTATCGGCAGATGTGTAGTGTGGTAGGACAGCGGGAGTCGCGGAGCGTGATGTTCGCCACCGATGCCGGATGGCTCCAGCGGATGGGGCTCGAATGCGTGCTGTTCGGGCCGGGGAACATCGAGAACGCGCACCGGGCCAACGAGTTCGTCCCCATGGCCGAGCTTGACCGTGCCGGTGACGTTCTCGACCGGATCATCCGGCAGCGGTGCCGCCCGGAATGACGCCGATCGTGGTGGAAGCGGACCTGACCTGGACCGGCGCGCGCTTCGAGCCCGGCCTCCAGGTGGCCGTTGCCGAGGATGGACCCATCGAGGCGGTGGGCGCCCTGGGCCACGCCCCGAGCCGGCGGCTCCCGCGTTGCGCTCTCTTGCCGGGGTTCGTCAACGCCCACTCGCACGCCTTCCAGCGTGGCCTCCGCGGGCATGGAGAGCGCTTTCCCGTGGGGGCGGGAAGCTTCTGGACCTGGCGAGAGGCGATGTACGGCCTGGTTGGTCGGCTGGATCGCGCCACTCTGCGGGCACTCTCGATGCAGGCCTTCGGCGAGATGCGCGATGCCGGGATCACGAGCGTCGGCGAGTTCCACTACGTGCACCACGAGCGGGACGACGATTACGCGCTGGACGACGTGGTGCTCGAGGCGGCCGCTGAGGTCGGGATCAGAATAGTCCTCCTCCAGGCATTCTATGCCACCGGAGCCGTCGGCCGCCCGCTGGAGGGTGCGCAGCGCCGGTTCGCCACCCCCTCGGTCGACGGGTTTCTCGGCCAGTTGGACGTGCTGGCGAAGCGGGTGGATCCTCGAACCCAATCGCTCGGCGCGGTGGCCCACAGCATTCGGGCGGCGCACCCCGACCAGATTCGCGCAGTGTACGACGAGGCACAGAGGCGGGGACTCCCCTTCCACATCCACGTCGAGGAGCAGCGCCGGGAGATCGACGAATGCCGGGCCGCTTACGGCCTCACGCCGATGGCCGCGATCCTCGATTGCCTCGATGGCCGCGGCGACTTCACCGCCGTCCACTGCACCCACACCGAGCCGGCAGACATGGCGCGCTTCCTTGCCGCCGGCGGCAGGGTCTGTCTCTGCCCTCTCACCGAAGGCAACCTGGGCGACGGCATTCCCGGGCTCGGCGCTCCGCACGCCGCCGGCGGAAGGCTCTCCCTCGGTACCGATTCCAATGCCCGCCTGTCGGCGCTGGAGGACATGCGATGGCTGGAATACGGGCAGCGGCTTCGCGGGGAAATGCGCGGCGCCCTCTCCGATGCCGACGGCAATGTGGCCGCCGCGCTCCTCGCGGCGGCTACCACGGGCGGCGCCCGCACCTTGCGGCTCGATGCCGGAAGGATCGCGGCGGGCGCCTGGGGCGACCTCGTGGTGATCAATCTCGACACCCCGTCGCTTGCCGGGGTCCCGGTGGAACAGCTTCTCGATGCGATCGTGTTCGGGGCAGGGAACGACGTGATCGGGGGGACGTTCGTGGGCGGCCGCTGGCGCGCCACCTCCCACGGGACCTGAACCGGCGCGCTGTTCCGCGAGGCCGGCCCCCCAAACGAGACTGGGCGCGCACCTCTTCGCCGTTGTGCGCGCCCAGTCCGTTCCCGCCTGAGTCGATCCGCGGCAGCGGCCGTGGATCGGGGTACGGCCTACTTGATCATGATCTTGCTCGCCGGGGCCGGGGTGGCCTTCGGGAGATGCACAACCAGCATGCCCTCCTCATAGGTCGCGGTCACCTTGTTCTCCATGACCGGGACAGGCAGCCGGACCGTCCGAACGAACTTGCCGTACACCCGCTCCTTCACCAGGAACGCCTCGCTCGGGATCTCCGTGGCCATTTCTCTCTTCCCGGTGATCTTCAGGAACTGACCGGTCAGATTGAGATCCAGGTTCTCTTTGTGAATCCCCGGAATCTCCAGCTTGACCACGAACTCGTTGGCGTTCTCCACCACATCCAGCGCCGGAATCCACTCGGCGCCCAGCCCCTCAAACGGATACTCGGGGAGCAGGGGCTCCGTCAGGAACCGGGGGGCGAGGAACCGATCGAACACACGCTCGATCTCTTCGCCCAACTTCCCCGTCACGGGGGCCCGCAGCGCAACTCTCATGATACCTCCTGGTCTGATTCCCAAGTTGCGATGGAATCTAGCATTTGGTCCGTGAACCGATCATGAACTGCTTGTGAAATCTTTCCCGAACCGGTGCCAACCCATGCGACTCTCCGGGTGTGGAAATGTGCGAAATGTGCACGCCTGGGGAAAAGAATTTGGCTCTTGCGCGGACGCAAATGATTTCCTATGTTGTCGTCGCCAGGCAGGGAGCTAAACACTTTCAGCTTGGAGCGGCGAGACCAATCGCGTGTCTCGCCCACGTCGCAGCGGCGTCGCGACGTGCCGTGCAAGAGGTTGATCCGCGATTCAGCCGGACTTGCAGCGCTCGCGCTGGTGAACCAAGCGGCCCGCGAACCGTTTGGGGATGGAAGCCGGAGCTCCCAAGGCCACACCGCAAACGCCACAGTTAGGCGGTGGCCACGGGAAGAAGAACAGGGAAGTGAATTCCCTGACTCCGGGTAACCAGTGCGCCGGGCGGCCCGCTACTCCCCAGGGAGTGCGGGCCGCCTTCTTTTTCGGGGCCCTTCGGGTCCCACCTCCCGATTCCGACAACATTTGCTCGTGGGATCGACAATTCTCGGGGGTACCTCCTGCCGGCGGGCTGTGCACTCCGCGGACCTGCATCTGGACGACTGACCTTCCGCGGGGGTAACGTTGGTCCAGCACTCGATCTCACGAACGGGCAGGGAGGACCCCATGAGGACCCTCGAGACCATCGCCGCCGAACCGGGAGTCGCCCGCAAACCGCGTGACGATGAGATCGACATATTTGGGCTCACCCACACCGGAAAGGTCCGGAAGGAAAATCAGGACAACTTCCTCCTCTGCTCTCTGCGGAAGGAAGTCGTCGTTCACCTCACCAGCCTGGCGGACGTCGGCCAGCTTCGGGCGGCGAACGAGCGCGTCGCCATGCTCGCGATGGTCGCCGATGGGGTCGGCGGCGGAGCGCGGGGGGAGGAGGCCAGCCGGCTCGCCGTCGAGGCGATTGCCGAATACGTCCTCGAGAGCGTGCGCTGCTACTACTCCGCCGCAGCCTCGGGAGCGGACGAGGAGTTCGCCCACTCGCTCGAGGCCGCCGCCCTGAAGTGCCACGCCGAAGTGGTGCGCCGCGCGAAGGAAGATCCTGCATACCTTGGCATGGCCACGACCCTCACGCTCTGGCTCGGCATCTGGCCCCGCTCGTACCTCCTGCAGGTGGGAGACAGCCGATGCTACCTGCTGCGCCGCGGAGAGTTGACCCAGGTCACGAGGGACCAGACCATGGCCCAGGAGCTGGTGGATCTCGGCGCGATGACCCGGACGGAAGCGTTCAGGACTCCCCTCGCCAACACCCTGTCCAGCTCCATCGGCGGAAGTCAGACGGCCCCCGTCGTGACCCAGTTCGAGTCGGAGTGGGGCACCGCCGGTCTCCTCTGCAGTGACGGCCTGACCCGCCATGTTTCCGACGACCGGATTCGCGAGCGGCTTCGCTCCATGACCTCGTCCAGGCAGGCGTGCCAGGACCTCCTGCAGGACGCGCTCGATGGAGGCGGACACGACAACATCACCATCGTCGTCGGCCGGGCGGTCCCCAAGGAGGCCCCGTGAACGGCCGCCCCACACCCCTCCGACTGGACAAGTGGCCGACTACGCTCCTTCTTGGTCATACGGGGTAGTGGGGGCGCCGGGGCAGGGTGGGGGCAGGAGGAGCCGGGACCGACCGTAGCAGGAGGAATCCATGGCCTTACTCGAAGCGACCGACGTTGGAACAGCAGCGAGCCGAAAGCCGCGCGACGACGAAATGGATGTGTACGGACTCACCCACCCCGGGAAGGTCCGGAAGGAGAACCAGGACCACTTCCTCATCTGCTCCCTTCGAAAAGAAGTCGCCATCCACCACACCAGCCTGACGGAAGTCGGTCAGCTTCCCAGCGGGGCGCAGCGTGTCGCGCTCCTCATGATGGTGGCCGATGGGGTCGGCGGCGGAGCCAAGGGCGAAGCGGCGAGCCGGCTCGCGGTCGCGGCCGTCACCCAGTACGTCACCCGAAGCATGCGTAGCTACTATGCCAGCGAAACGGCCGACGACCAGGAGTTCCTGCTGGCCCTGGAGGAAGCGGCAGGCCAGTCGCATGCCGAAGTGCTGCGGCGGGCGGGGGAGAACCCGGAATACCGGGGGATGGCCACGACGCTCACCCTGTGGCTCAGCTCCTGGCCCCGGGCGTTCCTCCTTCAAGTCGGTGACAGCCGGTGTTATCTGCTCAGGCAAGGGGAGCTGACGCAGATCACCCGGGATCAGACCATGGCGCAGGAGCTGATCGACCTCGGTGTGCTCACCCGGGCCGACGCGCCCAGAACCGCCTTCGCATCCACCCTCTCGAGTTCCATCGGAGGCCGGCAGACCGCGCCGGTGGTGACCCGCATCGATCTGGACTGGGGGAATGTGGCTCTCTTGTGCAGCGACGGCCTGACCCGGCACGTCTCCGACGAAGCGATCGGGAACCGCCTGCGCAGCATGACATCCTCCAGGCAGGTGTGCGAGGATCTGCTGAAGGACGCCCTCGACGGAGGCGGCGAAGACAACATCACCGTCATCGTTCGCCGGGCCATCCGCCGCCTGGAAGACTGAGGATCCTGACAGGGCCCCGCGGTTGACCCAACCCCGGACGCCGACTAGACTTTGCGGCTGTCCAGGAGACCTCTCATGTTCGCATTCTTGCTCACGTTGCTGATTCTCGACGCCCTCGTGCTCTCCGTGGTGGTCCTTCTGCAGGCCGGCCAGGGCGGGGGACTTGCCTCGCTGGGCGGCGCAGGCGGCACCGATACCGTGCTCGGCGGCCGGCAGGCGGTCACCATTCTCACCAAGGCCTCGTGGTGGTGCGGGGGCATCTTCCTGGTGCTTTCGCTGATCCTGTCGCTGGTGCCACGGGGCGGCAACTCGAGCGAGCTTCAGGAGCGCCTGCGCGCGTCCACTCCGCCGGCTCCGAGCGCATCGCTCCCGCTCGGAGGCTCCACCACTCCCACGTCACCACCCTCCGAGGCTACGGGGCCCGCAACGCAGTCTCCCGCTCCACCCGCCTCGCCCGGGGGCGCCACCGCTCCCGAGACCACGAAGCCGTGATTGCGATCGGCGGCGGGGCGACCGGATGACGGATCGCCCCGCTTTCGTTTTACTGGAGGACGGAGCCTGGTTCGCGGGCGCGACGAGGCGTCCGCTCGACCCGGCCTTCGGCGAAGTCGTCTTCACCACCAATCTCACAGGGTATCAGGAAACCTTCACTGACCCGAGCTATCTCGGGCAGATCGTCGTGATGACGGCGCCGATGATCGGCAACTATGGCGTCAATCCCGACGACATGGAATCGGCACGCCCGCAGGTGACGGGGGTCGTGGTTCGTGAGCTCTCGCGCCACGCCTCCAACTGGCGGTCCACCCTGGGCCTGGATGAATGGCTGGCGGAGGCTGGCGTTCCGGTCGTCGAGGGCATCGACACCCGGCGCCTCACCCGCCATCTCCGGGAGCGCGGAGCAATGCGGGGGGTGGTTGCCGAGGGCCGCCAGCCGTCCGCGGAGCTGAGCGCCCGGCTCCTCGCCTCGCCATCAATGGAGGGCCTCGACCTCGCCACGGTCGCGTCGGTCGAGTCGCCATGGTCCGAGGGGGAAGGCCCTCATATCGTCGCATACGATTACGGGATCAAGCGGAACATCGTGCGGATGCTGGTCGCCGCGGGGTGCAAGGTGACGGTGGTTCCGGCGGAGACGGGCGCTGCGGAGGTCAAGCTGCTAAACCCCGATGGCCTCTTCCTTTCAAACGGGCCCGGCGACCCCGCGGCGGTAGAGTACGCGCTTCAGACCATCCGCGACCTTTCCGGAGGCGGGCTCCCTACCTTCGGCATTTGCCTCGGTCACCAGCTTGTCGGACTCGCGTTCGGGGGCCGCACCGCGAAGCTCCCCTACGGGCACCGCGGGGGCAATCATCCGGTTCGTAATCTGCGCACCGGCCAGGTCCTGATCACCACGCAAAACCATGGCTTCGCGGTGGTTGGCGACGCCGACGGAGTGCCCGGCGCCCCCGCGCTCGAGGTCACCCATCTCAATCTGAACGACGGGACGATCGAGGGCATACGCCATCGTGAACTGCCGCTGTTCGCGGTGCAGTATCACCCGGAAGCAGCCCCGGGTCCGCATGACGCATTTCCCCACTTCGATGAGTTCATGGCAGCGGTAGCCGGGGAGAAAAGGCCAACCCCTTGACAGGCAACACTTAAGCTCCTAAGATCGGCGCTAGGAGGCTGGACCGCTTTGCCGCCTGCAACCGGTTTGGGGGACGCATGACCAAGGCCGATCTCGTCGAACAGGTAACCGCCTCGATCGCGAAGACTGCGGGTCCCATGATTTCCAAGAAGGACTGCGCCCGGGTGGTGGATGCGTTCCTCGAGGCGGTCAAGGACGCCCTCAAGGATCAGCACAACATAGAGGTACGCGGCTTCGGCACCTTCAAGATCCGGCGGAGAAAGACGCGGATGGCTCGCAACCCGCGTACAGGTGACCCAGTCGAGGTGGCCGCGCGCCCCGTTCCGGTGTTCAAGCCCAGCAAAGAGTTACGGGCGCTCGTCGCAGACGAGGGTGAGTCACACCGGGAATCGGTAGACGGCTGACGGTCGCAGGGAAATGGCTGCTTTCAAGGTCGCTCCGAGTTCGGGGCGACCTTTTGGTTTCCCGGGGTGGTTTCCCCGGTGTTCCGGGAGGGATAGCTTCCAGAGATGATCGCTGCATCACCCGTCACCCTTGCCGTTCGTGTTCTGCTCTTCGGGAGCTACGCCGACCGGTTCGGGATCGAATCGCTCGAGGTCCGACTGCCCGTTCCGGCCACTGTTCGTTCGGTGCTCGATCGGGTTCGCGCACTTCCCGGAGGAGACCAGCTCCCTCCTCGACCACTCTGCGCGCTGAACCTCGCGCACGTACCGCTCGACCATCCGGTGTCGGCAGGCGACGAGATCGCTCTCCTTCCTCCGCTGGCTGGCGGATGAGCGTGACGTTCCTGACCGCCGAGCCAATTGAGCTTGCGCCGCTGCTCGCATCGGTGCAGTCGCCGGCGCGCGGTGGCGTAGCCTCGTTCCTCGGAATGGTCCGCGACCGGCACGAGGGCCGAACGGTTCTGCGCCTGCGGTACTCCGCCTATGCCGCGATGGCCGAGGCCGAGTGCGCCCGCATCATCGCGGAGGCCGAGGCGCGATGGCCGGCGAAGGTCGCGTTG
>CAYYXP010000227.1:0-2644 GCA_964475685.1 uncultured Gemmatimonadaceae bacterium | reverse complement strand
CGTCCGCCCCGGCCAACTCTACGGCTATCGGGTCCATGGCCCCTACGATCCCCAACACGGGCACCGCTTCAACCCCGCCAAGCTCCTTCTCGACCCCTACGCGAGAGCGGTGAGCGGAACGATTCGCTGGAGCGACACCCTGTCGGGTTACGCGATGCGCGGTCCGGAAGCCGGCCGGGACCTCCACCCGGGCGCGGAAGACAGCGCGGGAGGCATGTCCAAGTGCGTCGTGGTGGAGCCGGCGTTCAGCTGGGGCGACGACCGCCGCCCCGACACTCCGTGGAGCCGGACGGTGATCTACGAGGCGCACGTCAAGGGAATGACGATGCGGCACCCCGAGGTCCCGGAGCCCCTGCGCGGCACCTTTCTCGGCCTCGCGACCGATCCCATCATCGATCACCTCCTGAGCCTCAACGTCACCGCCATCGAGCTCCTCCCGGTGCACCACTTCGTCACGGAGCGGCGGCTGGTGGAGAGCGGGCTCACCAACTACTGGGGCTACAGCTCGATCGGCTACTTCGCCCCCGACGTGCGTTACGCTTCCGCCGGCCTCGGACAGCAGGTGAGCGAGTTCAAGTCGATGGTCAAGCGGTTCCACCGCGCCGGGCTCGAGGTCATCCTCGACGTCGTCTATAACCACACCGCGGAGGGAAACCATCTCGGGCCCACCCTCAGCTTCCGCGGCATCGACAACTCGACCTTCTACCGTCTCGAGCGGGACCAGCCGCGCTACTACGCCGATTACACCGGCTGCGGCAACACGCTGGACGTGCGCCACCCGCGCACCCTGCAGCTGGTGATGGACAGCCTGCGCTACTGGGTGACCGAGATGCACGTGGACGGATTCCGGTTCGACCTCGCGCCGGCGCTCGCGCGCGAGAACCCGGAGATGAACCCGCTCGCGAGGTTCTTCGACGTCGTGCGACAGGATCCCGACGTGTCCCGGGTCAAGTTGATCGCTGAACCGTGGGACCTCGGGCCCGACGGCTTCCAGGTCGGCCGCTTTCCCTTCGGCTGGACGGAATGGAACGCCCCGTACCGCGATACGGCCCGCCGCTTCTGGCGCGGGGACGGCGGGCAGGTGGGCGATCTGGCATCGCGGCTGGCGGGGAGCAGTGACCTGTTCGAGGCGAGCCGCCGGCATCCCCAGGCGAGCATCAACTTCGTCACCTGTCACGACGGTTTCACCCTGCACGACCTGGTGAGCTACGAGCACAAGCACAACGAGGTGAACCACGAGGAGAATCGCGACGGCACCGACAACAACCTGAGCCGCAACTGGGGCGCCGAGGGCCCGAGCGACGCGGCGCACGTGGTCCGAATGCGGGAGCGGATCAAGCGCAACCTGCTGGCGACGCTGGCCTTCTCTCAGGGCGTGCCGATGCTCTCCCATGGCGACGAGCTCGGCCGCACCCAGCTGGGCAACAACAACGCCTACTGCCAGGACGGCCCTCTCACCTGGGTCGACTGGCGGCTCGACCCGCTCCAGCGCGAGCTGCTCGCCTTCGCGCGCCAGGTGTTCGCGTTGCGGGCGGCCAATCCGGTCCTGCGGCGGCGCCGGTTCTTCCGCCACGAGCCGAAGCGTGCCGGAGAGGAGAAGGACCTGACGTGGCTCAGCCCGGCAGGCAGGGAGATGACCGCCGAGCAGTGGAGCGACGCGTCGAACCATGTCCTGGGGATGTTGATCCGCGGCGAGGCCACCGATGATGCCGATGAGCGCGGCCGCAGGCCGCGGGGTACGGCGATGCTGTTGCTCCTGAACGGCGGGGCGCGCTCCCGGGCCTTCTCCCTGCCGGTCATGGAGCGGGCCGGGACCTGGACCCAGATGCTCGACACCGCGCATCCCACGCCGCGGGCGATTCGCGGAGGCCAGGTGCACCTCGCGGCCCACTCGCTCAGGCTCCTCCAGCACGAGGCGGCGGGGTGAGGCTCACCCCGGTGGCGCCCGGGTCCGTCCCCGAGTTGAGCGACGCGGAGGCCCGCGTCAGCGGGGGCGTGCCGAACGAGGACGAGCTGCGAAAGCGCCTCGCCAGGCTCTGCGCGCGGATGGACGAGCTTCAGAACGCGCTGTACGCCGAGTCGAAGCAAGCGGTACTGGTGGTGCTACAGGCGCGGGATGGGGCGGGAAAGGACAGCACCATCCGCCGGGTCTTCGGCCGGCTCAACCCCCTTGGATGCACGGTGACCTCGTTCAAGGCGCCGACTCCCCTCGAGCTCAGTCACGACTTTCTCTGGCGGGTACATCAGGCGGTCCCGGCCAGGGGAACCATCGGGGTATTCAATCGCTCGCACTATGAGGACGTGCTCGTGGTCCGGGTCCACCGGCTCGTCTCCGAGGAGGTCTGGCGCCCCCGATACGAACAGATCAACCAGTTCGAGCGGCTGCTGACCCGGAACGGAGTCGGCATTCTCAAGTTCTTTCTGCATGTCTCGAAGGAAGAGCAGCGGGAGCGGCTTCGTGAGCGGCTGGATGATCCGGCCAAGTACTGGAAGTTCAACCCCGGAGACCTGGGAGAGCGCGAAAAGTGGGAGGACTACACCCGCGCATATCGGGACATGCTTTCGCTCACCAGCACGCCGGACTCGCCCTGGTTCGTCGTTCCCGCGGACAAGAAGCTCTCGCGGGACGTGCTCGTGGCCCAGG
>CAYYXP010000226.1:0-1618 GCA_964475685.1 uncultured Gemmatimonadaceae bacterium | reverse complement strand
AGCGTGAAGCGTGAACCCGTCAAGGGACGCGCACAGGTGCTTGTCGTAGGCCAGGGCACGTGGCGCGAGTGGGGGGAGGCCGATCACCCACTGGGGCCCGGCGGGCGGCATCCGGCCCGACACCGCCGAGGTGGCGAGGTTGCTCTCGGGATCGGCAGTGACATCCGGCTCGGCGTCGTCCTCGTCGGAGAGGAGCAGGCCGCGCCTTTGAAGGTGGCGCATCATGCGGGTCACCGTGCTTCGCAGCACCGCGCCGGGTTCACCCTGCACGCTGCCACTCGGGCGGGGGCCCTGGATCCGGAGGGGCGCGAGGCGCTCCTGTGCTACGTCCTTCGCCCAGAGGTCGCGCCGCATCACCTGCTTCTGCGCCCCGACGGGCTGGTGCGCATCACCCTGAAGAAGCCGTACTCCGACGGGACCGTCGCGGTCGACATGGACCCGCTCTCGCTACTGAGCCGGCTGGCTACCAGCGTTCCCCCTCCGCACTTCCACACCGTCCGCTACGCGGGGGTGCTGGGGGCCGGCAGCCCGTGGCGACCATGCATCACCCCCGAGTGGAGCGGAACCGCCCGAGCCATCGCCGCGTACCAAGCGGCGCCAAAGGAAGGGCCGCCAGTATCGCCCGTGGGCAGAGCTTCTCGCCCGCAGCTTCGCCGTGGATGTTCTGACTTGTCCGAAGTGCCACGGGCCGATGCGGCTGCTCGCCGTGATCAAGGACTCCGCCAGCATCGCCCGCTACCTCGCCGCGGTCGGCGAGGCCACCGAACTGCCGCGACGCTCCAGCAGCCGCGGCCCGCCCTACTGGAAGAGCCAGGTCCTTCGCCGCCAGGCACTGGGTGTTGGCGAGGATCACTGGCTTGGAGCGGACCAGGACGCATAGTCGTTCGACGCCAGCGCGGGGCAGGCGCGCCAGGTGGGCGACCCAGTCTGCCCGGCAAGCGAAATCGGCCGGAGCAAACCGCCGTCCGATCAGGCCCGACCCGCGTTCAAACTTCGATCGGACCGGCCAGACCCCCTGGAAACCCTGCCAGGCGCGCCTTCCGGAGACCCTGAACGGCCGTAGGTTGACGAGCGATGCCCGCTTGTTTCACCTACAATCTCGCTCGATCCACTGGAAGAGCCTGGTCCTCATCGTCGGCATGCTGCCCTTCTCCATGGCGCTGCAACGCACCGGTGGCGTGGACATGGCCGCCGACGCGCTGATCGCGGCGATCGGTGGCGCGGGAACCTACGTGGTGCTCGGGAGCATTTTCCTCATCACCGCCATGCTCGGCCTGTTCATCTCGAACACCGCCACCGCCGTCCTCATGGCCCCGGTCGCGCTGGCCATCGCCAACGATCTGGGCGCTTCGCCCTACCCATTCGCGATGATCGTCGCCCTGGCCGCCTCGACCGCGTTCATGACGCCCATCTCATCGCCCGTGAACACGCTGGTCGTCGGTCCCGGCCACTACAAGTTCGGCGACTTCGTGAAGATCGGCGTGCCCTTCAGCCTCGCGGTCATGGTCGTCTGCGTCATCCTCGTTCCGCTGTTGCTGCCGCTTTACAAGTAGCTTCGGGAGTTGCCTGACCGGCGATTGATAGGTTGTGAAATGAGGACGGACGCGGAACTGCGGAG
>CAYYXP010000225.1:0-2291 GCA_964475685.1 uncultured Gemmatimonadaceae bacterium | reverse complement strand
CCGTACCGGTGGCCCCGGGAGCCCGGCAACACGGAGGCCTATGCGCGCATCGAGGAGAATCGCTTCCTCGCGGCGCTCACCAATCCGCTCAGCACCTTCTCCATTGACGTAGACGCCGCCTCATACAGCAACGTGCGCCGCTTTCTCTCGTCGGGCGCGCTGCCGCCCCCGGACGCGGTGCGGCTGGAGGAACTCGTCAACTATTTCCCCTATCGCTATCCCGAGCCAGAGGGCGCCAATCCGTTCACCGTGGCGACGGAGGTCGGGCCCTGTCCCTGGGCACCCGATCACCGTCTGGTCCGCATCGGGCTCCAGGGCAGGCACATTCCGACCGCCAAGCTGCCGCCGAGCAATCTGGTCTTCCTGATCGACGTGTCGGGCTCGATGATGAGCCCGGACAAGCTCCCGCTGGTGAAGCAGGCGTTCCGCGCGCTGGTGGGAGAGCTGCGGCCGCAGGACCGGGTGGCGATCGTCGTGTACGCGGGGGCCGCGGGGCTGGTATTGCCGTCCACGCCGGGCTCCGACAAGCGAGCCATTCTCGACGCGCTCGACCGCCTGGAGGCAGGGGGATCCACTGCCGGCGGCGCCGGTCTCAGGCTGGCCTACGACGTGGCGCGCGAGAACTTCCTGCGCGAGGGCAACAATCGGGTGATCCTGGCTACCGACGGAGACTTCAACGTCGGGGTCAGCTCGGACGCGGAGATGATCCGGCTGGTCGAGGCGCGGAGATCGGAGGGCACCTTCCTGACCGTGCTCGGCTTCGGGACGGGGAATCTGAAGGACACGAAGATGGAGCAGATGGCCGACAAGGGAAACGGCCACTACGCGTACATCGACACCTTCCGGGAGGCGCAGAAGGTGTTCGTGCAGGAGTTCGGCGGCACGCTGTTCACCATCGCGAAGGACGTGAAGATCCAGGTGGAGTTCAACCCGGCGAAGGTCCAGGCCTATCGGCTGCTGGGCTACGAGAACCGCCTGCTGGCGAAGGAGGATTTCGCCGATGACAGGAAGGATGCCGGCGAGTTGGGCGCGGGCCACACCGTCACCGCCCTGTACGAGATCGTTCCGGTGGGCGCCCGGCCGGTCGCGCTGGTGGAGGACAGCCTGGTCTACCAGCAGGTCTCGCTCCGTCCCGGGGCCGCGCGCTCGCGGGACCTGGTCACCGTGCGGCTGCGTTACAAGGAGCCGGCGGGAGCCACCAGCAAGCTGATCACCACGCGCATCGGGGACCGCGCCGCCGGCCGGTCATCGGAGGACATGCGGTTCGCGTCGTCGGTGGCCGCGTTCGCGATGCTGCTCCGCGACTCGGAGAACAAGGGGAGCCTGACCTTCGACCAGGTGATCGAGATGGCGCGGGGGGCGCGGGGCGCCGATCCGGAGGGGTATCGGGGCGAGTTCATCGGCATGGTGCAGGCCGCGCGGACTCTCCGGGCGGGGCAGCCGGAGGCCGGGAATGGCACGCGTGAATGACTCTCGCGGCGGCACACTGCCCGCCTCCTCAGGGGGGCGGGCGGCGTTGCACAGTGGTATCCGCCCCGCACCTTGCCGCACCACCACCATGGCAGGAAGGTGTAAGTGTTGTTATGATCGGACGATGCGTCATGCCCACGGCTTGCTGGGTGAGAGGCCGTGGCTGCCCCGTATTTGGAGTCCGTCCCTCACGCCTCAGGTGCCGCGGCACCACCGAGGAGTTCATGGCCGATCTGGAAACCCCCGACCATTACGAGTTTCTCCAGATCTCCCCGCGCGCCGACCTGGAAACCATCCAGCGCGTCTTCCGGCATCTGGCCAAGCGCTATCATCCGGACAACCCGGAGACCGGCGACGCCGTCCGCTTCGAGCAACTCGTCGAGGCCTTCAAGGTCCTCTCCGATCCCGAGCTGCGGGCGCAATACGACATCCAATACGCCCAGCTCAATGCGACGCGGTGGAAGGTCTTCGACCAGGAGACCGCCCGCAGCGACGTTTCGGCCGACCGGAGCCTGAGGACCGCCCTGCTCTCGATACTCTATGCCGCCTGCCGCAATGACGCCTCGAAGCCCGGCATCGGCGAGATGGACCTCGAGCGCCTGCTCAACTGCCCGCAGGAGCACATGCAGTTTCACGTCTGGTATCTGAAGGAGAACGGCCTGATCCGGCGCACCGATAGCGGGACGCTGGCCATCACCGCCAACGGAGTGGATTTCGTGCTCGAGATGGGCGGGCCGGCGCGCGGCGGGATGCACCTGTTGGATTCGGGGGAGCCGAAAGAGGAGCCTGCGCCGAAGAGCAAGTCCGCCTAGGGGGGCGGG
>CAYYXP010000224.1:0-3651 GCA_964475685.1 uncultured Gemmatimonadaceae bacterium | reverse complement strand
CAGTGACGCAATGGGCCTCGTCCACCGCGAGGAGCGCGGGCCTGATGCCGGCCGCGGCCAGCTCCAGCGACAGAGTCGTCAGCCGCTCGGGCGACACGTAGAGGAGGCGGAGTGACCCGGCGTGAAGCGAGGCCCAGATCGTTTCACGCTCCGTGGCGTCGAGCGCGCTGTGCAGGCCGCCCGCGGACATCCCTCGCGCTCGCGCGGCGGCGACCTGGTCCTGCATGAGGGCGATGAGGGGAGAGATGACGACCGTGAGACCGCCGAGCACCAGCGCGGGGATCTGGAAGCAGATGGACTTTCCACCGCCGGTAGGGAGGACGGCAAGGGTATCGTGGCCGCCCAGGACGCTCTGGATGACTCGGGTCTGCGCCGGGCGGAAATCGGGATAGCCGAAGTGGAGCTGGAGCAGGCGGCGCGCTTCGGCCATGGGGTCGGGCATGGACCAACTTCGGCCCGCACACCTCGATGCGATGACCCCGCGGCTGCGGGCGGGGGCCGAAAGTTGCCAGCAAGAAGGTGCTAGCCGGAGCGCTTCCGCTGCAGCCAACGGAGCAGGAGTGAAACCACAAGCAGCCCGATCGCCACCCACCAGATGCGCTGGTCCTCCGTCGTAACCGCAAAGAGCGCCGCCGTAAAGCCGGCTACCGCCAGTGCGAAGCGTAGCCTGCTCATTTCTCGAGGAAATTCGCGATCGCGGCCCGGAAGTCCGAGGTCTGCCGGGCGAGGGCGTTGACCCTGGCGCCGAGCGCGATCCCCTCGTCGAAGGGGAGAGCGTCGATCTGGTAGAAAAGCCGCTTGGTGAGGGCCAGGGCGGAGGCACCGGCACCGGCCAGCTGCCGGGTGATTGCCGCGGCCTCCCGATCGAGGTCCGCGTCCGGCACGACCCGGGTCACCAGGCCCGCGGCGCGGGCTTCCTCGGCCGAGAGCAGGCGTCCCGTGAGCACCAGGTCGAGGGCGAGCTTCTCGCCGACGAGCCGGCGCAGGATTGCCATCACCATGGCGGGGACGAACCCGCGCTGTACCTCGGGATACCCGAACTGCGCGCCTTCTCCAGCGACGACGATGTCGCACGCGGTCGCGAGGCCAGCGCCTCCCGCCAGCGCCCTCCCCTGCACCACCGCCACCACCGGCTTGGGCAGGTCGCGCATCCGCATGAACAGCGCCCCTAGCCTCATCGCGCCGGCTTCGTTCTCCGCCATGCTGCGATCGGCCGAGGCAAGAAGCTCGTCGAGGTCCGCGCCGGCGCAGAAGTCCTTCCCCGCTCCGCGAAGCGCCACCACGCGCACCTCCGCGTCGAGGTCGGCACGCTCCAGGCCGGCGTGGAGGCCCGCGCTGATCGCCGCATTGAGCGCGTTCCGCTTGGGGGCGCGATCGAGGGTGAGGGTGAGGACCCCCGCGTCGAGGTCAACGCGAACCGGCATGTCGGGCGCGCTCACTTTCGGAGGAACCGGCGCGCGAGCGCCAGCGGTACCGGGATCTCCATCCGGAGCAGCGCGGTGGAGTAGACCTTCCCCTGCGCATCGGTCTTGAGCGAGATGGTCCCGCCGCCGTCGAGCGCGCCGTGCAGCAGGAAGTTGAGCGCATGGAGGTTGGGAAGCTCGAAGCGGTCCACACCGCTCACCATTCCCTTGAAGTGCCGGGCTACCCTCGGCGCCGTGACCGCCCGCTGCAGAAGGGGGTAGTACTCCGGGAGGAGCGCGATAAGCCCGACGTTGGCGGTGTTGCCCTTGTCTCCCGAGCGTGCGTGGGCGAGCCAGCGAAGCTGTACCGGCCTGGTGGCCGGGCGCGCCTTTGACTTGGCCATCATGCCTCCAGGATCTCGACTCGCACACGCGGCTCGATTTCGCGGCGGTCGATCAGCGCCGGCCAAAAGGCCACCACCTCCTCGACAGCCGGCCTCCCCCCAGCAAAGCCGGTGACGCTCGGCGGGCCGGTCAGCACCAGGGGAGCGATCTCCCGGGTGAACCGCTCGACGGGGGCCCGCTCCGGCGCCCTCACGCCCACCCGCAGCTGCACCTCGGGAATGTCGGGATCGGGAGGACCGGCAAGCCGGCCGTGGGTGGCATCCACGCCCACGAACTCGGTAAGGATCTGTTCGTACTCGAGCCCGAGATCGGCGAGCCTCTGCCGGAGGATGCGGTCGGCGGCCTTCGCCTTGTCGTACGCCTCGGGCCAGGAATACACCAGCGTGCCAACCGCCTTGTACCCGTAGAAGTACGCGATCGAGACCTTGAGCATGGGCGTCCGCGGCCCGCCCCGGATGCCGCTCACCTCCACCCGGTTCTTTCCGACCTGGCGAAGCCGGATGGAGGTGAAGTCGGCGACGCCGTCGGGGGTGATGTAGCTGCGCGGGTCGCCCATTTCGTACACGAGTTGCTCGGTGACCGAGGCCACCGACACCACGCCGCCGGTACCGGGGTGTTTGGTGACGACGAAGCTCCCGTCGGCCCTGGCCTCGACGATCGGGAAACCGGGGTTCTCCATTCCCTTCACGGCGCGCCAGCCCTTGAGCAGGTTGCCGCCCGACGCCTGCGCGCCGCATTCGATGATGTGCCCCGCCACCGTCCCCGCCGCCACCTTGTCCCAGTCATCAGGCGACCAGCCGAACTCGTGAAAGATCGGTCCGAGCGTAAGGCCGGTGTCGGTCACCCTCCCGGTGACGACGACGTCAGCCCCGCCCCGCAGCGCCTCGACGATGGGGGCCATGCCGAGATAGGCGTTGGCCGAAAGGACCCGATCGCGGATGTCGGCGAGCGGGCGCCCCGTTTCCATGTCGCTCAGGGAATGGCCGCGAGCGATGAGATCGTCGAGCCGTCCGAGAATGTCGTCGCCGCTCACGAGCCCGACGCGGAGCTTGCGCCGCAATCCGAGACGCCGCGCGACGTCGAGCACCGCCTCGGCGCAACCGCGAGGATTGACCCCGCCGGCGTTGGACACCACCCGGATTCCCCGCTCGACGATATCGGGGAGGATGCGCTCCATCAACGGGACGAAATCGCGCGCGTAGCCGGCCCCGGGGGCGCGCGACTTCTGTTTCTGCATGATGGACATGGTGACTTCGGCCAGATAGTCCATCATGAGATAGTCCACCGGCCCCCCCTGCACCTGGCGGACGGGGGCTTCGAGCCAGTCGCCCCAGAACCCCTGGCCGGACGCGATGCGGACGATGCGCTCGCTCACTTGCCGGACGCCGTGCTGCTGGGGGTGAGCGCCGCCTCTCGCGTCCAGCTCCGCCCGTCCACCCGCGCGATCAGGAAGCCGAGCGGGACGAACTTCTCGCCGAGCACCCGGGGATCGGCGGGCATGGTGAAGGACGCGGTGACCGACTTGCCGGGCGCGATGGTGACCGCCCCCGGATCGGCGGCCGGCGCCAGCACCGTCGAGCTGTCGGCGTAGAGCCGGATGGACAGATGGAGGGACCAGCTCTGCTTGTCGGCCGGGTCGGCGAACCCTGGAAGGAGGGTGAGCGTCACCGGCATATCGGGATGGCCCGGCTCGGCTTCGACCTGCAATCGGTCGAAGGCGTAGTTGAGCGGCTCCTTGCCGAGTTGCCGGCCGGCCGAATCGAGGAGCGTCGCGCCGAAATCGGTGAAGCGGCCCCACTGGGCGCGGTCCATCGTCATGTCCACGACGACTCCGCGCGACCAG
>CAYYXP010000223.1:0-2829 GCA_964475685.1 uncultured Gemmatimonadaceae bacterium | reverse complement strand
CCTGCAGGAAGCGCTGGCCGATCGCTACCGGATCGAAGGTGAGATCGGCGCCGGCGGCATGGCGACCGTGTACCTGGCCCAGGACCTCCGGCACGACCGCAAGGTCGCGCTCAAGCTGCTGCGCCCCGAGCTCTCGGCGGTCATCGGGGCCGAGCGGTTCCTCGCCGAGATCAAGCTCACCGCCAACCTCCAGCACCCGCACATCCTCCCGCTCTTCGACTCGGGCGAGGCGGACTCCTTCCTCTTCTATGTGATGCCGTTCGTCGAAGGGGAATCGCTCCGGGGCCGCCTCAACAGGGAGAAGCAGCTCCCGGTGGGCGACGCCGTCCGAATCGCGACCGAAGTCGCCTCGGCGCTGGACTACGCGCACCGCCACGGCGTGGTCCACCGCGACATCAAGCCGGAGAACATCCTGCTGCACGACGGCCGCGCGCTGGTGGCCGACTTCGGCATTGCGCTGGCCGCGAGCAAGGCCGGCGGCAGCCGGATGACCGAGACCGGCATGAGCCTGGGCACCCCGACATACATGAGCCCCGAGCAGGCGATGGGCGAGCGGGAGATCACCGCGCGGAGCGATGTGTATGCGCTGGGATGCGTGCTGTACGAGATGCTGACCGGCGACCCACCCTTTACCGGGTCCACCGCGCAGGCGGTGGTGGCGCGAGTCCTCACCGAGGAGCCGCGCTCGATCACCAGCCAGCGGCACACGGTGCCGGCGCATGTGGAGGCGGCGGTGCGCCGGGCGCTGGAGAAATTGCCGGCGGACCGATTCCAGTCGGCGGCGGAATTCGCGACGGCACTCGGAGACCCGGGCTACACCTCCCGGACTACGGTCACGGCCGCCGTGCCGGGCGGAGGGGTGCGAAGCCCCGCCCCCGCCCGCAGCAGCCGTGTCGCCTTCGCCGTCGCCGCCGCCTCTACCGCCGCTCTCCTCGCCGCCCTCGCGGTCTGGCGCCCGTGGCAGGCCGGCGGATCTGTCCGGCAGCCGGTCGTGCTCCGATACGCCATATCCCTCCCGGACAGCGCCCGGTATGCCGAAGCGTTGGGGGATCCGGTCGGGTACGCCGCGGACGGATCGGTGTTCGCCTACCGGTCGCAGGCAGGCCTCCAGCTCCGCTACCTCGATCGGCTGGACCCGGTTCCCGTGACCGGAGGACGCAAGGGGGAATCCCCCTTCTTCTCTCCCGACGGGCGCTGGCTCGGATTCCGCGACGGCACCCGGATTCTCAAGGTGCCGCTGGCCGGCGGGGCGCCGGTGGTCGTCTGTGACTCCTGCGTCGGCTTCGAAACCGACTGGGGTGCCGACGATACTATGCGGTACCATACGGCCTCCCCGGTGGACGCGAACTCACGGGTCCTGATGGCCGTCCCGTCGAGCGGCGGGCGGCCGCATGAGATCGCGAGGCCCGACAGCGGCTCGGGAGAGGCGTACCGCATGCCGGTCCTGCTGCCGGACCGGCGCACGGTGCTCTTCACCCTCCGGTCGAAAGACACGGACCGGCTGGCGGCGCTGGACCTCCGGACCAGCGGCATCACCCGATTCGAGCAAACCGGGAGCAATCCGCATTGGGTGGCCGCCGGGTACGTGGTACTCGGCAACCGGGATCTCAGCCTCATCGCGGTTCCCTTCGACCTGGAGCACGTCCGGCCGTCGGGGCCGCCGGTCACCATCGCCCGCGATGTGTCGGTGAGCACCGGAGGTGGTGTCCTGGGCGGGGTCTCGCTCGACGGCTCGCTGGTCTACTCGCCATCCGCGGTCGAGGTCAACCGCCACCTGACCGTCGTCTCCCGGGATGGGCGCGTGTCCCCCCTTGGGAGTGAGACCCGCGGCTTTGCCGGGCCGCGCCTCTCACCCGACGGGCGCCGGCTCGCGGTAGGCATCGGGACGGGCGCCGGCGGCAGCGATGTGTGGGTGCTGGATCTCGCGCAGCAGGTCTGGTCGCGCGTTTCCAGCAACGGCACCAGCGACCGCCCGACCTGGACGCCGGATGGACGGCGCCTGGTGTATGCCAGCGACGCCGACCTCTGGTGGGTCGCCGCCGACGGCAGCGCGAAGCCCGACAGCCTGCTCGCGGCGGTGGGGAGCCGGTATCCCTCGGCCGTCACGCCCGACGGGCGCTCGGTGGTCTTCCAGGAGTTCAGCTCATCGAACAGCGGGATCCGCCGGCTGGTGTTCGACTCGGCCCCAGCCGCCCAGACGATCCTGCCGCCGGCATTCGAGGAGTCGGCCCCGGCGCTCTCCCCCGACGGGAAGTGGCTCGCCTACCAGTCGGAGGAAACGGGCCGCTCCGACGTGTACGTGCGCCCCTACCCCGGGCCCGGCGGGCGGGTGCCGGTATCGGCACAGGGCGGGTCGGAGCCCGCGTGGTCCCACGACGGGCGCGAGCTCTACTACCGGGCCGGCGATTCGATGATGGTCGCCACCATCGCCACCGGCGCCGGCCTCGAGGTAACTGCTCGCCGCGCGCTCTTCACAGGGAGCTTCTTGTCTGGCGGGCGGTTCCGCGAGTACGACGTCTCCCCCGACGGGCAGCGCTTCTACATGGTGAGCGGGAGCGAGGCGCCGTCCACCTTCATTGCCGTGCATCACTTCTTCGACCGGCTGGCGTTCGAGAGCCGGCATCGCCCGTGAGCGACGCCGCCGGCCGCCTGAGAGAAGCCCTCAGCGGTAGCTACCGGATCGAGCGCGAAGCGGGACAGGGCGGCATGGCCACCGTCTACCTCGCGCACGACCTCAAGCACGATCGCGACGTCGCGATCAAGGTCCTGCACCCCGACCTCGGCGCGGCACTCGGCGGCGAACGGTTCCTGAGCGAGATCCGCACGACG
>CAYYXP010000222.1:0-1716 GCA_964475685.1 uncultured Gemmatimonadaceae bacterium | reverse complement strand
CCGGAGGACGGATCGAAGAGCGCCGCCCTCGGCTCACCGAGCTCGCCGGTGATTTGCCCCCCGGCCACCAGCAGACGTCCGTCGGCCAGGAGGGTGTGGCCGCTGCAGAAGATTTCGTGGGTCTTGGCCACCTGCGGAAAGCCGCCACCCGGATTCGCCGGATCCCACAACCGGGTCTCTCCGCTGTTGCCCCACAGGAGCACCCTGCCCGTCGGCAGCAGGTTCATGTGCACGGCGACCACCGGCGTCGCGAACGTGGACTCCCAGCGGCCCTCGACGGCCGCCGGACCGGAGCTGACGGGCGTGAAGGTGGCGGCGATGGTCCGGCCCTCGATGACGACGTATTCACACGCGCCGGTTCCGCCGCATGGCGAGCCCCAGCTGCCGAAGACGAAACCGGGGGCCGGGGTCGCCGTGAGCGTAAGCGTGATGTTGGCGGGATACTTGGCCGAGCAGCCAGTTGCGGCGGCAGTACCGTTGGTGATGACGCAGTTGATGACCGGTGTCAGCCCCGCCTGGCTGGTCACGGTGCCGCTCCCTACGCCCGGCGTCCCGCTCGAGACCTTCACTGTGAAGGGTCCCTTGAGAAACCGCGCCCTGACAGTCCGGCCCACCGTCATCGGCACCTGACAGGACCCGGTGCCCGAGCAGTAGGCCGCCCATCCCTGAAACGAGTGCCCGCTCTTCGGCACCGCGGTCAGGGTGACGACGACGCCCTTGGTGAACGAGGCCTTGCACCCGCTGTTCGCAGCCGTCCCGGCGGTAATAGTGCAGTTGATCCCCGCGGGGCTCGAGGTCACGACCCCGTCGCCGGTACCGCCACCGGTGACCGTCAGGGTCTTCTTTACGACGGTCGCGAACTCGGGCTCGGTCGGCTTGGGCGTGTCCTGGCACCCGTGGAGGAGCGCCAGCATCGCGAACGAGGCGAAGACGGCGGTGAGTCCGGTCAACAACCGGGGCGAACTCATACGCCACCTCGAGCGGCTGAAACAGGGTGATAGGATTTTCTGAAGATCGGGGGGGGAACAGAGTAGAGTGGGCTGGGCGAGCTCTGCAGTCAATGGGGATTTCGCGCTCAAGCAAGTTTACTGCAAGGAATTGCGTGAACCGAGCTCGCCAAACGGCGGCCAGAGCCACCGCTACAGCCGGCTGACCATGCCAGTATAGCGGGGGTGGCTGTGCAGCGGCTTGAAGTCGGGGTCGTTCTCGATCCATTCCCGGTGTCCGAAGCCGTTCTGCACCGCGCGCTCCAGGAGGTCGAGCGCATGCTCGGTTCTGCCGGCGACGGCGTTGAGGCAGGCCACGTTGTAGAGCACGCCGGAATCCTCGGGGTCGAGCGCCAGCGCCCGATCTCCCCACTCGAGCCCTTTCTCCACCTTCCCCAGGCGGCACAAGGCGCCGGCCCCGAGATAATACGCGCGCGGGTCGTCGGGGTTGAGCTCGATATGCCGCTCTGCTGCCCGCAGGGACCGTTCGCAGGCGGCGCGGCCTTCCGTCTCCAGCCCGAGCCCGGCGTAGCACAGAGCCGCCAGAGACATGGCCTGATAGTCCTCGGTGCGCACCGCCGCCGCCTGCTCGTAGAGCTTCGCGGCCTCCGCCAACTTTCCCTCCGCGAACCGCCCGTTGGCGTAGTACAGGTAGCCCTCGTAGAGCTTGGGGTCGAGCCGGAGCGCGGTCTCGAACTCCCGGTTGGCCTCCTCGTGATTCCCGCCGAGG
>CAYYXP010000221.1:0-3595 GCA_964475685.1 uncultured Gemmatimonadaceae bacterium | reverse complement strand
GCATCGGACGAGGAGCTGGTCGCGGCGATGGATGGCGTTGGTGACGCCGCCGCGGCGAGCGGGGCGGTGGTCCTGGGCGGCGATTTGTCCAGCGGTCCATCGTGGGCCGCCACCATCACCGTTGCGGGCTGGGCGGCGCGTCCGGTTACAAGAACCGGTGCCCGCCGCGGCGATGGCGTCTGGGTCACCGGCGTTCTCGGCGCCGCCCGCGCCGCGCTCGAGGCGTGGCGCCGCCATGACGAGCCGGCATCCGACGCACGGTCGGCGTTCGCCCATCCTGTTCCGCGCATCGGGGCCGGACAATGGCTGGCCTCCGCCGGTGCGCGGGCCATGCTCGACCTGAGCGACGGCTTGGGCGGCGACATCCGGCATCTCGCCGCACGGTCCGGCGTGGCGATCGAGCTCGATCTCGACGCCGTCCCTGTCTCGCCCACGTGCCATGATGAGGCCCGCCGACTCGGAGTGACGCCTCAGCAGTTCGCGGCCGAGGGCGGAGAGGATTACGAGCTTCTGGTGGCACTCCCTCCGGCGTTCGACGAAGCCTCGGCCAGGTCCTTCGCTCGCGAATGCGGCCTACCGATCACCCGGGTCGGCGTTGTCCGCGCGGGCGCCGGCATTCGGGCACAGTCCGGCGGGCGCCCGATCGAGCTACGGGGCTACGATCATTTCCGTTGACGTGCCATTGGCGGGTCACTAGGTTGCGCCGCGTTCCCCTCAAATCAGAGAGAGCATGAGCACCATCATCGAAGTGCATGCCCGTGAGATCCTCGACAGCCGCGGCAATCCGACTGTGGAAACCGAGGTCGTGTTGTCGAGCGGCGCGCAGGGGCGGGCGGCGGTGCCGAGCGGCGCCTCGACCGGCGAACACGAGGCGGTCGAGCTGCGTGACGGCGATTCGCGCCGCTACGCGGGCAAGGGAGTGATCGAGGCGGTGCGCAACGTCAACGAGGTGCTCGGGCCCCGCCTGGAGGGGATGGCCGCGGAGGACCAGATCGCCGTTGACGCCGACATGATGGACGCCGACGGGACGCCCAACAAGAGCAAGCTCGGCGCCAACGCGATTCTCAGCGTCTCGCTCGCGGTCGCGCGCGCGGCGGCGCAGGACTGCGGGTTGCCGCTGTATCGCTACCTGGGCGGGCCGAGGGCGCGGGTGCTGCCGGTGCCGATGATGAACATCCTCAACGGCGGGGCGCATGCCTCGAACAATGTGGACGCGCAGGAGTTCATGATCGTGCCGATCGGGGCCGACACCTTTCCCGAGGGCCTCCGGGCGGGCGTCGAGGTGTTCCACTCGCTCAAGAAGGTGCTCGGCAAGATGGGGCTCTCCACGGCGGTCGGCGACGAGGGAGGGTTCGCGCCGATGCTGCCCTCGAACGAGGCCGCGCTCGACGTCGTCATGCAGGCGATCCAGGGCGCGGGGTACGAGCCGGGACGGGACATCGCCATCGCGCTCGACGTCGCCGCGTCGGAGCTGTTCGACCAGGGCGAGTACGTCTTCAGGAAGGGCGATGGCAGCCGCCGGTCCGCCGAGGCGATGGTCGAGCTCTATGCCGGCTGGGTGGACCGGTATCCGATCGTCTCCATCGAGGATGGATTGGCGGAGGATGACTGGGCGGGATGGGCGCTGCTCACCGAGCGGCTGCAGGAGCGGGTCCAGCTGGTGGGTGATGATCTGTTCGTGACCAACGTGGACCGGCTGGGCAAGGGGATCGAGGAAGGCGTGGCGAACGCGGTGCTGATCAAGGTGAACCAGATCGGGACCCTCACCGAGACGCTCCAGTGCATCGAGCTGGCCAAGGGGAGCGCCTACGGTGTCGTCATCTCCCACCGCTCGGGAGAGACGGAAGACACCTTCATCGCCGATCTCGCGGTGGCCACCAGCGCGGGGCAGATCAAGACCGGCAGCGCCAGCCGGACCGACCGCACGGCGAAGTACAATCAGCTGCTCCGGATTGCCGAGGAGCTGGGCGATCTCGCGCACTATCCCGGACGGGACCTCTACCCGCTGTGACGCCGGTGCGCTGGGCTGCGCTCGCGGCGCTGGCTTTCGCGCTGTACTTCGCGGTGCAGGGAGGGGAGTATGGAACGTTCGACCTGATTCAGCTGCGGGACACGGAGCGGCTGGAGCGGGCCAAGGTCCTCGGCTTGAGGGCGATGGTGGACTCGCTCACCCGCGAGGCTGCAGCCGTCGAGCGCGACCCGCGGGTCCAGGAGCGGGTGGCGCGGGAGCAGTTCGGGATGATCCGGCGGGGGGAGTTCCTGTATCGGATCGTGCCGGCCGACAGCGGCACCGGGCGGTAAGCGCGCGGGTCTTGCCATTGCTTGGGCGCGGATTAGTCTTTTCCGCCGGAGACAGGGCAGGGTAGCTCAGCTGGTTTAGAGCACGGCACTCATAATGCCGGGGTCGCGGGTTCGAGTCCCGCCCCTGCTATAAGAGGCGCAATGACTTACGTCGTGCGCCTCATGTCATTTCTCATCCCCGGCACTGCCCGTGGCACCATAGAGGGCTCTGCCCAGACGAACCCCGGCTATTGCACCGGGTGGCTGTTGGCCGTAGGTTTGTCTTGTACCCCCTTTGGGATACAGACTCGCGGTGAGAGGAACCCGTATGGCCAAGTCGGCGATGATCCGTGCCCGCACTGAGCCCGATGTCAAAGAGAAGGCCGAGAAAATCATTCACTCGATGGGGCTCAATCCCACCGCGGTTATCACCATGCTGTATAGGCAAATTATCCGGTTGCGGGCATTACCCTTTCAGCCCAATGCAACCACCCTCGCCGCCATGCACGACGCGGAGCTTGGTCGGGATCTCGTCCGCGCGGATTCTGTAGATGACCTAATCGGCCAACTGGACGACGACGAAGGACGTGAAAATGGCTCTCCGACCAGCCGCTACAAAACAGTTCAAGAAGGATCGAAAGCGGCTGGCAAGCCGAGGCTGGGACATCGCGCATCTCGATGACGTGATGAGAAGCTCTGCGCCCAAGAAGTGATGGCGAACAAGTACCGCGTCCATGGATTGAAGGGGAAATACAAGGGGCACTTTGAGTGCCATTTAGAACCCGACTTCCTGCTCATCTGGTTTCGGACTGAGCGGGAAGTCGTTTTTGTGCGTGCAGGGAACCACTCCGATCTGTTTGGCGAATAACCGCCCTACCACGGCGCGCACCTTTAGCGGTTCCCGGAACCGCGCCCGACACCCCGCGACACGGAGCCCCCCCATGACCGAACCCGTCTCCCCTCGAATGCAGGTCGTCGTTACCGACATCGACATGCCGTTCCTGAGCATGGCGCGCTTCATGGTCAAGTGGACGATCGCGGCCATCCCGGCGATGATCGTTCTCTTCATCCTCGGTGCGATCGTGGCCACAGTTCTCGGGGGGATCTTCCACAGCATGTTCGGTGGGATGTTCGGGGGTTGGCCGCGGGCGTGAGGGAGCGGGGCCGGCCAAGCCCCGCCCCCCTAGGCGGACTTGCTCTTCGGCGCAGGCTCCTCTTTCGGCTCCCCCGAATCCAACAGGTGCATCCCGCCGCGCGCCGGCCCGCCCATCTCGAGCACGAAATCCACTCCGTTGGCGGTGATGGCCAGCGTCCC
>CAYYXP010000220.1:0-1608 GCA_964475685.1 uncultured Gemmatimonadaceae bacterium | reverse complement strand
GTGACCGAGACGTGCCTCGAGTCGAGCGGGGTCCGGCCGATGGCCCACCAGCCCGCACCCGCACCTACCCCCGCCAGGGCGACGGCCGGCATCAGCCAGCGGTGGCGCCCCAGGGCACGGCCTACACTGGTGGCCCCGAGCAAGGAGTGGCCCGTGACCCCGCCGCCGCCGGCCGCGTGGGCCAACGCCGTCTCGAACTGCGCCGCCGTCGCGAACCGATCGGCCGGCACCCGGGCCAACGCCTTCAGGATGACAGCGTTCAGCGCCAGTGGAACCGTGTCGCGGACCGTCCGGAGATTGGGGGCGGGCTCAGCGGACTTTCGCGCGATGATCGCCTGGGCGCTCGACCCGGTGAAGGGGGGATCGCCCGCCAGCATCTCATACAACACGCACCCCAGGCTATAGATGTCGCTGCGACGGTCGAGCGCATCGTCGGCCGCTGCTTGCTCCGGACTCATGTACGCCGGCGTGCCGAGGGCCAGCCCGGTCGCCGTGAGCTTCTCGCCCCCGGCCTCGGTCACCGCCCGGGCGATACCGAAATCGGCCAGGATCGCCTGGCCCCCCGACAGCAGGATGTTGGCCGGCTTGACGTCCCGATGGATCACCCCCTGGGCGTGAGCGTACTCCAGGGCGCGGGCGACCTCACTGGTGATGCGGAGAGCGTCGTCGAGGGGAAGTTGCTTCTCATGGGTGAGCCGCTCCTGGAGAGACTCGCCCTCGACCCACGGCATGACGTAGAAGAGGAGATCGTCCGCCTGACCAGAGTCGAACAACGGCAGGATGTTGGGGTGCTGCAGGGTGGCGGTGATGCGGATCTCGTGGAGGAACCGCTCGGCGCCGAGGGCTGCGGCCAACTCCGGCCGGAGGACCTTCAGGGCCACCTTGCGGCCCTGCTTCACGTCGGTGGCGAGGTAGACCGTCGCCATGCCGCCCGCGCCGAGCGGGCGCTCGACCGTGTATCGGCCGGCAAGAGCAGCACAGAGCCGCTGGAGGAGTTCGGCCACGGCGCATCACAGCTGGAGGGGAAGGACGCTCCCAATGTAGCGCACCGAGCCAGGTCACGGGCAGGGGACGCCTCCCCGCCATCGTGATCCGAACGATCAACCGACCGGAGAGAGCCATGCTGGCCAACTGGATCACGTTGTCGCGATTGCCGCTCCTGCTGATAACCCTCCTGGCGCTGTACTTCGGGCCCCCGCCGGTGCGACTGGCCGCGGTGGCCCTGCTCTTCCTGGGCCTCATGCTCGACACGATCGACGGGATGGTGGCCCGGAAGACCGGGCGCACCAGCCTCCTCGGAAGTGTCCTCGACATCGCCGCCGACCGCACCTACGAGCTGGTCCTGTGGTTCTGCTTTGCCGACCTCCGGATGATCTCCATGGCGATCCCCGTGATCGTGGTGACCCGGACCACGCTTACCGATGCATTCCGCAGCGTCGGCGTCGGCCAGGGCACCCCGCCCTTCGCTCAGCACAGGAGCAGGCTGGCCCGGTTTCTGGTGGCTTCCAGCGTCATGAGAGTCGGATACTCGGTGGGCAAGGTCGTCACGTTCTGCGGCCTCGCGCTGGCGTGGGCGATGTCCGCCGTCCCCGCCGGTACGGGCGTGGG
>CAYYXP010000219.1:0-2986 GCA_964475685.1 uncultured Gemmatimonadaceae bacterium | reverse complement strand
TCCTGGAGCTGTGTGCGTAAGTCGGCCATGGGGCCTTTAGCGTGGGGAGCCGGAGAAATATTCCCGAAGTGCGCGGGAAGAATAATGCGGCTCGGGCGTTGCGGGGAAGGCGACCGGCGTGGCCGGTCAGGCCAGGTTCATCTTCCTGAGCAGCGACTGGAACCGTGGATGCCCCCGCAGGGGGGCGAAGAGGAACGACCCCTTGACACCGAAGATGCCGCCGGCTCGTTCCTGATAGGCGCGCTCCAGGAAATCCATCGCCCGGTCGTGCTCTCCGAGGCCCGTGTACACGTAGGCCATGTGATAGGGCGACACGTAACGCTGACTCGACAGTCTATCGAGCTGCTGCAGAACTTCCCGGGCTTCCTCGGTCCGGCCCACCCGCGCGAAGGCCTGCCCGAGCTGAGCCAGGTAGAGGGTGCTGTCCGGGGAGAGTGACCGCGCCTTCTGCAGCGAGGTGATCCCCTGGTCCGGCAACCCCGTCAGCAGGTAGGCCCATCCGAGGGTCGCATGCGCCAGCGCGAAGTGGGGTTCGACCTCCAGGACCCGAGTGACGGATCCCAGCGCCTCATCGTACCGGCCGGCCCGCAGGAGCATGGTCGCGGTATCCATTCGGTGGGCCAGCGGATCGAGCTCGTGGGCGCGCCGATGCATCTCGATGGCCTCGTCGTAGCGCTCGAGTGCGGACAGCATGAGGCTGTAGGAGTCGTAGGCGACGCCGCTGTTCGGGTTCAGCTCGATCGCCCGCTTGTATTCCGCCTCGGCCCCGGTCCAGTCATAGTCGCAGGCGACCTTCAGGTGCGCCAGCACGGCATGCGCTTCGGCCAGCCCGCTGTCGAGCTCGAGGGCCCTGGCGACGGCGGTCCTCGCTCGTCGCAACGCGTCATCCGGCGGGAGTGTCCCGACTACTCCAATCACGATTTCCGTGTAGGCATACGCGATGGTGGCGTGTGCCAGCGCATAGTTCGGGTCGCGCGCGATCGCCTGCTCGAGGTGCTTGAGACCCTGCTCGACCCCTTCCTCGGTCCACCGGACGAGACAATGCTTCCCGAGCAGGTAGAGCTGGTAGGCTTCGAGGTCAGCGGTGGGCGGCTTCCGGATCCGGCTTCTCTCCTCGGTGGTGAGCTCCGCCTCGAGCGCGGCCGCGATCTGCAACGCGACATCGGTCTGGATGGCAAAGATGTCGGTCAGGTCCCGGTCATACGTCTCCGCCCAGAGATGCCGGTCGGTTTCGGCATCGATGAGCTGGGCCACGATCCGCACCCGGCTCCCGGCCCGCCGGACGCTCCCCTCGAGCAGCGTTGCGACGTTCAGCTTCTCCCCGATCTCGCGCAGGCTCTGCTCCCGCTTCTTGAACAGCATCACCGACGTGCGCGAGATCACCTTCAGCGAGCGAATCTTGGACAACTGGGCGATCACGTCCTCGGTGATCCCGTCGGTGAAGAACTCGTTCTCCGGGTCCGCGCTCAGGTTGAGGAAGGGGAGGACGGCGACCGACCCCGCCCGGGGCTGGGCGGTGGTGGTCACGGTCGCGGCAGTGGCGGCAGTGGCGGTGGTGCTGAGCGCGGCCGCGAAGGCGGCGGCGGAGGCGAACCGGTCGGCGGGGACCGTGGCGAGGGCCTTCATCACCGCCTGCTCCACGGCCGGCGGCACTGCCGGCCGGACCCGGCGGACCGCGGGCACCGGATCGGTGAATCGCTTGGCGATCACCGACTGGGCCGTGGGCCCCGTGTACGGCGGCTCGCCCGCCAACAGCTCGTACAACACGCAGCCGAGACTGTAAACGTCGCTCCGAGGATCCAGCGTCCGCTCGCCGGCCGCCTGCTCCGGGCTCATGTACTCGGGAGTCCCGACCATGAGCCCCGTCGCGGTGAGCCGGTCGCCCGCCGGCGCGCCGGGGGCCACCGCGATGCCGAAGTCGGCGACCATCGCCTCGCCTTCGTGGAGCAGGATGTTCTCGGGCTTGATGTCGCGGTGGATCAGGCCGTGGGCGTGCGCGTGCTCCAGGGCGGAGGCGGCCTGCCGCACGATGCCGATGGCCTCCTCGACCGAAAGCTGCCGCTCGCGGGCAAGCTTCTGCCGCAGGGATTCACCCTTGATGTAGGGCATGACGTAATACCGGAGGCCGTCGGCGTCACCCGAATCGTACAGCGGCAGGATATGGGGGTGATTGAGCGTGGCGGCGATGCCGATCTCGCGGGTGAACCGGTCGGAGCCGAGCAAGGGCCCGAGCTCGGACCGGAGCACCTTGAGCGCCACCTGGCGCCCGTGCTTCAGGTCACTGGCGAGGTAGACCGTCGCCATCCCGCCCCGGCCCAGCTCGCGCTCGACGGCGTACCGGCCCGCCAGGGTGGTACGGAGGCGCTCGAGTTGATCAGATGGCATGGGAGTACTTGTCACGCCCTCAGCCTAAGGCGATCCAGGGCCTCCGCAACGAGGCGGGTGGCCGAGGCGGGGAGCAGAAGTCTACGCAACTTGCGGGATGCCGGCAGCACCCACTCGACGCCGGCCTCGCGTCCGTGCATCTTGCAGGCTGCTAAACGCACACCTGTCCGCCCGATCCCGCAAGGAACACCATGAGCACCCCGCCAACGCGCATCGCGGACGCCCTGGCCGATCACTACCGGCTCGAGAACGAGATCGGCGCCGGAGGCATGGCCACGGTCTACCTCGCCGAGGACCTCCGGCACGACCGCCGTGTCGCGGTGAAGGTGCTACGGCCCGAGTTGGCCGCGGTCATCGGCGCCGAGCGCTTCCTGGCCGAGATCAAGCTCACCGCCAATCTGCAGCACCCCCACATCCTCCCACTGTTCGACTCCGGCGAGGCTGACTCGTTCCTCTATTATGTCATGCCCTTCGTCGAGGGCGAGTCGCTCCGCGACCGGCTCACCCGGGAAAAGCAGCTTCCCGTTGACGAGGCCATCCGGATCACCTGCGAAGTGGCCTCGGCGCTCGACTACGCCCACCGCCACGGGGTGATCCACCG
>CAYYXP010000218.1:0-3451 GCA_964475685.1 uncultured Gemmatimonadaceae bacterium | reverse complement strand
CCCCGGCAATGGCATGAGCATTGACCGGGCGCGCCTCCGCGGCCTGATGGCCGAGGAGCAGCGGCGGTTTGCCTCCTGCCACCAGCGCTCGCGCGAGCTGTACGAGCGCGCGCGCCGATCGCTTCTCGGCGGTGTCCCGATGCACTGGATGTCGCGCTGGGCCGGCGGCTTCCCGGTGTTCGCCGAGCGGGCCGAGGGGGCGTACCTGACCGACGTTGACGGGCACCGGTATCTCGATCTGTGCCTGGGCGACACGGGAGCGATGACCGGGCACGCCCCGCCCCAGATCGTTGCCGCGGTCGAGAGCCAGGCGCGCCGCGGATTCACCTTCATGCTCCCCACCGAGGACGCCGTCTGGGTGGGCGAGGAGCTTGCGCGCCGGTTCCGGCTTCCCTACTGGCAGTTCGCGGTAACCGCGACCGACGCCAACCGCTTCGCGATCAGGCTGGCGCGGCATGTCACCGGGCGGCCGTTCGTCCTCGTCTTCAACTGGTGCTACCACGGCACGGTGGACGAGACCTTTGCCACCCTGCGCGGCGGCCGAACAGTGGCCCGCGCCGGCAACATCGGGCCCCCGGTGGACCCGGCCGTCACGACGAAGGTGGTGGAGTTCAACGACGCGGCGGCGCTCGAGGCGGCGCTTCTTCCGGGTGACGTCGCGTGCGTGCTCGCGGAGCCGGCGATGACCAACATCGGGATCGTGCTGCCGGCCCCCGGGTTCCACGAGACACTCCGGGAGCTCACCCGGCGCACGGGGACGCTACTCATCATCGACGAGACCCACACGATGTCGGCGGGGCCGAGCGGCTACACCGGGGCCCACGGCCTCACGCCCGACATCCTGACCCTCGGGAAGGCGGTTGCGGGCGGCGTGCCTGGCGCGGTCTACGGATTCAGCGAGTCGGTGGCCGGACGGATCGCGGAGGCCACCGAGGCCGACTCGATCGATACCGGCGGCATCGGGGGGACGCTCGCGGCCAATGCGCTGGCGACCGCCGCCATGCGCGCGACGCTCGAGGGAGTGCTCACCGAGGAGAGCTTCGGCCGGACCATCCCGCTGGCCGAGCGGTTCACCGCCGGAGTCGCCGCGGTGATCGCCGACTATTCGCTTCCCTGGACCGTGCAGCGGCTGGGATGTCGCGCTGAGTACTGGTTCCGGGCCACGCCGCCCCGGAACGGCGCGGAGGCGGCAGCGGCCGTGGACCCCGAGCTCGAGCGGTACATGCATCTGGCGGCGCTCAACCGGGGGATTCTCCTCACGCCGTTCCACAACATGGCCCTCATCGCTCCGACCGTGACGGAGGGCGACGTGGACCGGCACACCGAGGTCTTTCGGGAGAGCGTCGCGGTGCTGTGATCGAACGGTGCCACTCTCTCCATCCTCTCCGCCCGTAATCAAAGGAGCGCCGATCAATTGCGTCTGTCGAACGACGAAGTGCTGCGCCACACCGGGCGATATCTGGAGCTGATCGCCGGCCGGGAGATGTCGCAGGAAGAGAAGCATGCATTCATCGCCGAGACGGTGGAGAGCTACGAGCGCTACTCCAACCGGGGGTTCATCACCTACCGCAAGGCGGTGACGCAGGCGGGGCAATTCGCGGCGCTCGAGTGGTCAGGGCAGGGTGCGCTCCTGCACGACCTGCTCGGCCGCGAGTACATCGACTGCCTGGGCGGGTACGGCATCTTCAGCGCCGGGGTCAACCATCCCCGGATCGTGAAGGCGGTGACCGATCAGCTCTCGCGGATGGCGCTCAACAGCCAGGAGCTACTGGAGCCGTGGCGCGCGGCGCTGGCCCGGGTGTTGGCCGAGGTCACGCCCGGCGATCTGCAGAATTCCTTCTTCATCAACAACGGCACCGATGCCATCGAGGGGGCGATCAAGCTCGCCCGCCTTTACACCAAGCGCCACACGTTCATCTCGACCCTTGGCGGGTTCCACGGGAAGTCGATGGGCTCGCTCTCGCTGATGGGGAAGGCGTCCTTCCGCGAGCCGTTCCAGAGCGGTCTCCAGGACGTGCGCTTCGTGCCGTACGGCGACGCGGTGGCGCTGGAAGACGAGCTACGCCGCTGCGACGCGGTCGGCACGTACATCGCCGGGGTCGTGCTGGAGCCGGTGCAGGGTGAGGCGGGGGGCGTGGTTCCCCCGGGCGACTACTGGCCTCGCGCGCGGGAGCTGTGCACCCGGTACGGCGCACTGCTCATCGCCGACGAGATCCAGACCGGCATGGGGCGTACCGGCAAGCTCTGGGGGGTGGACCACTGGAACGTGGTGCCCGACATCATGTGCCTGGGCAAATCGCTCGGCGGCGGGGTGATGCCGCTCTCCGCGTTCATCGCCAGTCCCACCGTCTGGGAGGTGATGGTCCCCAATCCGATCATCCACTCGACCACCTTCGGAGGGAACCCGCTGGCGTGTGCCGCCGGACTAGCCGCGGTGCAGGTGACGCTGGAGGAGGACCTGCCGGGTCAGGCGGCGGCCAAGGGCGAGTTCCTCCTGCGCGAACTTGCCGGCCTGCAGCGCAAGTATCCGCGGGTCCTCTCCGAGGCGCATGGGAAGGGGTTGCTGATCGGGATGGAGTTTCCGGAGCAGGAGATCGGCTGGAAGGTGGCCGCCGGACTCTTCAAGCGCGGCGTGCTGGTGGCGGGTACCTACTCCCGGGCGCAGGTGATCCGCATCGAGCCGGCGCTGGGCATTCCGATGGAGCTGCTGAGGGAAATGCTGAACCGGCTGGAGGACACGTTCCGGGAGGTACAGCGGTCTCTGGATTGAACGAGAGAGCGGGGGTGCCCGGTTGGATCCGGGCACCCCCGCTCGATGGAAAAAACTTCCGCGATTCCTTCGGTTCTGCTACTCGGCTTCCGCCTCGGCCTCTTCCTCGCCGCCGAACGCCTGCGACCAGCTGATGGTCGCACCGAACCAGAACTTGGCGTCCTTGCTGTTCAGGGCACCGCTGTCATCGAAGCCGTCGTACTTGGTCGCTTCGTCGCCGGTGATGACAACGTGCACCGCGGGTGAGATCGAGAACGGCCCCGCGGAGAACGGCACCGCGGCCGAGAGATCGAGATGTGTGAAGCCGTTGTCGATGAAGTTGTAAAAGTCCGCCTGGGGGTCTCCGTTGGCGTCGAGGTCAGCATGCTGGCCGGAGTTGAATCCCGCGATCGCCCCCAGGTTGATGGACAACTTTGGGCCTATGGTGAGGGGGTGAGAGACGCTGCCTTCGAAGTAGAGTCCCTCGACCTTGTCCACGTCGTACCACACGGACAGCTTGGGGCTGAGGGGCACGCCCAGCGCGACCTTGCCGTAAATCTCGATCGTGTTGTAGTCGGTGGTTAACCCGGCGTCATTCGGGTAGATGTATCCCGTGACTCCACCCGTGAGGGTGGCCACCCCCACCGGGAAGCTCAATTCGCCCCACCAGTCGAACTCGGTCATGTCGGCGCCATCGGCCCC
>CAYYXP010000217.1:0-2341 GCA_964475685.1 uncultured Gemmatimonadaceae bacterium | reverse complement strand
CTGGCGCTGAAGAACTGCTGCCCGGGTAAGCCCGCACGCCTCATCCACCGCCGCTCATCGCTTCCCCTCCACGTCCCCCACCGCGGCCAGCTCCGCCATGACACTGTCCCGCTGGGGAATGCGCGAGGGCTCCGGGTCGGTGCGCATGCGCAGGTAGTTCCGGTAGGCGTGGATGGCGCCGGCCCGGTCGTCCGCCAGCGCCGCCAGCCGCCCTTCCAGCCGGAGCGACTCGGCGAGGCCCAGCGGATTGGGCTCGTCCAGCCCATGGCGACGCCGTCGCACCGCGCGGAGGGCGCGATCGGCACGACCCTGGGCCTCGTACAGCCGCGCGAGCTGGGTCGAGGCCCATTCGCTATTGTCCTCGTATCCCCGCCAGAGCGAATCTGCCACGTCCACCAGTCGGCCGGCCGTCGGGGAACCGCGCTGGACCGCCGCCCACGCCTCGACCAGGGCGGCAATCCGCGTGCTGTTGCCTCGCAAAGTGTCTTTCGCCGCCCTGGCTCGCAGGGTCGCCACCAGTTGATCCCCCGCCGCCACGTCGCCCTGCGAGAGACGCCACAGTCCCGCCTGCGCGCTATCCAGGGCCGACGTGTCCGGCGGCGACTCCCCGCCGAAGTAGACGGCGCCGCCGAGCGACATGTATCCGGTCTTGGAGTTCAAGGCGCGCAGGGTGTCGAGCCAGCGGCCGGCCTCGGAAGGGCGGCCCCGATTCCACAGGGCCGTCACGTATGACTCCGCTACCTGAACGCGCTCGTTCGTCGTGGTGGCCCGCCGGTGGGCGGCGGCCAGCAGCTCGGGCTGGTGGGCAATCGTGACGCTGTCCAGCGGGTCGGCACCCACGATGAACAGGGGGAGAAAGGGGGGAAGCGAATCGACGCCGTCCATGAACGCGCGGATGCCCGGCTCATCTCTGGTGGCCGCCTTGAGGTCCCACCGTACGAGAGGCGTGAACGCCGCGGTCGAATCGAGCGCCAGCTCTCGCCGGGTCCAGAGGCGCTGCGCCGCAGTATCTGCCGCGCCGAATGCGAGCCGGGCAAGATGGGTGATCGGGCCTCCGAAGAGCGAGTCGCGCTGGAACGCCTGCTCGAACGCCTGCCGTCCCCGCGCATCGGCATCGGTTACGTCCGCCAGCCTCCCCCAGTGGAAGAGCCCGTCGCCGAGGTAATACCACGCGTCGGCGCTCTCGGGTATGCGCTGGGTGGCCTTTTCGCGGTCGGCGATCTGCTCGGTCCAGGGGGTCTCGCGCGGATAGCGGGAGCCGAGCCGGATGGAAAGGAAGAGCTGGTCGCGCTGGTTCAGCCGGTCCCGGTATTGCCACGCCAGGCGCTGGACGCGATCCATGTCCGCCGTTCCCCCGTACCACCCGTTCGCTTCTATGAGCGCGGAGAGGGCCAGGGCAAAAGTCGAGTCGAGCTGGACGGCGCGCTCCAGGAGCGGTGTGGCCTTCTCGAAGGCGGCGCGGCGGTAGGCGGCTTGGCCGTCGAGATAGGCGCGGAGCGCGTCGAGACTGGTGGTGGTGAGAGCGCTCAACTGGGTGGAGCTGGCGCCGGCGCCGAGCGCCAGGAACTGGGCGGTGAGCCGGTCCACCAGCACGAAGAGACTGTCCTTGGGCCCCTCGACGCTGGTCTGCGCCACGGTGCGCCCGCCCGGCATCTCGAGCAGGGTGGCGCTGATCACGAGGTGCTCCGGCGGCCCCACGATGCTCCCTTGAAGCACCCGGCCCGCCCCCATCTTCCGCGCCACGCCGGCCACGGCGTCCGCCGGCAGGTCCACCGTCTCACTGCCGCCGGCATCGCGCACCGCGGCCAGCACCGAGCGGGTGTCGGCGGCGCGGGGGCCGCCCTCGCCGGTGAGCTTGGCCTGCAGCAGGTCCACCATTCCCTGGCGGAGGTACTGCACGCTCGGGTCAGCGCCCGCCACCCGGAACGGCAGCACCGCGACCACGTTGGCGTCGAGCGGCCGCGCGACCTCGCGCACCCAGGGCTTCCAGAGGAAGAGCGCGATGGCGGCCAGCAGCAGGACGCCGGCCGCCGCGCCCCACTTCACCATCCCGTCCGTCCTTTCCGTCCTCTCCGTCCTGTCTCGAGCCCTCCCCACCGCCTTGGTCGGCGTCGTCCCCCCGCTCGGTGTGGCCAGCGGCTCCAGCTGGTGGAGCAGCTCCTCGGCGGTCTGCCACCTGTCGGCGGGCCGCTTCTCGAGGCAGCGCATGATCACCGCGGCAATGGCGGGCGGGCAGGCGGGGCGGCGGGCGGAGAGATGCTCCGGCGCCTGGGTCACGTGCGCCGCCAGCACCTCCTGCGGCGTGCGGCCGGTGAACGGCGGCCGCCCGGCCAGCAGTTCG
>CAYYXP010000216.1:0-33287 GCA_964475685.1 uncultured Gemmatimonadaceae bacterium | reverse complement strand
CACGAGGGAGGCGCTCTCGCCGACGATGGAGGAAGGCCGCCTCGTTAAATGGAACAAGAACGAGGGCGACCCCGTCGCCACTGGTGACGTGCTCGCCGAAGTCGAGACCGACAAGGCGGTGATGGAGCTGACCGCCCGGGCCAGCGGCACCCTGCTCAAGCAGGTGGTCCCGGCCGGCACCACCGTGCCTGTCTCCCAGCTTGTGGCACTGATCGGCGAGCCGGGCGAGCAGGTGGCGGCGGAGCCCTCAGGCAGGGAAAGCGTCACCGAGGCCAGGATGCCGGCGCCTCCAGCGCCCAAGCAGCAGCCCGCCCCGGCAGGGACACCATCAGCGGGCCGGATCAAGGCGTCTCCGCTGGCCCGGCGCATCGCGGCCGAGCGGGGTATCGATCTCGGGTCGCTGCATGGCTCGGGACCGGAAGGCCGCGTGGTGCTGCGGGACATCGAGCGACCGGTGGTCCGCCCGCCCGGTGGCCCGGCCTATACCGACACCCCGCTCACCCAGATCCGGAAGACGATCGCGAAGCGGCTGGCGCAGTCGCTGGGGCCGGTCCCCACCTTCTACCTCACGACCGAAGTGGACATGGAGCGGGCCTGGGAGGCCCGCGGAGCGCTCACGGGGGCCGGTAACGGGCCCAAGGTGTCGTTCAACGACATCATCATCAAGTGCGTGGCGCTGGCGCTCCGCCAGCACCCCGCGTGCAACGCCTGGTGGCAGGACGAGCACATCCGTTACTGGCACCAGATCCACGTGAGCATGGCGGTGGCGGTCGAGGACGGCCTGATCACGCCGGTCATCCGTGACGCCGACCTGAAATCGCTCCGCGATATCGCGTCCGAGTCGCAGGACCTGGCCGGTCGGGCGCGGGAGCGGCGGCTCAAGCCCGAGGAATACACCGGGGGGACGTTCTCCGTGTCCAACCTCGGCATGCTGGACATCGACCAGTTCACCGCCATCATCAACCCCCCAGAGGCCGGCATTCTCGCGGTCGGCCGGATCGTTCAGACCCCCGCGGCGCACGACGGCCAGATCGTGCTCCGCCGCCGGATGCGGCTCACCATGTCGTGCGATCACCGCGTCATTGACGGCGCGACCGGCGCGCGGTTTCTCCAGACGCTCAAGGCGATGCTGGAGAACCCGCTGGCGATGGTCTACTGACGGCGATAACGCATTTCATCCCAATCAGAGGCTCCAGTGGCGACTTCGTACGACGTGATCATCCTCGGCGGTGGCCCCGCGGGCTACGTCTGCGCCATCCGTGCCGCCCAGCTCGGTCTCTCCACCGCGGTCGTTGAGAAGGACAAGCTGGGAGGAGTGTGCGTCAACATCGGCTGCATCCCCACCAAGGCGCTCCTCCACAGCGCCTACGTCGCCAACCTGGTCGCCCACGACGCCAGGGACCTGGGCGTGATCGCCAGCGGGGTGACCGCCGATTACGGCGTGGCGATGCGGCGCTCCCGCAAGGTGTCGGAACAGAACTCCAAGGGCGTCGAGTTCCTGATGAAGAAGCACAAGATCACGGTCATCAAGGGCACGGGGGCGCTCGGCGCCGGCCGGACGGTCCGCGTGGGGACCGAGGACTATCAGGCGAAGAAGGCGGTGGTGATCGCCTCCGGATCGCGGGTCAAGGGCCTCCCCCAGGTCGGGCTCGAGATCAACAGGACCACGGTGATCAGCTCCGACGAAGCGCTCTTCCTCGAGCAGGCTCCGAAGACGCTCGCCGTGATCGGCGCCGGCGCCGTGGGGTGCGAGTTCGCCGACATCTTCAACGCCTTCGGCACCAGGGTCACCCTCATCGAGGCGCTGCCCCGCATTCTGCCGATCGAGGACGCCGAGTCCTCCGACGCGATCACCAAGAGCTTCAAGAAGCGCGGCATCACCGTCATCGCGGGCGCCAGCGTCGCCAAGGCGGTGGTGGCCGCGGACAGGGTGGCGCTCACCGTCGAGGCCGGCGGCAAGAGCGAGATCATCGAGGCCGAGAAGGTGCTCATGGCCGCGGGCCGGGCCGTGAATACCGAGGGGTTGGGACTCCAGGAGGCGGGCGTCAAGCTGACCGATCGCGGCTTCGTCCAGGTGGACCCGGTGACCCTGCAGACGACGGCCCCGGGCGTCTATAGCATCGGCGACGTGGCCGGCCCTCCGATGCTCGCCCACAAGGGAAGCCGGGAGGGGGTGCACGTCGCCGAGCTGGTCGCGGGCCAGCATCCGCACGCAATCCGCTACGACAATGTCCCGAGCGTCACCTACTGCCACCCCGAAGTGGCGAGCATCGGGCTCACCGAAGATCAGGTGAAGGAGAGGAAGCTCGAGTACCAGGTGGGCCGCTTCCCCCTGAGCGCCAGCGGGAGGGCGCGCAGCACCGGCGAGACCGAGGGTTTCGTCAAGATCATCCGCGACAAGAAGTACGGTGAGATTCTCGGCGCGCACATCGTCGGGAGCCATGCTTCCGAGCTGATCCACGAGCTGGTGGTCGCCCGCGAGAATGAATACACCGTGGAAGAGATCGAGCTCGCCATCCACGCCCATCCGACCCTGTCCGAGGCGATTGCCGAAGCGGCGCTCGACTCGATGGGCCGGGCCATTCACATCTGACCGTGGACCCGCTCGGCCTTGCCGCGGGGGCGGTCGGCTCGGCAGTGGCGTCCGGCCTCGCGGTGGTGGCCGCAACCACCATCATCGTGGACGCGTTGCGCCCCGCTAGCGGGGGCGCGCCCGACCTCGGCGTCCCGTTCCAGGTGGCGCTCTGGGGCACCCTGGCCGGGATCACGCTCGCCGCCGTGGTCGCCTGGCGACTCCTCTCTCCGATCGGTTCGACGTACCACCGCGGCGGACTGTCGCTCGTCAGCGCCTTCGCCACCGTGATCGCGATGCTCGTCTGCATTCCGGTCAACCAGGTCCTCGGACGCGCGGGACTCGCCGGGCTCGCCGCATTGTCGCTCGCGCTCTCGGCGTTCCTGGCAAGGCGCACGCGCGCCGCTGGTGGCTCCTCGTGAGCACCGCATTCGAGCTTCTCGACCTCGGCCGCCGTCCCTACCTCGAGGTGCTCGAACTGCAGCGGGACCTCTGCCGCCGGAAGATGAACGGGGAACTCGACGCCGACCTGCTCCTGCTCGTCGAGCATGAGCCGGTGGTCACCCTGGGTCGCGGATCGCAGCCCGGGAGTCTTCCCTTCTCTCCCGCCGAGCTGGCACGGCGCGGCGTCACAGTCGTGGACGTGGAGCGAGGGGGAGACGTGACCTTTCACGGACCAGGCCAGCTGGTCGGCTATCCCATCCTCGATCTCCGGCGGCACCGGGAAGACCTTCACTGGTATCTTCGCCGGCTGGAGGAGAGCCTGATTCTGGCCCTGGGGCACCTCGGCGTGCCGGCCGAGCGCAACCCGGGACTTACCGGGGTGTGGGCGAGCGGGCGAAAGGTCGCCAGCATCGGTATCCACGTGAAGCAGTGGGTCACCTTCCACGGCTTCGCCCTCAACGTGACGACGGACCTGAGCTACTTCGACCTGATCGTCCCCTGCGGCATCCCCGGGGTCGTCATGACGAGCGTTGCGCGTGAGCTGGGACGGGCCGATGACCCTGCCCTGTGGGACGAGGCTCGGCTCGCAGTTGCAGAGGCCTTCCGGACGACGTTCAGATTCGAGACAATCGGCGGACTGGAACCCACAGGCCGGAGCACATAGCACCCTGGCTCTCCCGCTCTTGTTTTTGGCGTCCAAAGCGGTTTTTCTGTCTAGCATGGCGGAATCATCCCGACATCCGACGCCCGAGGCTCAGGCCGACCAGCGCATTACCGAGATCCTCCGAGCGGCGGACAGCTGGTCCCAGGAAGCCCCCAAGGCATTGAGGCCGGCCATCCGCGCGGTCTGCATCCGACTGGCCGAAATGGTGGCCGACCAGCGGCACTACCTCGCGCCGCTGCCCGAGCCCCAGGAAAGCGAGCGGGGATCGGTGCTCCGCGCGGTCGCCGACCATCTGCGCTCGGAGCCCGTCACCAGCGGTCTCGAGGAGCACCTGAAGGCGCTCGAGGAGCTCGAGCTCAGGTCCACCGGTTCGTGGGCCGCCGTCGATTCCGCTCAGACCGAGTGGATCACCACCGCCATCAGATACCTGGAGGGCTGTTCGTCGAGGTTACCGGCGGGCGAACGGCCCGATCCCTATTGGGCCGACGATGTCGTGGCGGGGATCATCGCCTCGGCGCGCGCGCTCATCGGGATCGACGAACTGCACGCTCGCACGGAGGCACGGTATTCCGGACCGGGCAAGAAGGTCAATCCTGAGGAGGAGATGTAACGGCAGGGCCGCCCTTGACGGCGAACAGCTCGAAGAAACGGCCGAAGATCTCGATCCCGCTCCAGAGTTGAGCGAGATCGAGTTTTTCGTTGGGGGAGTGCAGACCGTCGTCGGGCAGCCCGATGCCGGTGAGCAGGACGGGGGCGCCGGTGAGGCTGAGCTCCGGGACGATCGGGATCGAGCCCCCGGACCGGATCCTGACCGCCTCGCGCCCGGTGACGGCCAGGAAGGCCTCATCGAGGACCCGGAATGCCGGGTGGTCAACCTCGATGCGGACGGGGTCTCCGCCGTGGAGGAGGTCCACCTTGACGTCGGCCCACTTGGGCGCCAGCCGCGCGACGGCGCGCTCGAGCTGCTGCTCCACCTTGGACAACTCCTGACCGGGGACGAGGCGGAGGCTCACCTTCGCCGTGGCCTGCGCGGGAATCACCGTCTTGGCGCCCTCGCCGACGAAGCCGCCGCGGATGCCGTGAATCTCGAAGGTCGGCAGCGCCCAGATCCGCTCGAACACGGAGTACTTCCGGAGCCCGGTAAGCGCCCGGCCGGTGACCTCGTCCCGGAGAAACTCGGCCTTGTCGAAGGGAAGCCGTTTCCAGGTCCTGAGTTCCTGCCTGGTTGGTGGCTCGACCGCCTTGTAGACCTTGGGGATCCGGATTTCCCCGTCCGCGTTCTTGAGCTGGCTGAGGATGCGGACGAGGGTCTCCACCGCATTGGGGGCCACCCCTCCATATGAGCCCGAATGAAGATCGCGCTGCAGGGTGCGGACGGAGATCTCGGCGTAGCAGAGGCCGCGGAGGGCGGTATAGACGGCCGGGATACCCGGAGCGTAGTACGAGGAGTCGAGCACCAGAGCCGCATTCGCCCGGGTCCTCTCAGGCTCGGAATGCAGCAGGTCGAAGATGACCCGCCCGCCGCACTCCTCCTCGCCCTCGAAGATGAAGTGCACGTTGAGCGGAGGCCGCCGGGACGCGTCGAGCACCGCCTCGTAGGCCTTGAGGAGGCAGAAGATCTGCCCCTTGTCGTCGGCGGAGCCGCGGGCGTAGAGTCGGCCCTCCCGCACAGTAGGCTCGAAGGGGGGACTGGTCCATTCGTCGAGTGGATCAGGCGGCTGGACGTCGTAGTGCCCATAGATCAGAAGCGTAGGGCGGTCTGGCATCACCGGGCCTTCCGCCCAGACGACAGGGTGGCCGTCGCCCTCGATGATCCGGACCTTGGGGCAACCCAGGCGGGTGAGCTCGGCCCGCAACCATTCCGCGGCCCGCTGGCAGTCGGCCGCATGAGCAGGGAGTGCGCTTATGCTGGGGATCCGGAGGAACTCGCTGAGTTCCCCGAGCAGGCGGGCCTGCTCGCGATGGGCAAAGGCATAATCCATGACCCGAAAGCTACACCTGACCGGTAACACTGCGAGTGGCCGCGGTGATCCGGCTGACCGTCCCCTGCTTCCAGCTCACTGTCGCCCGGAGTCTCCGACTGCGCGCTCGAGCCGAGCATAGGCGCTATCGCCCACCACGCCCCGCATGAGGGTGTCGAGCGAGGCCACGCTGCTTCCGATGTCGCCGCCGTGCGCGTGGTACCACTGGTCGAACAGCTCCAGCCTGGTCCGATAGATCCGCCCCGCGGTAATCCGGGCGTTGTTGACCGGCCGCTCCGGCAGTTTGCCGATGCGGAAAGTCCGCAGGCGCTCCGCGACCGGCCCCTCCAGCTCCGCCCGTGCCCAGACTCCCGCCTCCTCCCTGCCGGCCTCCAGGGCCGCCGAGTCGGGGTGCTGGTCGTATAGCGTCTGGAGGCGCGAGGCCAGCGACGTGTAGAAATCTCCGAGCACGATCTCGTCCTGCCAGCGGTCGGCGGCCTGCTTTGCCATGGCGGAATCACCGCGGGAGCTGAAGAAGGATTCGGCCGAGCGGTAGCCGACGAACTGCGCGAAGCTCTCGTTGAATGGGGTGGCGCTCTTCACGTACAGGGTGTTGTGCGCGATCTCGTGGAAGACCGTGGCGGCAAGTTCCACGGAGTCCCCGGTGACCGCGGTGCTGAGTAACGGGTCGTTGAACCATCCAAGCGTCGAGAACGCGCCGGAGGGACGGAGGTAGATGTCATAGCCCCGGGCGGCGAAGGCATCGGCCTCGCGCTGCGCGGCCCGGGGGTCGAAGAATCCCTTGTAGGGAATCCGGCCGACGACGGGATACTTCCAGGTATGGGCGCAGAGGCAGTCCTTCGGCGACGCCTGCAGCACCAGCAGGAGCGTGTCCCGGCCGACGTCGGCGTAGGTGGTGTAGGTCTCCTTGGCGAGCAGCCCGAGCCGCGCGGCGTAGTCCCTGCTGTCGAGCACGAGCTGTAACGACCCCTTCAGCGCCGGGTCGGTGCCCCGGTCAGCGACAAGGTTCGGTATCGGCCGGCTGGACTGGAGAATGCGGGTCTCCTCAATCCCCGCCCGGGTCAGGTAGCGCACGTCGTCGCTGGCCAGATACGCGGTGCCATAGCCGGCGAACAGCGCCGCGACCACGACCAGAAAGATCATCCGCTTCACCGAATCCTGGCGAGGACGGCGCGCGGCTTCACGGAGGGCGGGAGCACCGCCGTCCCGCCCGACCCCGTGAGCAGGATGGTCACTTCCCCTGCGCCCGCCGGCTGCACGATGTCCACGTGACGGCCGGAGCCCCCGCGCAGCGTGCCGCTTCGGGAATAGGTCGTGGAGCCAGCGACGTCCGGGGCGAGCGGGTAACCCGCCTGGTAGATCGACCGGAAGTTGAAGCTGGTGTAGCGGAGCCGGTCGCTCACCGGCGTGAAGCCCGGGAGGTCGTCGAGGTAGTTGGCGAGCTGCCACTGCGAAACGAGGGTCGAGAAATCGGCGCCGGTGACGGCCTCGACGTTGGCAGCCCCCTCACGGCTGGTCCGCACCAGCGCCAGGGTCAGCTCCCTCCCGGTCGGCTGCGTGGCGGCGAAATGATCTGCCAGCCAGCGGACGAAGAGCCAGTTGGCGCCCCGCTCGGCGAGCGTTCCCGTGGAGTTGGCCGGCTCGATCAGAAAATGCGATTCGGTATCGGTGAGGTACTCGTTGGCGTTGTCCACATTGCCCGCGATGAACTGATCCTCGCAGGCGGTGAACGCCGGCTGGCACTCCGCGTCGGGAATCAATCTCCCTCCGAGCTCTTCGGCGAAGTGGGAGAGACCCTCGTTGAGCCAGGTGGCCTCCGAGACCCCCTGCCGCACCAGCACATGCTGGTTGAAACTGATCATGTGCTGGAATTCGTGGATGAATACCGGTGGCAGGAAGCGCGTCGCGAACTCCCGGCTGATGTCGCATTCGCTGTTGGCCGGATCGGGCACGAGGCCGTAAAACACCTCGCCGGCGTTGGAGTGAGGCTCCGACGGGAGGAGGTCGAGGCCGTAGAAGTAGCCGAGGATGACGGTGCCGGTCGTGTTGCAGGTGGGCGCGAGGGCATTGACCCGCGGAGTGAGGAGGACGATCACGACGCCGTTGTTGTCGAGATCGGATTCGCGACCGAACGCCGTCGTGTCGATCGGATAGAGCTGGGTGTCGAAGAGCTGCCCTACCTTGTCCAGATCAGCCTGGGTATAGCCATCGGCCGGCACATTGTCGTCGAGGAAGATCGCGACCCGCCCTCCCGGGACGACCACCTTGGCAGTCGCGGTGCTCTGGACGAAATCGGTGCAGTCGGTGGTGGCGCAAACCTCGAACGGGCGCTGGTCGCCCACGGCAGGAGGGATCGGGACAACCGTGGGCAGAGCGCCCCGGTCGAGCTGGACCGGGCTGCGCGCTTCGGCAAAGGCCCGTTCCCGCCTGCGCAGGCGGGCGTGGAAGGCGGCGGCCTCGCCGGACGCACCGGCCTTGCCCAGGGCCGCCCGGGCGACCGAGGCGACCCCTGCGGAGGCCGTAGGGGTGCCCTGGAGCTCGTAATCGGCCGTCACCCCGTTCTCGTTCACCGTTCCATCGGTGGCCAGCGCGACGTACAGATACTCGGCGCCCCCGCCTCCGGCGGCCGGGAGCCGAAGGCACGACTTCTGGGCGGCATCGATGATCGTATGGTCTCCGACACTCAGGCTGACTGGGGACACCGCCGAACAGTCGAGCGTTGGCGGGCCCGGCTCGGTCGTGCCGCCACATCCGGCTACGAACAGAAGACCGCCCAGGGATATGATGGCCAGCTGATGACGGGACACGATGGGGGGCGCTCCGGGGCTGCAGACCGGGGGTGCGAACACCAGCAAGATACGAAGCCACAAGGGTTTTTGACAATCTCGACAGCGGCCGGTACCTTCACTCCGTGTCCGACACCAGCTGGTTGTCCGCGGTGCGCTTCGGGGCCGACGGATTGGTTCCGGTCGTGGCGCAGGAGGGCCGTTCCGGGGACGTCCTGATGGTGGGGTATGCCAACCGGGAGGCACTGGAGCGCACCGCCGCAACCGGCCAGGCGCACTACTACAGCAGGTCCCGGGCAGCCCTGTGGCGCAAGGGAGAATCATCGGGGCACGTCCAGTCGGTTCGGGAGATCCGGCTCGACTGCGACGGGGATGCGGTGCTCTACCGCGTGGACCAGACCGGGCCGGCGTGCCACACCGGCTCCCCGACGTGCTTCGCCCGGCGGGTCGGGGGCGAGGGCGCCCTGGCGGACGGATCCGACCCCGGGGGGCACCTCCTCACGAGACTGGCCGCCACGGTCGCGGAGCGGGCCCGTTCCCGGCCTGCCGGATCGTATACCGTCCAGCTGCTCGACGCGGGCGTCGGCCAGATCTCCCGGAAGGTGGGCGAGGAAGCGGTCGAGGTCGTCGTGGCGGGAAACACGGAGGATGACGAGCGTCTCGCGTCCGAGGCGGCCGATCTCCTCTATCATCTCGTGGTGCTGCTGCAGATTCGCGGTGTCCCGCTGGACGCCGTGCTGGGGCAGCTGGAAGAAAGAGAGAAATAGCTCGTAGCCAGAGCCTGCAGCCAACATGTCCTTCGTCCACCTCCACACCCACAGCGAATACTCGTTGCTCGATGGGGCCACCCGGATCCCCGAGCTCGTGGCCCACGTGAAGAAGCTGGGCATGGACAGTCTCGCCGTGACCGACCACGGCAACATGCACGCTGCCTGGTCGTTTTATGACCAGGCCCGGACCCAGCAGATCCGGCCCATCCTCGGCTTCGAAGCCTATCTCGCCTTCGGCCCGCGACAGGCCCGGGAGAAGCCCTCCTGGGCGCCGGCCGCGTACAGCCATCTCGTCCTCCTGGCCGCGAACCGCGCGGGCTACCGGAACCTCGTCCGCCTGACCTCGATCGGGTACACCGAAGGGTTCTACCGCCGCCCGCGGATAGACAAGGAGGTACTGCAGCGGTACTCCGAGGGCCTGGTCTGTCTCGCCGCCTGCCTGTCGGGGGAAATCGCGCTGCATCTGCGGCAGGGCAAGTACGACGAGGCCAGGAAGAGCGCGGAGTGGTTCGCCGGAGTGTTCGGGCCCGGCGGCTTCTGGCTCGAGGTGCAGCACCACGGTATCGCCGAGGAGCGGATCGTCACCGAGGGGATGTTCCGGCTTGGCCGGGAGCTTGGCATCGGGGTCGTCGCCACCAACGACGCCCACTACCTGCGGCGCGAGGACGCCGAATCACACGACGTCCTCCTCGCCATCGGCACCGGCGCCGACCTCGACGACCCCAAGCGCTTCCGCTTCACCGGCGAGGAATCGTACGTCAAGTCCGAGAAGGAGATGCGGTCGCTCTTCCCGGACAATTCCGAGGTGCTAGAGAACACGCAGACCATCGCCGACCGATGCGAGTTCGATTTCGAGAAGCGGTACTTCCTCCCCAGCTTCCCCCGCCCTCCCGAATACCAGAGCGACGAGGCTCTCCTCGAGCATCTTGCGCAGGCGGGAGCGGTACGCCGCTACGGTGCGCCGCTCCCGCCCGCCGTGGCCGAACGGTTGACCCGCGAGCTGGGAGTAATCAACACCGCGGGATACGCTGGCTACTTCCTCATCGTCCAGGACTTCATCGCCGCGGCAAGGGAGCGGGGCATTCCCGTCGGCCCGGGGCGTGGCTCCGTCGCGGGCTCGATCATCGCCTACGCGCTCGGCATTACGAACATCTGCCCCCTCAAGTTCGATCTCCTGTTCGAGCGCTTCCTCAATCCGGAGCGCGTGTCGATGCCCGACATCGACGTCGACTTCTGCTTCGAGCGCCGAGGCGAGGTGATCGAGTACGTGCGCGAGAGGTACGGGCGGGCCAGCGTCGGCCAGATCGTCACCTTCGGCAGCATGAAGGCAAGAGCCGCGGTCAAGGACGTGGCGCGGGTGCTGCGGATCCCTCCGGGCGAAGCCGACAGAATCACCAAGCTGATTCCCTCCGGCCCCGGGTACAGCCTCACGATCGACGAGGCGGTTGAGCGGGTGGGCGAAATGAAGGATCTCGTGCGGGGGAACCCGGCCTATCAACGGCTGGTGAAGCTCAGCTCCCGGATCGAGGGGATATCTCGGCACATGTCGGTGCACGCCGCCGGCGTGGTCATCGCACCGGGGCCGCTCTCGGAGTACGTGCCGGTGTGCACCGCGCCCACCCGGGGGGCAGGCGCGTCTGCCGACGGCGAAGAGACGATCATCACCCAGTACGAATGGGGAGCGCTGGAGAAGGTCGGCATGCTCAAGATGGACATGCTCGGCCTCAAGACCCTCACGGTGATCCACGACGCCTGCCAGGCGATCACCGCGCGCACCGGACAGACAATCGACGTCGACGCGCTCGAGCTCGATGACCCTGCGGTCTACCAGATGCTCCGCGACGGGCGCACCGCCGGCATCTTCCAGTTCGAATCGCCGCTCGCCACCGACACGCTGCGCGCCATGCGCTGCGACCGGTTCGACGACCTTGTCGCCTCGAACGCACTGTTGCGCCCCGGCCCGCTCGATGCCGGGCAGCACACCGTCTTCATCCGCCGGAAACTGGGTCAGGAAAAGGTCGTCTACCCCCATCCCCTGCTGCGCGACATCCTGGAGCCCACGTACGGCGTCATCACCTACCAGGAGCAGGTGATGCGGATCGCAAACGTGCTCGCGGGGTTCTCCCTCGCGGAGGCGGATGTGCTCCGGCAGGCGGTCGGGAAGAAGGACCAGGAACTTGCCAACCAGGAGGTCGCCAAGTTCGTCGAGCGCGCGATTGCGCAGGGCCACCCGCGCACCGTCATCGAGGAGCTCGGGCGGCAGATCGTCACCTTCGGCCGCTACGGCTTCAACAAGTCGCACTCGGTGGCGTATTCGGTCCTGGGCTACCAGACGGCCTGGCTCAAGGTCCACTATCCCGCCGAGTTCATGGCGGCGCTCCTCTCATCGGAAATCGGCAACACCGACAAGGTGGTGCAGTACATCAACGAGGCTCGCGAGCTCGGCCTCGAGATCCTGCCGCCCGATGTGAACGAGTCGGGGTTCAAGTTCACCGTGGTGGGAGACCGGAGGATCCGTTTTGGCCTGGGGGCCGTGCGCAACGTGGGCGAGGGGGCGATCGCGTCGACCATTGCGGGGCGGAAAGGCGCCGCGTACACGTCGCTCGCCGACCTGGTCGAGCGGATCGATCTCCGCCTCTGCAACAAGCGCGTCCTGGAGTCGCTCGTGGCCGCCGGCGCGTGTGATTCGCTCGGCGGCCACCGCAAGCAGCTCATCGAGGCGCTCGAGTCGGCGCTCGGCGAGGCGCAGCTGCTCCAGCAGGACCGGGAGGCGGGCCAGGCGTCGCTCTTCGGCGAATCGACCGCCCCGCGGCCGCGGCACATCGGGCTTCCCGACGTGCCGGCCTGGACCGAGGCCGAGCGCCTCGCCCGCGAGAAGGAGGTGCTCGGCTTCTTCATTTCGGGCCATCCGCTCGAGCGTTTCCGCGACGAAGTCGAGCTGTTCGGCACCAGGACCACCGCCACGCTCGGCGAATGGAGCCAGCACCAGGTGAGTATCGGCGCCGTGGTCACCGCTGTCAAACGGCAGATCTCCCGGAAGACCGGGAAGGAATACGCGCGCCTGGTACTCGAGGACTTCCATGGCACCGCGGAGGCCATCGTCTTCCCTGACGCCTGGGCCAAGCTCAACGCCACGATCCACCCCGACGCCGCGCTGCTGCTTTCCGGCGGGTACAGCGACCGCGACCGCGGCGAGGACCACGCGCCCTTCATCGTCGAAGCGGCGCGCAGCCTGGAGGAGCTGAAGGCATCGGGTGCGGTGGCGCTGAGCCTGCGGTGGCGCTCGCCGGCCGCGCCCGCACCCGATGCGCTCCGCGCCGCGGCGGTGCTCTGCTCGGCGCACCCCGGCCCCACGCCGCTCTATATTGAGTGGAGTGACGGCAGCGGAGAGGCCGTCCGCCTCCGCTCCCGCCGCCTCCGCATTGCGGCGGAAGACGACCTCGTTCGGGCCCTGCGCGAGCTCCTAGGCGCCGATTCCGTCCACTATATCAAGGCGGGATGATCCATGGCCTCAGCCTATACGCTGGAGTTCGAGAAGCCCCTGCTCGAGCTGGAGCGGCAGATCGAGGACCTCAAGCGGATCGGGGAGGAGCAGCAGATCGACATCGAGGGCGAGCTCGATGGGCTGCAGGGCAAGCTCGAGTCGCTCCGGGCGGAGATCTACCGCGAGCTGACCCCCATTCAGCGCGTCATGGTCGCGCGCCATCCCCGCCGCCCGTACACCCTCGATTACCTCAGCACCATCTTCACCGACTTCATCGAACTCCACGGCGACCGACTCTACATGGACGATCCGGCGATCGTCGGCGGGTGGGCCCGGCTGGCGGGCGTATCGGTCATGGTCGTGGGCCATCAGAAGGGGCGAGACACCAAGGACAATCTCAAGCGCAATTTCGGCATGCCCCATCCGGAAGGGTACCGCAAGGCCCTCCGCCTCATGAAACTCGCCGCCAAGTTCTCCGCCCCCCTCATCACCCTCATCGACACACCCGGCGCCTATCCCGGCCTGGGCGCGGAAGAGCGGGGACAATCGGAGGCGCTGGCGCGCAACATCCTCGAGATGTCCATCCTCCCGACTCCGGTCGTGGCGGTCGTGATCGGCGAGGGCGGATCCGGCGGGGCGCTGGCGCTCGGGGTCGCCGACCGCATCATCATGCTGGAGAACTCGGTCTACTCGGTGATCTCCCCCGAAGGGTGCGCGGCGATCCTCTGGAAGGACGCGAGCCAGCGCGAGCGGGCGGCGGAAGCGCTCAAGATCACCGCGCAGGACCTCCTCCGCCTCAAGCTGATCGACGAGATCGTACAGGAACCGGTGGGCGGCGCCCACGTCGATCCCGACGCCACCGGCGAGGCGTTGAGGGGGGTGCTCATCCGGCATGTCACCGAGCTCCGCAAGCTGCGCCCGGAGAAACTGGTCCGCCGTCGCGCGGAGAAATTCGGCGCCATGGGCGTCTACTCGGAAGCGTAGTGGGCCAGACCGTCGAGGTTCGTTTCAAGGGAACCCGGAAGGGATACTTCGTCTGGGGCGATGAGTCGTCGCCGCTGCGCGTGGGGGAGATGGCCGTTGTCGAGGTCGAGCGGGGACGCGACGTCGGGCGGGTGACCGCCGTGGGGAGTGTGGCCGACCGGAAGTGCGCCTCGGGTTGCGCCGGGTGTGCCGTCGGAGAGGAGACGGCCGAGACCGAGGCGCCGAGGCCCGTCGCCCGGCGGGCCTCGGCGGAGGACATTCGCATTCACGAGGAGAGCCGCGTCCTCGAGGAGGAAGCTCGTCAGAAAGTGATGCTGCGGGTCCGGAGCCACACGCTGGCCATGAAAGTGAGCGACACGGAGTGGCAGTGGGACCGCAACAAGCTCACCATCTACTTCACCGCCGAGAAGAGGGTGGATTTCCGCGCGCTCGTGCGGGACCTCGCATCGGTCTTTCGCACCCGCATCGAACTGCGGCAGATCGGGGTGCGTGACGAGGCGGCACGGCTGTCCGGCGTGGGCCGCTGCGGGCGCGAGTACTGTTGCAGCTCCTGGCTCGGCGAGCTCTCCCCCGTCAACCTCGGCCTCGCCAAGGACCAGCGGCTCTCCCTGAATCCCACCCAGATCTCCGGCGGCTGCGGTCGTCTCCTCTGCTGCCTGAAGTACGAGCACGAGTTTTACGTCGAGACCCGGAGGCGCTTCCCCAAGGAGGGGAAGACGCTCTCGACCGCACGGGGACCCGAGAAGGTGGTCGCGGTGGATATTTTCCGAGAGCGGGTGTTCCTCCGCAGCGACGAGCACGGCGCCCGGATCATCCCGCTGGTTCAGCTGCGGGAGGAGGTGGAACGGCTCGGCGAGGTGCTGCCGACCCCCGAGTCGCGGATCACCGTCGCACCGCCGCCCGCCCCTGCCCCTGCCCCTCCTGGCGAGGGGAACGGGTCGGCAGCCCAACGGTCCCAACGCCGGCGGCGTCGCCACCGGGGCGGCAGGTAGCCGAGGTTACCTTTCCCGCATGGCGAAGTTCTTCCTCACCACCGCAATCGACTACTCCAACGGCGACCCCCATCTCGGCCACGCGCTCGAGAAGGTCGGGGCCGATTGCATCGCCCGCTATCGCCGCCTCCGCGGCGACCAGGTCCACTTTCTCATGGGGATGGACGAGCATTCGCAGGCCGTGCTCCAGGCGGCCCAGCAGCATCATCTCGTTCCGCAGGAATGGGTCGACCGGATGGCGGGCCGCTTCGAGGATTTCTGGCGCACATTGGGGTGCACCCACGACGACTGGATCAGAACCACCGAGCCGAGGCACCGGACCGGGGTCACCGCCCTGCTGGAAGCCATCGCCGCGAGAAGCCCCGGCGATCTCTTCGTCGGCGAGTACGAGGGGCTCTACTGCGTGGGGTGCGAGGAGTTCAAGCAGCCCGCGCAAATCGGCGGCGGCCGATGTGTCGAGCATCCGACGCTGGATCTGAGCCCGACCAGGGAGCGCAACCACTTCTTCCGTCTCAGCCGCTACCGCGACCAGCTGCTCGACCTCATCCGGTCGGGTCGGTTCCGGGTCGAACCGGCCATCCGGCGGAACGAAATCCTCCGGCTGCTGGAAGACGGGCTGCAGGACATCTCGGTGTCGCGCCAGCGGCTCACCTGGGGCATCCCTTTCCCCGGCGACCCCGAGCAGACCGTCTACGTCTGGTTCGACGCGCTCATCAACTACCTCTCCGCCACCGGGTACCCGGCGAAGGGGTACGACCGACTCTGGCCGGCCGAGCTCCACGTCGTCGGCAAGGGAATCACCCGGTTCCACTGCGTCATCTGGCCCGCAATGCTGCTGAGCGCCGGCCTCCCCCTGCCCCGGGAGGTGTGGGCCCACGGGTACGTTCAGTGGGAAGGCACCAAGCTTTCGAAGACCGCGGGCACGGCGGTGAGTCTGGGGGAGGCGATCGAGCGGCACGGCCCCGATGCGTTGCGCTACTTTCTGCTGCGCGAAGTGGGATTCGAGGCGGACGGCAACTTCACCTGGGAACGGTTCGACGAACGGTACACCGCCGACCTGGCGGACGGATTCGGCAACCTCGCCTCACGGTCGCTGGCCATGATCTTGAAGTACCGCGGGGGCGTCATACCGGCGTCAGGGGGGTCCACGCCGCTCGACGAGGCGGGTGGGCGGGCCATCGAGTCCTACGCCAAGGCGATGGACGCCCTCGATCTCCGCGGCGGAGCGGAGGCGGCGTGGGAGCTGGTCTCGACCGCGAACCTCTACATCCAGCAGGTGGCGCCGTGGGCGCTCGCCAAACAGGGCAAGGAGGCAGAACTCGACACCGCCCTCGGCGCCCTGGCTCGCGTGCTCTACCGCCTCGTGGTGATGGCGACCCCGTTCCTGCCCGCCAAGGCCCAGACCCTCTGGCGGTCTCTCGGGCTCGCGGGAGAGGCCAGCGCGGCGTCCTGGACGTCCCTCAAGACGCCCCCGGTATCCGGGGTCACCGTCCACCGGCCCGAGATCCTCTTCCCCAAGCCCGCCGCTGTCTAGAACTTAGTACGCCAAGAGGCAAAACTATTTGACAGTCAAAGACTTATCCGCTTGGGTTTACCCTTGACAGCCAGCGCCTGGACCACCACTTTTTCGGAGCTTCACGAAGACCGCGTGATTCAGGTCACCCCCTGCAACTCGCGCACGCGTCATCTGATTCCCGGCTGCCGGTAAGTGAGTACACTCGCAGCTCGGGTACGAGGAAGGTCATGCCGCATGGGTAGACGCCGCTGGACTGTCGTATTCGTTCCGCATGGCTCGGAACCTTCCAGGATCCTGGAGGTTTCCTATGGCATGCTGAAGCTCGCGGCGGGCGGCGTGGCGGTCGGTCTCGCGGTGGCACTTCTCGTGGGCTTCATGACGGTCTCGCGCACGGCCGACCTGTCGCGGACCGCGAGCATGACCCAGGAGAACGCCCGGCTGGTTCGCGAGCTCAACGAGATGCATGGCCGGCTGGCCACCTTGTCCGATACCATCGCGCGGATCTCCCAGCGCGATACGCGCATCAGGGCGCTGGCGAACCTCGATCCGATCGACCCGCAAGTGCAGGCGGCCGGCATTGGCGGTCCGACCCTGGCCCCCCGCCCTCTCCTCCCCGACGAGGGCCCCGCGGTGCGGCACGCGCAGGAAATCCGGGTGGATCTCAACGCGCTCATTCGCCGGGCCAACCTGCTCTCGGCGTCCTTCGAGGAGGCCGCAGACAGTCTCGCCAGCAACTCCAGGCGGCTCGCCGCCACCCCGTCCATCATGCCGACCCAGGGCTGGCTCACCAGCGCCTTCTCCGCGATGCGCGAGCACCCGATTCTCCACGTCGCACGGCCCCACGAAGGTATCGACGTGACCGCGCCGAAAGGGAGCCCGATCGAGGCGCCTGCCGCGGGCAGAGTGACCGATGCCGGGTGGGAGCCGGGCTACGGAAACACGATCACCATCGATCACGGCTATGGCATCGTCACCAAGTTCGCCCATGCGTCGAAGCTGCTGGTCAGGAAGGGCCAGCACGTCGCGCGGGGCCAGCGCATCGCGCTGGTGGGCAACACCGGCCTCGCCACCAGCTCGCACCTGCACTACGAAGTGCACGTGAACGGCCGCCCGGTCAATCCGCTGCGGTACGTGCTGCCCGAGCACGTGGTGACCGACTGAGCGAGACAGCGGCCCCCTAGAACTGCACCTTGGGCGCTTCCGCCGCACCCGTTTCCGCCTCGAAGTATTCCCTCGGCGTCCCCATCCCGAACACCTTCGCAGTCAGATTGTACGGAAACCGCCGGACGAAGGCGTTGTACTCGCCCACCGCGCCGTTGTAGTCCTGACGCGCGACGCTGATGCGGTTCTCGGTGCCTTCCAGCTGGTCCTGGAGCTGGCGGAAGTTCTCGCTCGAGCGGAGCTCGGGATAGTTCTCCGAGATGGCGAGCAGGCGCCCGAGCCCCTGGCTGAGCGACGTGTTCGCGGCCGACATCTCGCCCACGTCTCCCGACTGGATGGCGCCGGAGAGCTTGGCCCGCGCATTGGCGATCGAGATGAACACCGTGTCTTCCTGCTTGGTGATCCCCTTGACCGTGTTGACCAGGTTGGGAATCAGGTCGGCCCGCCGCTGAAGCTGGGTCTGGACCTGTCCCTGGGCCTGATTCACCTTCTCGTCCATCGTCTGGATCTGGTTGTATCCGCACCCCGCTGTCAGCAGCGCGAGCAGAACGAGGGAGAGTGCAACCGCCGGCGAGCGCTTCATCGCTGATCTCCAATCTTGAGTTGATCCACAAAGGCCGCGGCACGAGCTACCGCGTCGAGATAGGCCTCGAACTCGGCGCCACCACACCGCCATCCCGCCTCGCCGCGATGGCGCACGACCCCCAGAAACGCTTCCCCGTCGATGCCCATGGTCGCCGCCGTCACCGAGGCGACCAGGAGCGGGTCGGAGGGGACCGGGCGCCCCTGAAGGGTGAGGGCGGCGCGCAGCAGCACCAGCACCGTGGAGGCACTTCGGGTTGCCAGGCCGCCGAGCGCCGACTGATCGCCGGAGAGCGCTGCGTACCCCTGCCGGAGCCGCAGCAGCTTGCCCCTCAACTCGCACTCGAGCGCAGCTCGCAGGTCGGACGGAGACACCTCGAGTCCGGCCAGGGGATCCTCGCCCCTCAACACCTTGCGGGCGGCTCGCATGTCGGTGATCTCGATCGGGAAGACATCACTCGCGCGTGCCCACTCGGAGCGGGTAATGAGGAGCGGCGATTCCATGGAGGTCTTGCGCCACGCGCCGAAACCGCGGCCGAGGCCGCGGAGAATCTGCGGGGCCAGCGCATCGGTGACAAGAAGGAGGTTGATGTCCGACCACCCCGGGAAGAAGTCTCCCCGCGCGGCCGAACCGTACAGGACGGCGCTGTAGCCGGACGGCAGAGCCGCGTCGGCGTGAGAGAGAAAGGGAGAGACCACCCGCTCGACTTCCTGGTGCACGCTCAGAAGCTCCTTCCGGCGCCGCCGCCGCTGGCTCCTCCGCCTCCACCGAATCCTCCGAAACCCCCACCTCCGAACCCGCCGCGCCCTCCCCCGCCCCATCCGCCGCCGATCCAGGGGCCGCCCCCCCAATGTACTCGGCGGCCTCGGCGCCTACCCCGACTTGCCATCATCACGAAGATGATGAACAGGATCAGCGGGACGTACGCCATGAAGTCGAAGGCAGGTTCCCCGGCCGGGCGCGCCGGACTCGCATTGGCCAGCGTCGAATCGGTCACACCGAAGGCGCGCGCGATGCTGCCGGTGAGAGACCTGACGCCTGTCTGGAGTCCTCGACCGTACTCGCCCTGGCGCAGCTCCGGAAGCATCAGATCGCTGATCCGGCCCGCCTCGGCGTCGGTGATGACTCCCTCGAGCCCCTGGCCCACCGAGACGTAGATCTTCCCGGAGTTGGACACCCCCTCGCGCCTGGGGACGAGGAGAACCACGAGGCCCGCATTCCGCCGGGCGTCCCCCACATCGGCCCTGGCGCCGATGCCCCAGCGCCGGATGATGGCGACGCCCACGTCGTTGGGCGAGTAGTCCTTGATGTCGGGGAGGGTCACGACGGCGACCTCCACCCCCGTGGCGCTTCTGAGACGCACAAGCAGGTCCTCCATCGCCGCCGACGATGCGGGGTCGACCACGGAGGCAAAATCGTTCACGTGGCCCACCGGCGCGGCCGGAAAGAGCGCATCGATGCCGGGGCTCTGGGCTCCGGCCGCCGCAGCGCTCAGTTGTAGCGCCGCCACGAGGGCGATACTATTGGCTCGTGTTCCGCTCACTCGCTCTCCTGACACCGTCCCACCTGCCCCGCCGCCATCCGTTTCCGCCGATCCTCTGCGCCTGGGTCGGGGCGACACTGGCACTGGGCGGGCTCGCCTGTGACAAACCGCGGGATCTGGCGGTGCGCGTATCCATCCCCGGGCCCGATTCGGTCGAGACGCCGGTCACCGGAATCGGACTCGTCGCGCTCCCCTACGATCGAGACAGCGTGCTGTCCCGGCTGAAAGCCTCGGCACAATCGCCGCGCCCAGCTACCGCCCTGCTCGACAGCCTCTTTGCCGAGTTCCGCGGGCCGTTCACCGGCTACTCCTCAGCCACCTTCAGGCTCGGCAAGCTGCGCGACTCGCTAGCCATGGTGCAGCGCGCGCTGGATTCGCTCGGCCGCGACACACCGCAGTACGGCGTCCTGTACGCCCGCTTCAGCCGCCTCTCCGACTCGATCGCCCCCGCGGAGGCGAGGGCGCAAGCGGCTCGCACCACACTCGACAAGGCCCGTTCCGCATTCGTCGCGCGAAGCGACAGCCTTCGGGCGGCCGTTCGGGAGTGGGAAGATAGCACCTACCGCGGATACGACACCATCGTGCGCGGTCTCTCGCGAAGACGCGAAGCGGTGACCGACACCACAGGGGCGGATGGCTGGGCCCGCCTGCGCGTGGAGCCAGGCCGCTGGTGGATCTATGCCCGCTCGTGGGACGCGACCGATCCCAACGCCGAGTGGTACTGGAACGTCCCGGTCACCGAGGACACCCTGCTCCTGTCCAGCCTTACCGGACGGCGCCAAGCGCGATATTGAGCACAATGCGTAGCTTCTTCGCCACCGCGGCCATGACGCTTCTCGCCTCCTCGCTCGCCGCCCAGAGCAACGCCGCTCCGCTGGCCAGCCGGGCCAAGGGCTCGGCGCAGGCCCCGGTGACGGTGTACGAGATGTCGGATTTCCAGTGTCCCTACTGCCGACGATTCGCGCTGGAGACGTTCCCCCTCCTCGACTCACTCTACGTCGCGACGGGCAAGGTCCGCTGGGTATTCATCAACTTCCCGCTCACGTCGCTGCACCCGAATGCCGTACCCGCGGCGGGGATCGCCCTCTGTGCCGCCAAGCAGGGCGCCTTCTGGAAGATTCACGACTTGCTCTATCAGCATCAGCAGGATTGGGCACCTCTCGAGGATCCGTCCGAATACCTCCTCTCCCTCGCCGATTCGGCCGGGCTCTCCAGGCCCTCACTCATCGAGTGCCTCAAGGCGCCTACCACTGCTGAGGAGGTCCGGGCGGATGCCGAAGGGGCCAGCCGGGCCGGGGCGGCAAGTACACCGGCGTTCTACATCGAGGGAGGTCTTCTGGTCGGCGCCCAGCCGGCGGCGGTCTTTCGGCATCTGCTCGACTCGATCTACGCCGAGAAGCAATTGAGGCCGGGCAGGTAGCCCGGAGGCTCGGGCAAGTTCAAGGGACGCGTGTGCCACAGACCTCGCTGACCTACCGCACTGTTGTTCGAGTGGCCGTGGCGGCCGCGCCCCTGCTCTCGCTCGCGAGCCCGGGAATGCTGGCCGGGCACCGGGGGCGGAGGGCCGCCGAGCGACGCCTGTCCGACTGGGCCCGCCGGGAGCGGGATCCCGCGCTCCCGCTGGCGTGGTTCCACGCTTCGTCGGTCGGCGAGGGGCTCCAGGCCGAAAGCGTCATCGAGGCGCTGCGAATTCTTCGACCCCGCCTTCAGTTCGTGTTCACCCATTTCAGCCCCTCGGCAGAACCGTTCGCCCGGCGGCTTCCGGTGGACGCGTCGGCGTACGCACCCTACGACCTCCCCGCCGACATCGATTCCATTCTCGAGTCGCTCCGCCCCGACCTCCTCGTCTTCTCGAAGCTCGATCTCTGGCCCGAGCTCGCCACCCGCGCCGCCGCGCGCGGGGTCTCCGTGGCCATCGTGGCCGGCACCGTTTCGGAGGGCAGCGGACGCCTCCGTTGGCCCGCCTGTCGCCTTCTCGCGCCCGGCTACGCCAGCGTCGCGGCAGCCGGCGCCGTCGCCGAGCCCGATGCCGGCCGGCTCATTCGCCTGGGCGTGCCCAGCGCCGGCGTCCGGATCCTCGGCGACCCTCGATTCGATAGCGTGGTCGCCCGCGTGCGGGCGGTCGCGGCGGACGATCCGCTCCTGCGATTCGGCCGGGGCGCACCCGCGTTGGTTGCGGGCTCCACCTGGCCGGGTGACGAGTACCCGTTGATCGCCGCCTTCGCCGCTATCCTGGCCGAGCGCCCCGATGCCCGGCTCATCGTGGTGCCGCACGAGCCGACGCCCGGTCACCTGGCAGGGCTGGAGGCACTCGCGGCCCGCGCGGGGCTCCCGCGGCCGGTGCGGTTGAGCGAAGCCGCCGGCCCCGTGCCGCTCCTCGCGGTCGACCGTGTGGGCGTCCTCGCGGCGCTCTATGGCGCCGGCTCGATGGCCTACGTCGGCGGTGGCTTCGGACGGGCCGGCCTGCACTCGGTGCTGGAGCCGGCTGCGTGGGGACTTCCCGTGGCGTTCGGGCCGCGCTGGCGGGAGAGCCGCGATGCGGCACTCCTTCAAGAGTCCGGGGCGGCCGCCTCCGTCAACGGGGCGGATGAGATGAGGACGATCTGGGAGAGGTGGCTGCGGGATGCGGCGGGCTGCGCGGAGATGGGACGCCGCGCGCGCGAGGTGGTGGAGAGCGGCCTGGGCGCGGCACGGCGGTCGGCGGAAATGCTGGATCAGCTCATTTCGTCACGACCCCCTCGAATGTCACCGAACGGGGGACGATGAGTCCGGCCGTCAGCACCGTGACCAGGAGGTCGCTCCAGCGGCTCCGAACCTTGATCGTCACGTCGGCGACCCCCGACGCGCCAGCCAGTTGCGCGGCGAGCGCCTTGCGCAGCGACGGCTCCTTGAGCCGCACGATGCCCCACGCCGCGTAGACGGCCTTGCTGGACACACGGAAACGTTCCCCCTCGGGAGGCTGCCCCGCGGTGGAGGCGAGGGTGGCGGGAACACCGAGACTGGTCGCGTCGAAGGTGTGCGCGCAGCCGGTGAGGGAAAGGACCACCATCGCGGCGAGCAGCGCTTTCCGATGGATCACAGGCCGGGCACTCGAAAGACGAAATGCGCCCCGACACCGAACGTTGACGGGTCCGACCCGTCACCGAAGACGCGATCGTAGGCGGCGTGTACCCCGAAGCCGTTCAGCAAATTCAGCTCGATGCCGCCGCTGAGCCCGAAGTTGGTTTGAGTCTCCGTGCCGGCCGCCTGCGTTGTTTGAAGGATGTCGAGGCGCGGCGCGAGCCAGGGCTTGATGGCGAGCGCGGGGTTCGGGATCGTGAGCGCAAACCCGACGCCGACGGGGAATCGCCACTGCTTGATACCGTAGCCCGTGGGGAGCAGGGAGTCGTCGGGCTTGGCGTAGCCGACGCCGCCCTGGAGTGTCACACTGAGCGGCACCAGGGGGCCGCCGAAGACGCGGAGGTTGCCGGTGGCGCCGACCGAGACGGTGCTGCCGGCGGGACCATCCGGATCGTAGGATGACACGATCGCCGTGACGCCAAGGAGGCCGAAGCCGACCCGTCCGGTCACGCCATAGGCGGTACCGCCGCCGGCGACGTCGTTGGGGAAGCCGACGTCGCCATACACACCAATGCCGCGCGGCACGCCCTGGTTGTAGACGGGAAGACCGGGCACCTGCGCCGCTGCCGGAAGCGCCACGGCGATGGCGGCCACGACGATGCCCGCCGCTCGTGCGATGAGTCTCACCCTGCCTCCGACCGCTGGCGGCGGCTGAACGACGGGCTGTGCAAAAGGGTCGGGAGCTGCCTATCGCAGATAGGCAATGCTGATTCCAACCCCCTCGAGGTCCCCCAGGCCACCACTGGCCCGGATGGCCCACCGATCGCTGAACTTGATGTCCACGCCCAGGCCGAGCGAGAACCCTACGTCGGTGCCGCCGGCGCCGCCAAAGGCGGGGATCACGACCGGGTGCAGGTAGGGAACGAAGACCGTGCCGGAGTTTTCCAGATCGAACCGGCGGCCCAGGGAAATGCCGATGGGCAAATAGCAGACGTCATCGACATCGCTGCCGAACACACTGCCGAACCCGAGGGTGAGTGAGCCGTCGAGCGGGAAGCTCTCGCTGTAGCTGACCACCTGGGTCCGGAAGTCGGCGCCGAGCAGCACCGCGGAACCGGGGCCGTTGAAATCGGCGACGCCGCCGCGCACGCCGAAGTCATAGGGGCCGCTGCCGTACCGGTAGGAGCCCTCGATCGCGGCGCCGACGCCTTCCCCCGGATCGGAGAGCGACAGGGCGAGCTCGTGATGCACGAACGCCCGGTACGGCGCCCGGAAGATCGGCGTCGCTGTCTCCTGGGCCGACGAGCTGCCCGCCGCTCCGGCGAGCAGGGCCAGCGCGAGGATCCCGCCGGAGAGGTTACGCGCCATGGCTGCCTCCTTGAACATGTTCGGCGACCACACGTACCCGGTTGTCCACGACCTGGAGGAACCCGCCCCGGATGAGAAAGCGACTGGAGCTCTCGCCGCGGCGGACGACCAGGGTCCCCTCCCCCACCAGCGTCATGAACGGGGCATGATTCGGCAGAATGCCGACCTCACCATCATACGCGGGCGCGACAACCGCGTCCGCCTCGCCGTCGAACATGGCGGCCTCGGGCGAGATGACCGTGACTCGCATCACCCGCTCGCCAGCTTCTTGGCCTTCTCCACCGCTTCGTCGAGGCCGCCCACCATGTAGAACGCCTGTTCCGGCAGCGAGTCGAACTCGCCCGAGAGCACCCGCTCGAAGCTGCCGATCGTCTCTTCCAGCTTGACGTACTTCCCGGGGAACCCGGTGAACTGTTCGGCGACGAAGAACGGCTGAGACAGGAAGCGCTGCACCCGGCGCGCGCGCGCCACCACGAGCTTGTCCTCCTCGCTCAACTCGTCCATGCCGAGGATCGCGATGATGTCCTGAAGGCTCTTGTAGCGCTGCAACGTCCGCTGCACGCCGATCGCCACGTTGTAGTGCCGCTCGCCGATGAACTGGGGGTCGAGGATGCGGCTGGAGCTGTCGAGCGGATCCACCGCGGGGTAGATACCGAGCTCGGAGATGGCGCGCGAGAGCACGACCGTCGCGTCGAGGTGGGCGAACGCGGTGGCGGGCGCCGGGTCGGTGAGGTCGTCGGCCGGCACGTAGATGGCCTGCACCGAGGTGATGGAGCCCTTGGTGGTGCTGGTGATGCGCTCCTGCAGGTCGCCCATCTCGGTCGCCAGCGTGGGCTGGTAGCCCACTGCGCTGGGCATCCGGCCGAGGAGCGCCGAGACCTCGGAGCCCGCCTGGGTGAAGCGGAAGATGTTGTCGATGAAGAGCAGCACGTCCTGGCCCTCGACGTCGCGGAAGTATTCCGCGATCGTGAGACCGGCGAGGCCCACCCGGAGCCGGGCGCCGGGCGGCTCGTTCATCTGGCCGTACACCAGCGCCACCGAGTCCAGGATGTTGGCTTCCTTGAACTCGAGGTACAGGTCGTTGCCCTCGCGGGTGCGCTCGCCAACGCCGCAGAACACCGAACGGCCGCCGTGGCCCTTCTGCACGTTGTTGATCAACTCCTGGATCACGACCGTCTTGCCCACGCCAGCGCCGCCGAAGAGGCCGATCTTCCCGCCCTTAACGAAAGGGGCGATCAGGTCGATGACCTTGATCCCGGTCTCGAACAGCTCGGTCTTGGGCTCGAGATCGGTGAACTTCGGCGTGGCCCGATGGATCGGCCACCGCTCGGCGTCCTTGGGGATGGCGGCGCCCCCGTCCACCGGATCGCCCAGCACGTTGAGGATGCGGCCGAGGGGCACGGAGCCCACCGGCACCGTGATCGACGAGCCGGTGTCCACGACCCGCATGCCGCGGGTCACGCCATCGGTGGTGCTCATCGCCACCGCGCGCACCTGGTTCTGCCCGATGTGCTGCTGAACCTCCGCTGTCAGGCTGACGGGGAGGTCGGCAGTGAGGTCCTCGATGACGAGCGGGTTGTAGATCTCCGGCAGGTGCTCAGGCTCGAACTCCACGTCGAGCACCGGGCCGATGACCTGGATGACGCGGCCGACGTTCCTCTGGGTCTTCGCGGCCTTGTCCGCCGAGCCCGTCGCGATAGCTGTTGCCATTCTGGTGCTCCGTTTGTGTTTTTTGGAGGACGGAGAGGACGGAGATGACGGGAAAATCCACCGTCGTCTCTGTCCTTTCCGTCATTTCCGTCGCTTCATCCTTGCAGCGCCGCGGCCCCGCCCACGATTTCCGCGATCTCCTGTGTGATCTGCGCCTGCCGCTGCCTGTTGTACGTCCTCTTGAGCAGCTCGAGGATCTCCCCCGCGTTGTCCGTCGCGTTCTTCATGGCGGTGCGGCGCGCACCGTGCTCCGCGGCAGCGGTCTCCACCAGGCCCCGGTACAGGGCGTTCCGGACGTAGAGGGGAAGCAGTTGTTCCAGAATCGCGTCCGCGCTCGGCGCCAGAATATAGTCGCGCGAGCCGCCCGCCTTCCGCTCCGGCGCCTCCACCGGGAGGATGCGCACCGTCGCGGGCGGGGTCGAGAGGGCGCTCAGGAACCGCGCCTGGACCAGGTCCACCCCCGCCAACTCGCCCGCGGCATACGCCCGCAACAGCGGCTCGACGATTTCCGCCGCATGCTCGACCGTGGGACGATCGCCGACATCCATCCGCTCGGCGGCCAGCGTGCGGCCGAGATACCTGAAGAACCCGATCCCCTTCTTGCCGACGCCGTGCAGGTCGACCAGGTAGCCCTCACCCTCCAGGGACTCGATCCGGCGCCGCGCTTCCTTGATGAGATTGGCGTTGAATCCGCCGGCCAGGCCGCGGTTCGAGGTGAGGAGAATGACGGCCGCGCGGCGAGGACCACCCCGGGACGGCGGAGCAGGCCGCCGGAGCAGGGGAAACCGTTCCGCCAGCTCCGGCGTGACCAGATCGGCGATCACATCCCGCAGGGCCGCGGCGTAGGGCCGCGCGGCGACCACCCGATCCTGCGCGCGCTTGAGCTTTGACGTGGCCACCAGCTCCATCGTCTTGGTGATCTTCCGGGTGTTCTGGACCGAGCGGATCCGCCCCTTGAGCTGCCGGCTCTTGGCCATTATTCGGGCACCGTCACTCGGCGGAGAAGAGGGGCTTGAACGCGCTGATCGCGGCCTTGAGCCGTCCGGTCAGGTCGTCGTCGAGCACCTTCCTGGTCCTGATGTCGGTGAGGATCGCCGGGTGCGAGGCCTCGAGGTACGAGAGGAGGTCCCGCTCCCACTGCCGGATCTGCGGCACCACCACGTCGTCGAGATAGCCGTTGGTCACCGCGTAGATGATCGCCACCTGCTTCTCCACCGGCACCGGCCGGTACTGCGGCTGCTTCAGGACCTCGACCAGCCGGGCGCCCCTGGCAAGCTGCCGCTGGGTCGCGGCGTCGAGATCGGAACCGAACTGGGCGAAGGCCTCGAGCTCGCGGTACTGCGCCAGCGAGAGACGGAGCGGGCCCGCCACCTGCTTCATCGCCTTGATCTGCGCATTGCCGCCCACCCGGCTCACGCTGATCCCGGCGTCCACCGCGGGGCGCACGTTGGAATAGAAAAGGTCGGTGGTGAGGAAGATCTGCCCGTCGGTGATCCAGATGACGTTGGTCGGGATGTAGGCCGAGACGTCGCCCGCCTGGGTCTCGATAATCGGCAGCGCGGTCAGCGAGCCACCCGGCTTCTTGATGCGCGGGTCGAACTTCACCGCCTCCTTGTCCTCCGAGATCTTGGCGGCCCGTTCCAGAAGGCGGCTGTGCAGGTAGAAGACGTCGCCCGGGTACGCCTCACGACCCGGAGGGCGGCGCAGGATCAGCGAGAGCTGGCGATAGGCCGCCGCCTGCTTCGACAGGTCGTCGTAGATGCAGAGGGTCGCCTTGCCCTCCTCGTACATGAAGTATTCGGCGAGGGCGCAGCCGGTGTAGGGAGCGATGTACTGGAGCGGGGCGGGCTCCGAGGCGGAGGCCACGACGACGATCGAGTACTCCATCGCGCCCGCTTCCTTGAGCTTCTCCACCACCGTGGCGACGGTCGAGCGCTTCTGCCCGATGGCCACGTAAACGCAGATGACGCCGGCGCCCTTCTGGTTGATGATCGTGTCCACCGCGATGGCGGTCTTGCCGGTGCCGCGGTCGCCTATGATGAGCTCGCGCTGGCCGCGGCCGATCGGGATCATGGCGTCGATCGCCTTGATGCCCGTCTGGAGCGGCTCCTTCACCGGCTGCCGCACGATGATGCCCGGCGCCACCATTTCGACCTGCCGCGTGTTCGACGTCTGGATGGCGCCACGGCCGTCCACCGGCCGGCCCAGCGCGTCCACCACCCGACCCAGCATCGCCGGCCCCGCCGGAACCTCGAGCAGCCGTCCGGTGCGGCGGACTTCATCGCCTTCCTTGAGCTTCAGGTAGTCGCCCAGAATGGCGGCGCCGACGTTGTCCTCCTCGAGATTGAGCACCTGGCCCGCCACCGTCTCGCCCGTCTTGTGCGCGGTGAACTCGAGCATCTCGCTCGCGACCGCCGACTGGAGGCCATAGATCCGGGCGATCCCGTCGCGGACCTCGAGGACCGTGCCCACTTCGGAAACGTCCGCCGTGGTCAGGTCGGCCGACGCGATCTCGCGCAGCAGAATGTCCTTGAGCTCGCCCGGACGGAGGATGGAATCGGTGGCCATGTGGTGAGCAGCCTGACTAGGAGGAAAAGGGGTGCCTCGAACAGCTTGTGAAATTAATCACAATGCCTCGCAAGGCAAGGGTCCGGGCCAGGATCAGCGTGGAAGGTATATCGAAGATGCAGGGACCGCAGGGCGTGAACAAAGGATCGGCGACAGCGGGCCATCGCGGGTGTCAGGCAGGAGGAGCCTTCGATGACATCCAGCCGGCAATCTGGTCCGCAAGCCAGGCCCGGACCGCTTCGGTGTAGTGAATCCCGTCGCCGGTGTGGAGGGTGGGGCCCCGCCAGGTAGCCCCGTTGTCGTCCGACGTGAACGCCGCGAGATCGACCAGATGCACTCCCAGCTCGCCGGCGAGCGCACGAATCATGGTGTTGCGACCGGAAATGGAGGTGGCCGAGTTGGCGTCGTCCCGCGGGGCCAGAGTGGTCAGGAAGAAATGATCGGGCGCCCGGCCGGCCGCGGTCCATTGCTGGATCATCCACCGGAGGTTCGCCTCCGTCTCGGCCACGGTCATCGTCCGGGTCGGGCCGGCGTCGTCGTTGGTGCCCATCGAGACGTACACGAAGTCGTTCGTTCCGGGCACGAAGGCGTTCACCCTCTGAATGGGGCCGGTCGGGAAGGACGAGTTGGTCGGCTCGCCGCCGGACCAGGGGTATCCCTTGCCGAGCGCCTCGGCCTGAAAGCGGCGCACGCCGTTCACCGCCGTGCGGGCATTCGGCGCACCCTGGCTGGTCCGGTTCGGCCCGCCGAAGCCCCCGCCCCCGGTAGTGGATGACGCAATCGCGTGGTTCACGACCCCGATAGGCTCGGCGCGAACGCCCTTCCACGCCGCATCCACCTTGCCGGCCACCGAGCAGGCCAGAGGCGCATCGGTCGGGCTCAGGCGGGGAGCCACCGAGACATACGAAGAGAGACGATTGGGTGGAGCGACTTCCTCGCAGCGGTCGGTGTTCGAGTCGCCGAAGAGGACGATGCGGACCGAAAGCGGAGCCGGTATCGTCGCGCACGACTTGTTGGAGTACTTGGAGGGTGGGATCGTGTCCGCACCGACGGCGCGAAGCTTGTAACAGTACTCCTTCCCCGGCGTCCGCCCGGCGTCATCCCAACCGGTCGAGTTCGCGGCAAGGGTGGTGACCAGGCTGTACCCGCCGGAAATGCCCGACGACGAGCGCCAGACCTCGAACCCCAGCTCGGTGGTGTTGTTGTCGGTAAAGGCGAGCGAGATCGTCGCAGGGCCGGTGACGGTGGCCACGAGGTTGGCTGGCGGCCGCAACGGGGTGATCGCGCAGGAGATGTTGGTGAAGCCGGAGGGCGAGGTGCCCGTCGCATCCTTCGCCCTCACCTTGTAGCAGGCCTGCCGTCCCGGCGTGAGGCCTGTGTCCTTGTGGGTCGAGGCGTTCGCCGCGAGGGTCTTGCGCAGGGCGTAGCTGCCGGTCGGGCCGGTCGTGGAGCGCCACACCTCGAACCCCGACTCGTCCGACGAGTTGTCGGTCCAGGCCAGGGTGATCGCGGAATAGGAGAATGCTGTGGTCGAGAGCGCGGTGGGCGCGGCCGGCGCCACGGCGAGGGCGGCGGCCGCCGGTGAAAGCGGTGCGGACTCCGGCGCCGTTGACGGATCGCCGCACCCGGTCAGGAGGATGACGGCGGCCGGAACGGCGAGAGCGGCGGCGCGTGTGAGGTTCATGTTCCCGATTCAGCAGGCACCTTCCGCGCCACGGCTCGGCCCGGGACGCCCTCCGGATGAGTCATCACAACAACAAATAGCGCAATTACTTACGCGCCTGACGGGAGGCTCGGGCAAGACAATAACGGCCCACGGACGGGTTCGCCGTGGCGTGGGGCCGCCAGTCCTGTCGTCCGGGAGCGGCAGGCCACTCCGCTCACCTCACGCCCGTGACCGGGTGTTCCCTGCGACGAACGCGGCCAATACCCCCCCGGGCCCGAGCTTCCCCAGTCCGCTCGTCGGCACGTTGGCAATCCGGCGGGCGGTACTGCTGAGATGGCTCGACGAGGCGAAATGGAGCAAACCCACGACGGTCGGGATGCCGTACCCGGGATTCTGAAGCATCTGGGCCGCGCAGGCGATCCGGGTCAGGTCGATCACGCGCTTGAGGTTGGGTGCGCCGCCGGCTCCGAATTGACGCGAGAGGTGCTCCCGGCTCACCTCGAGCCGGCGCGCCAGAACGGTGGTGCGAAGAGGTTTCTCCATTTCACCAAGGAGGAGATTCCAGGCCTCCCGCTGGAGCGGCTCGGTGAGTCGCAGGACGCGGGGAGCGTCCGCCAGCGACCTGCGACGCGCCGCCGTGACCGAGACCCTCGCCACCATGTCGCCGACCACCGGGTCGTCCACTCCTTCGACCGCCACCGAGGCGACGGCCCGGGCATGACACGCCAGCAGAAGCTCGCCGTCGTCGGGGCGGAGGGGGCCATACGCCACCACGGGAACGCCGGGGAGGGTCGCCTGAAGGACGGCGAGCTCGGGGAGCCACGCAGGAGAGGGCGAGAGAACGATCGCATCCACCAGCCGGCGCTCGAGGATCCGGTGCAACGCGGCGGGGGTGCGGCAGGTGACGACGCGGGCGCAGCCCCTGGGAAGGGTGCGTCTCAGCGCGAGGAGGGCGCTTCGACTCTCGAGGATGGCGACGATGGCGGCCACACTCAGGCCCTCGTCGACGGCTCCGCGCGAGGACGCGAGCGGCCGGCGCCCACCGCCACCAGCGTGCGCACCATCTCGCCTGCCCGCTTCAGCACGCCACGGGCGTTGTCGTAGCTCAGCAGCTCGAGCGCCTCGTCAAGGGCGCGCCACTGGCAGGCGGTGATCCCCTCGGCGAGCTGAGGCGAGGCCTCGCCGGCGGGGCTCTCGAACAGAAAGAAGTGGCAATACTTGTGGATGTGGCGGCCGCGGAAACGAAAGTGCCAGTCGATGACGCGGATGGGGCCTTGCAGCGTCAGCGGGTCGAGCCCCGTCTCTTCCACCGTCTCGCGAATGGCCGCCTCCGCCGGCGACTCCCCGTCTTCCAGATGCCCCTTGGGGAACCCCCAGTTGTCGTAGGAGTCGCGAATGAGCAGGTACGACGGCTGTTCGCCATCCTGGCGCCGAAACACGATACCGCCGGCGCTGACCTCGAGCTCCGCCTGTCGCTTCCCCATCAGAACACCGAAATCTTGAGGTACTTCTTCGGGTTCTCCTTGACGTCGGCCAGGAGTTCACGGAATTCGATCACGGCCCTCGTGGTTTCCCGGTAGAGAGTGGAGTCGGTGGCGAGCATGCCGAGTGTGCCGTCGCCCTGCTGAAGCCTGGTCATGAGCGAGTCGGCCTGCTGCACGACCCTGAAGAGACTCACCTGGTTCTCCCGCGCCGCCGCCATCACGGAGCGAAGGTCGCTCGCGGCCTGGCGCAGGTCGGCGCTCGAGGCGCGGCCGTTGTCGAGGATGTCCTTGAGCTGGTTGTCGCTCGTGGCGGTATCGAGCCGCGCGACGGCCCCCTGGAAGGTCGCCGCCACGCCGGCGAAGGCCCCGGAGGTGGCGGCCACGTCCTGGCTCACGCTGTCGATGCGGCTGGTCTGGGCATTGGCGAAGCTCACCAGGCGCCGAGATATCGTCGCGAGATCGTTCACGCTCTGCTGCATGTTCTTGAGCGCCGTGCTGTCGAAGGCCTGGCCGATCCGCTGGGTGATGTCGCCGACGTCGCCGGCGATGCGGCTGGCCTGCGCGGTCAGCTGGCCGATGTCCGGGAGTGTGGCGCCCGGCCACGCCTGGCCGCCGGCATTGTCGGACTCGATGAGCGCGCCGCGCAGGTTGGGGTCCGTCGGCAATGGCTCGAAGGGGATGATGTTGGCGCTCCACTCCCCGAACAGGCTGGCGGAGGAGGAGATGACGGCGGGCTTGCCGGGCAGCTCGACGATGCGGTCGATGCTGAAGTCGGTCTCGACCCACTCGTTCTCCACCAGGCGGATCGCCTCTACCCGCCCGACCTTCACTCCCCTGAGCGTGACCGGCGCGCCGACCCCGAGGCCGCCGACGGTGCGGAACCGGGCGGAATAGAGGTCCTTCTTCTTGTTGACGTCGGTCTCGCTGAGCCAGAGCGCACCCACCACCACGAGCGCGAGCGCCCCCACGATGGCCAAGCCGACCTTGAATTCGTTTCCGCGTTTCACGCTGGAGACCTCCGCACCGCCAGGGCCGGGGGGCTCTCATCGGGCCGCCCCTCGATGAACTGGCGCACCACCGGATCGGCCGTCGCCCGGATTTCCGCCGCCGTGCCCGACTGGCGGATCACGCCTTCATAGAGCATGGCGATCCGGTCACCAACGGTGAAGGCGCTGTGCATGTCGTGGGTGACCACGAGGCCGGTGACGCCAAGGTCCCGGGTCCGCATCATGAGCTGACTCATGACGGCCGACGTGACCGGATCGAGGCCCGCCGTGGGCTCGTCGTAGAGAATGTAGCGGGGCTTGAGGGCGATCGCGCGAGCGATGCCGACCCGCTTCCTCATCCCGCCCGAGAGCTCCGCGGGATACCGGTCCTCGGTCCCGCTCAGCCCGACGACGGCCAGGCTTTCCGCAACGCGCAGCGCGATCTCCTCGTCCGGATGCTTCCGGCGCACCAGTCCCAGCCGGATGTTCTCGGCCACCGTCATCGAGTCGAACAGCGCGGCGAACTGAAAGACGTAGCCCACCCGGCCGCGCAGCTTGGTGAGCTGCTCCCGATCCATCTCCTGCACCGTGTCGCCATCCACCCTTACCGTGCCGGCATCGGGCTCGAGCAGTCCCACGACCAGCTTGAGGGTCACGCTCTTGCCCGACCCGGAATGTCCGATGATCACGGTGTTCTGGCCAGCGGGGACCTCCAGGCTGACGTCCCGCAGCACCGGCCTGCCGTGAAAGGACTTCGCCAGGCCTTCGAGGACGATCATGCTAGAGCAGCACCAGCGCCCAGAACGCATCGAGCACCAGGATCGCCTCGCAGCCGAGGACCACCGCGCGGGTGGTGGCACGGCCGACCCCCTCGGCTCCGCTCTTGGCCTCCAGGCCGCGCAGACACCCCATCAGGGCCACGGCGGCGCCGAAGCTCGCGCTCTTGAGCAGCCCGAACCAGATG
>CAYYXP010000215.1:0-3348 GCA_964475685.1 uncultured Gemmatimonadaceae bacterium | reverse complement strand
CATCTCGAGAAAGGTGCGGGTAACCTGGACGGGGGCCATGCGGGGATTGTAGCCCTAGCCGGCAAGCTCCTCCAGCCCCCGGAACAGCTCCAATGAGGCAGGGTTGGCGAGGGCGTCGGCATTCCCCACCGGCCGGCCGTGGATCACCTCCCGTACGGCAAGCTCGGTGATCTTGCCGCTGATGGTCCGGGGAATGTCGGACACCTGGATGATCTTTCGGGGGACGTGATGGGGACTCGCCTGCTCCCTGACCCGGCGCCGGATCCGCTCGCGGAGTGTCTCGTCGAGAGTCAGCCCGTCGCTCAGCCTCACGAAGAGCACGATTCGCACATCGCCCTCCCAGTCCTGTCCCACCACCAGGCTCTCCACCACCTCCGGCAACTGCTCCACCTGGCGGTAGATCTCCGCGGTGCCGATCCGGACGCCGCCCGGGTTGAGGGTGGCATCGCTCCGGCCCAGAATCACCAGGCCGTCGTTTTCAGTCAGCCGGGCCCAGTCGCCGTGACGCCAGACGCCCGGGAGCCGCTCGAAGTAGGCGGCCCGGTACCGGGACCCGTCGGGGTCGTTCCAGAAGGCCACCGGCATGCTGGGAAACGGACGCCGGCAGACCAGCTCGCCGTCCTGATCGCGAATCGGCTCACCCGAGTCGTTGAACACCTCCACCGCCATGCCGAGGCCGCGGGTCTGCAGCTCGCCGCGCCAGACGGGGCCGATGGGATTGCCAAGCGCAAAGCAGGAGACGATGTCGGTGCCCCCGCTGATGCTGGCGAGGTGCACGTCCTGCTTGATCGCGCGATAGACGTAGTCGTAGCTGTGGCCCGCCAGCGGGCTGCCGGTCGAGAGAATCGCGCGGAGAGCGCCGAGGTCGTGGGTCACCCCGGGCATTAGGCCTTCCTTCTCGGCCATCGCGAGGTACTTGGCGCTGGTACCGAAGACCGTCACCCGCTCCGCCGACGCCATGTCCCAGAGGATCGGCGGCGGAGTCAGCGGCGCGCCGTCGAACAGCACCACCGTGGCGCCGACCGCGAGGCTCGACACCATCCAGTTCCACATCATCCAGCCGCAGGTGGTGAAGTAGAAGATCCGGTCATCCCGGCTGAGGTCGGTGTGATAGACCAGCTCCTTCAGGTGCTGGAGCAGCGTGCCGCCTGCTCCGTGCACCATGCACTTGGGGAGACCGGTGGTGCCCGACGAGTACATGATGTAGACGGGATGGTCGAACGGCAGACGCTCGAACCGGAGCGGAGCGCCACCGTGGGGAGCAAGGAAGTCGTCCCAGAGGACGGCACAGGGCATTCCGTCCAGGCCGGAGCCGGAGCCGAGGTACGGCACCACCACCACGCGCTCGATGTCCGGGATCCGCGCGAGCACCTCGCGCACCCGGCCGAGCGAGTCGATCTCCTTGCCGGCGTAGCGGTAGCCGTCGGCGCAGAAGAGGACGCGGGGGCGGATCTGCCCGAAGCGGTCGAGCACGCCGCCGGCGCCGAAATCGGGTGAGCACGACGACCAGATCGCGCCGACGGCCGTCGTGGCGAGCATGGCGATGATGGTTTCGGGCAGGTTGGGGAGGAACCCCGCCACCCGGTCGCCCACGCCGACGCCTGAGGCCCTCAGCGCGGCCGCGGCCGCGGCGACCTCGTCCTTGAGCGCGCGAAAGGTCAGCTCCCGCTGCCTGCCCTGCTCGTTCCAGAAGATGATCGCCGGCTGGTCGTCGGCGTAGCGGAGGAGGTTCTCGGCGAAGTTGAGCCGGGCGCCGGTGAACCAGCGCGGGCCCCGCTCGGGGTCAGGGGGCGCCATCCGATCGAGCCCGACCACCACCTCATCCCAGGGCGGGCGCCCCGGCCGCTCCTCGGCGACCACGCCGCATGACTTCCACACCTCGGGCCAGAAGGCCTCGGGGTGGGCGATGGACCAGTCGTAGAGTGAGGGGAAGTCGGCGACCGCCGCCGACCCGTCGGGCCGCTGGCGGCGAATGCGCTCGATGAACGCCGTGAGGTTGGCGCGGGCAACGCGCTCGGCGCCCGGCGTCCAGATGGGTGGGGAGATCGCCTTCAGCTCGTCGGCGGATTGAACCCGGCGTGCTGCGCGTCGAGCCACGACTTGTGGTAGTCGGGATCCTCGATGGCCAGCGCCGCCTTGGCCACCCGGAGCGGCCGAAAGCTGTCCATCATCACCGCCAGCTCGTCGGTGTACTTGGCGCCGATGCTCGCCTCCGCCCGTCCCGGGTGGGGACCGTGGGGAATCCCGTCGGGGTGGTGGGTGATGCTGCCGAACTCGATGCCCTTCCGGCTCATGAACTCGCTGGAGGCGTAGTACAGCACCTCGTCCGAATCCACGTTGCTGTGGTTGTACGGCGCCGGGATCGCCTCGGGGTGGAAGTCGTACGGCCGAGGGCAGAAGCTGCAGACGACGAACCCGTCGCCCTGGAACGTCTGGTGGACCGGCGGCGGCTGGTGCACCCGGCCGACGATCGGCTCGAAGTCGTGGATGTTGAATGCCCAGGGATAGAAGTAGCCGTCCCAGCCCACCACATCGAACGGGTGGTGGTCCAGCACAAGCTCGTTCAGCCCATCGTACTGCTTGATCAGGAGCGGGAAATCGCCGCGCTCGTCGTGCGCGCTGAGCGTGCTCGGGCGGCGGATGTCCCTTTCGCTGTACGGCGCCCCCTCGACGAGTTGGCCGAAGTCGTTGCGATAGCGTTTGGGCGTGCGCACGTGTCCCCTGCTCTCCATCACCAGCAGCTTCGTCTGTTCGCCGGAGAGGTCGAGGCGCCAGCGGTGGAGGATGCCCCGGTGGATCACCAGGTAATCGCCGGGGCCGTAGGGGAGGTCGCCGAACACGGTCTCCAGCGTGCCGGCCCCCTTGCTCACGTAGACCAACTCGTCGCCCTGCGCGTTGCGGTAAAAGTGGGCGTCGTTCTGGGTCGGCTCCACGTACAGCATCGCAATGTCCCGATTGAACAGCAGCGGAACCCGGTCGAGCGTGGGGCTGCCGCCCGGCTTGACCCTGGAGGTCAGGAAGTGCCGGTGCCGGAGCGTCTGGTCGGGATCGGCCTCGTATCTGGTTTCCAGGATCCGCCGTGCGGACTTCACCGTGGTCGGTGGATACGTGTGATAGAGCAGCGACGAGGTCCCGGTGAACCCCTCGTGCCCCATCAGCTCTTCGGCATACAGGCCGCCGTCCGGCTTGCGGAAGACGATGTGGCGTTTCCTCGGGATCTGGCCCAAGGAATGGTAGATCGGCATCTAGAGATTCCCCCGGAGGGCCTGTTCCCGTTCGATGGCCTCGAAGAGCGCCTTGAAGTTGCCCTTGCCGAAGCTCCTGGCGCCCTTGCGCTGGATGATCTCG
>CAYYXP010000214.1:0-10550 GCA_964475685.1 uncultured Gemmatimonadaceae bacterium | reverse complement strand
CGGTGCCGCAACACCGACGGCGCCACCGTGCGCACATCGTCCAGGTCCGCCATCGGCCGGCCCGAGATGGCCGCTCGCGCCTTGGCGCCGAGCACGAGGTACTGCGAGGCGCGGGGCCCCGCTCCCCAGTCCACGTATTCCTTGATGAACGCCGGCGCTTGCGGATCAGGGGGGCGCGTCATGAGGGCGAGCGTCACCGCGGCGCGGATGAGCCCGCGCGACACCGGAATCCGACGCACCAGGGCCTGCATGGCGAGCACCGACTGGGCGTCGAGCACCGGGTGGAGCGCGCCCCTGGCCGCCCCGGTAGTCTGCTCGACGATGGCCTCCTCTTCCGTCCGGCTGGGATATCCCACCCTCAGCTCCAGCATGAACCGGTCGAGCTGCGCCTCGGGCAGAGGATAAGTACCCTCCTGCTCGATGGGGTTCTGGGTGGCCAAGACGAAGAACGGATCGGGGAGATGGTGCGTGGTGCCGCCGGCCGATACCTGGTGCTCCTGCATCGCCTGGAGCAAGGCGGCCTGGGTCTTCGGCGGCGTGCGATTGATCTCGTCGGCCAGCACGACGTTGGCGAAGATCGGCCCCTGCACGAAGCGGAAGGAGCGGCGTCCGGTGGTCAGGTCCTCCTCGATGATCTCGGTGCCGGTGATGTCGCTCGGCATGAGATCGGGGGTGAACTGTACCCGGTTGAACGAGAGGTCGAGCGCCTCGGCCACCGTTTGAACCATCAGGGTCTTGGCCAGGCCGGGGACGCCGATGAGCAGGGCGTGTCCGCCCCCGAGAACCGCGGTCAGGATCCCCTCGACGACCTCCTCCTGGCCCACGATGCGACGGGCCACCTGGGCGCGGAGCCGGGTGACGGCGTCGCGGAGCCGCTGGAGCTGCTGAACGTCATCGAGCGGGGCAGTTTGCGCGATGGTCATCGGGACCCAGGTTGCAGGGGAATGGGGAAGATACGCCGGGCCTTGTCGGGAAGTTACTCCGAGGCGATGCAATGAGCTTGCGAAATATTTCACAAGCTAATAGGTTAGCCCCCGTGACAGCCCCTCCACCGGGTGCGGACAAGGGCCCCGGGCCTATGCGGTACGCCGGTCTGGGCGTCCAACTGGCCGTGAGCCTGGTGGTGTTCGTGTTCATCGGTCGGTGGGCGGATGAAAAGCTCGGCACTGGCGGCATCCTCACCGTTGTGGCGGCGTTCGTGGGGTTCGGAGGGATGATGTACTCGCTCATCCGGAGCCTCAACCGCAAGGACGGCGGCAAAGAGTGACCCTCGCCGGCCGCTATCTGGCCGGAGTGGCGGTGGTTGCCGCGGCAGCCGCGGGCGCCGTGGTCGCTGTCCCTCCCGAGATCCGGGCCGAGGCGGGGTGGGGCGCCGGGGTGGGACTCCTGCTGCAGGCGCCGCTGGGTTGGTGGGCGCTACGAGCAATCGGCACCGAGCGATTCTTCGGGGTCTGGGGTCTCGGGATGCTGGTGAGATTCACCGTGGTTGGCATCGCGGGGCTGGTGGTGGTTCCCGTGCTCGGCGGCCGCGCCGGCCCGATGCTCGGCTCGATGGTCGGGGTGCTGATCGCGCTTCTCCTGGTGGAGGGGATCACGGCCCTCCGGGAACATTCGCGGGAAGATCATTGATGATGCTATTCGCCGCGGTCCAGGCCGCCCACGAGACGCAGGGCTCCCCCAGTCAGATAGATATCGTCCACCATATCGCCAACTCGCACTCGATGGAGTTGCCGTTCGTGGGCGAAATACACTTGCCGCGGTTCGCGCCCATCCATATCGGGGGGCTCGAGCTGGACTTCTCGCCCACCAAGCACCTCGTCTTCATGCTGCTCGCTGCCTTGATCGTGGGGCTGGTCTTCGTGCTCAGCGCGCGGTCCATCGCTCGCGCCCAGGCGAAGGGGCGCCCGGCCAGGGGATTCGCGGGCGCCATGGAAGCGATGGCGCTCTACATCCGGCAAGAGGTGGTTCTGCCGAATGTCGGTCACCACGGCGAGGGGTTTGCCCCCTACCTGCTCACGCTGTTCTTCTTCATTCTCGCGATGAACCTGCTCGGCCTGCTGCCCTGGGGCTCCGCCGCCACCGGCAACATCGCGGTCACCGCCGCGCTGGCCGTCATGGCGTTCGTCGTGGTGGAAGTGACGGGGATGCGGACGCTGGGGGCGAAAGGGTACCTGAACACGATCTTCTATCTTCCGTCGGGGCTGCCGGGCGGCGTCGGTGGCGCCGGCCTGAAGGTGTTCCTGCTCGCGGTCATGACGCCGATCGAGCTGATCGGCAAGCTGGCCAAGCCCTTCGCGCTCGCGGTGCGGCTGTTCGCGAACATGACATCGGGCCACGTGCTGGTGCTCGCCCTGATCGGGCTCACCTTCCTGTTCAAGAGCTATTCGGTCGGCCTGGCAGCGTCGCTGCTGGCGACCGGAGTCATGGTACTGGAGCTGTTCGTGGCCTTCCTCCAGGCCTTCGTGTTCACCCTGCTCACATCGGTGTTCATCGGACTGATGCGGGCGGAACACTAGTAGACCGAGCGTAGTACCCCGGCCCCTCCCGCTCGGGCGGTGGCCGGATCGTAGTCCGCCGGACGGCGGACGATGCCCGCTGTCCTCACCCCTCGGGGCCGGACGCCGGCGGGCCACCGCGGCGAGGCTGCTCCGGAAGAAGCGGCCGGCGCGCGGCGAGCACACGGACACTCATCTTCCGCTCGACAACAGGAGCACCACATGCTTTCCATGCTTGCCCTGATTCAGGACGCCGCGGCGGCCGGCGCGGACAAGGGATACGGCCTCATCGGCGCGGGGATCGCGGCAGGACTCGCGGTCGTCGGCGCCGGCATCGGCATCGGCCAGATCGGTGGACGCGCCACCGAAGGAATCGCCCGGCAGCCGGACGCGACGGCCAAGATCCAGACCGCCATGATCATCGCCGCCGCGCTGGTCGAAGGCGTTGCACTGTTCGTTGCGGTGATCGCGTTCCTGATCCAGGGAAAGATCAACTTCTAGGGAGTCTCCATGCTTTCCATGACTCTCGCGGTTCAGGAAGAGCACGCCTCGGGCCCCCTCACGGTCGAGGGCGGGCTGATGCTGTGGACCATCGTCGTCTTCCTCCTCCTGCTGGCCGTGCTGAAGAAGTTCGCCTGGCCCGCGGTGCTGGGTGCGGTCGAGGCGCGGGAGAAGGCACTCGAGGAGCAGCTCGCCGAGGCGCAACGGAACCGCACGGAGGCGGCGGCGCTGCTGGCGGAGCACAAGAAGCTCGTGGCCGACGCCAAGTCGCAGGCCCACGCCGTGATGGCGGAGTCTCGGGCATTGGCGGAGAAGGAGCGGGCGCTGGCCATCGAGAAGACCAAGGAGGAGCAGGCCGAGTTGCTGGCCCGCGCCCGCCGGGAAATCGCCGGGGAGCGCGATCGGGCCGTCGCCGACCTCCGGCGCGAGGCGGTAGACCTCTCCCTCGCCGCCGCCTCGAAGCTCATCGGCGAGCGGCTCGACTCGGAGACCGACCGCAAGCTGGTCACCGAATACCTCGCATCGCTGGACGCCAAGCATTGAGAGCGGTCACCATCGCCCGCAACTACGCCGAGGCGCTGTTCGACCTGGGCGAACGGAGCGGGAAGACGGAGCATTACGCGGAGTTGATGGACGCGGTCGCCGGGGCGATCGAGACCACGCCGCAGGTGCAGGCGGTGCTCATGTCGCCGCGCATTCCGAAGGGCGCGAAGGCCCGCCTCCTGGGGGCGGCGCTGCGCGACGTCCCCCGGGAGTTCACCCTCTTCCTGCAGGCCGTCGTGAAGCGGGGGCGCCAGCAGCTGCTCGGCCTGATTGCGACGGAGTATCATGCGCTGGTGGACTTCAAGTTCAACCGGGTTAGGGCGGGTGTCACCCTCGCCAGGCCGGCCGACGAATCGCTCCGGCGCGCCATCCAGGAGGCGCTCAGCAGGCAGCTCGGCAAGGAAGTGCTCGCGTCGTTCTCGGAGGACCCCGAGATTCTCGGCGGGGCCATCGTGCGGGTGGGTGAGCGGATCCACGATGGCTCGGTGCGCCGTAGGATGACCAGGCTCCGCAGGATTCTCCTGTCTCGCTGATCTCTTGGCCTCGCCGGCTCTCCGTATAGCGCCTTAACGAAAATCTTCTGCGGCCATGTCGTTCGAGCAAGCGGTTGGCGCGCTCATGCGCCCGCCGCGCTGCGCCGCGTGCCGCCAGTCGTCTCCGGGCCGATCTCCTTCTCCGCCGGGGCGGGAGACGAGGACAGTTGGATCCAGAGCACCGCTCCCAGAATCAGTCCCATTGCCGCCAGCGTTCGCGCGGTCACCTGCTCGTGCAACACGAGCCAGCCGAGCAGGACGGCCACCACCGGGTTCACGTAGGCGAAGGTCCCGACTACGGTGGCCGACGCATGGTGAAGCGCGTAACCGAAAGCGGTGTACCCGACGATCGAGCCGATGAGGATGAGATAGACCAGCGCGCCCCAGCCCGACGAAGTGGAGTGCCACGCGCTGCTCTCACCCAGGGCGAGGCCCAGAATGACCAGCAGCGCGCCGGCGACGGCCATCTGCACGGCGGCGGCGACGTAGAGGGAGGTGCCCGTCGGATGCCGCTTGGAGTAGACCGATCCCATGGCCCACGAGGCGGCCGCGAGCGTAAGGGCGATCGGCCCCCGCATCTCGCTGGACAGGAGCTGCCCCGGCATCACTCCCGCGAGGAGGCAGATGCCCAGGAACCCCAGCAGGAGTCCGAGTCCCAGTTGCCAGGTGAGCCTGGTCTTTCCTCCCGGCACGATCGCGTCGAAGAAGGCGGTCCAGAGGGGACCCGCGGCCACGTAGACACTCGCCAGCCCCGACTCCATCGTCTGCTCCGCCCACACGACGATGGCGTTGCCTCCGACGAGCAGGAAGCATCCGATGATGGCGAGGGTTTGCCAATCGCGACGGGAGCGCGGCAGCGCGCCTCCGGCGGCGAGGATCGCGGCACCAAGCAGGAGGCCGGCAATGAGGAATCGCGCGCCGGCAAACAAGAACGGCGGGAGGTCGCGGACGCCGATGCGGATCGCGAGGTAGGTGGAGCCCCACACCACGCACACGAGCAGATAGGCGAGGAGCGCCCGCCCGCGGAGGCCCGCCATGCTAGGCCTCGTCTCCGCCGGTGGCTACCTGCCGCCCCGGCCCTTCTTGTTCGGTGGCGTGGGCCAGCCCCCTTTGGGGGATGGCTTCTTGAGGGACTTGCCGACGTGCGTCCCCCACTTGCCGGGCGGGACCAGCGCCTCTGGCTTTGGCCCGCGCTTGCGGGGTGGGTTGTTCTTCGCTCTCTCTCCCATCGGTTCGGCTCCCGAAGCTTACGCGTGCGGGTTTATACGAAGAGGACGGCGGGACTCGAGCCCGCGGGACCATCGTAGTCTACCACCCGGCGAGCCGATCTCAAGCCGGACCAGGAGCGCGGGGTGTATCTTGGGTTTACCTCACGACCTGGAGCGGAAATGGCGGGCGAACGGGCTGATGTAGTGGCGGTCATGGCGGCCATCATCTATGCGGGGCGAACCGGTGAGTCGGGGCAGGTGCCGAATGAGAAGGTGTTCGGAGTAGTCGCCAAAGCGGCGTGGGAGCTGCACAAGGCCGTGGTGGGGGGCGACGAGGTTCAAATCGGCAGGGCGGGATTCTAACGGCCCGATTTCGCCGGCTCAATCCATCAGCCGGCGGATGTCGTACGGTACGCCATGCCCCTCGAGGAGGCCGACGTATTCGGCATAGAACGCACGATCCCGGTGGTGCACCTCCTGCTCCCGGATGTATGCCTGAACCGCGGAATCCCCTTTTGGTGTGACGCTGAAGGCCGCATACCCGCTCTGCCACCTGAACTCGCGGCGGTGCGGGTAGGAGGCGTGGATCCAGCGTGAGGTCCCTGCCTTGATGGCGTGGACCAGGTCGGCAAGCGCGATGGAAGGAGGGTGCTCGAGGTAGAGGTGGATGTGGTCCCGCGTGCCGCCGGCGCACACCAGGCGGGCGTCCCGCTGCTCGGCGAGGGCGCTCGCCTGGGCAAAGAGGCGGGGACGCCACTCGGGATCGAGCCAGGGACGCCGGCCGAGCGTGCCCCAGACCAGGTGTATCCGGACCGATGTGAAGGCCCTGATCATTGTACGGTTGTTCCTCCTGCCATGAGGCGGACACCTGTGCGCCGGGTGGCCGCAGGGTAGGCACACCGGTCGATCATTGCATCACCCCCGGCATCCGCGCCGGTGCCGCATCGCTCCGGCCGCCTCTATGTTTCCCGCCGTCGCCGTCGGACCATCGCCACCTTCACTGCCGAGTCGTTCGTGATTCTGCCGGTTCTCCTTGCGCTTCAGCAGGCCGCCGCGCCCGATCCGAAGGCGCCCTACTGGCAGCAGGAGGTGGCCTACGAGATCACGGCGCGGCTCGACGAACCGACGGGAGTCCTGAGCGGGACCGAGCGCGTGCGCTACCTCAATCGCTCACCGGACACCCTCCGCACCTTCTCGCTGCATCTCTATCTCAACGCCTTCCGACCCGGCTCACGCTGGTCCGACGCCGACTCGGTCGAAAAGCGCCGCCGGTTCAACGATCTCAAGGACCCCGATTTCGCGTTCAACCACGTGCGCGCGGTGCGGATCATGGGCGAGCCGGTGGAGGCGGCGTATCCCTTCGCGCCCGACAGCACGGTCGTCCGCTTCGATCTCCCCCGTTCCCTGGCCCCGGGCGACTCGATGACGGTGGAGATGGAGTGGGACGCCCGCCCGTCCACGGTCCCTCGACGGCAAGGCCGAGCGGGGCGCCGGTTCGACTTCGCGCAGTGGTATCCGAAGGTGGTGGTCTACGACCGGTTCGGATGGGAGGAGCATCCGCTCTACCCTGCCGGCGAGTTCTACGGCGAGTTCGGGACGTTCCTCGTGGACCTCGACGTCCCGGAGGACCAGGTGGTCGGGGCCACCGGTGTGCCGGTGTGCGGCGACCCGGGCTGGGAGCGGGCCAATCGCGCTCCCGACCGCCCGATCGAGTACCGGCGCGACTATTACGGGGCCGCCACGCCCCCGTCCGACGCCTGCGGTGGCGCGGCCCCGGGCCGAAAGCGGATCCGGTGGTACGCCGAGCGGGTCCATCATTTCGCCATGTCGCTCAATCCCGACTACCGCTACGAAGGGGGGCGCTCCGGCGACGTGGCCGTCCACGTGCTCTATCAGCCGGGCGACGAGAAGACGTGGGGTGGCGGAATCGCCGTCGAGCGCACCCGGACGGCGCTCGAGTGGCTCGACTACCTGTACGGGCCGTTCGGCTGGCCCCAGTTGACCAACGTGCACCGGATCGAGGGCGGCGCCACCGAGTATCCCATGATGTTCCACAACGGATCCGCCGATCAGGGCCTGATCGTACACGAAGCCGGCCACAACTACCTCATGGGTCTCCTCGCCAATAACGAGTGGCGGGAAGGGTGGCTCGACGAAGGGTTCACCAGCTTCCAGACCGACTGGTTCTGGGAAGTCATGGGCAAGCCGAGCAGCTATGCGGGCGACGAGGCCGACATCCTGCAGCTCGATCTGGACGGACTCTCCGAGCCTCCCAGTCTGGTGTCGGAGAAGTATCGGGACTTCGCCTCGTACAACATCGCGATCTATAGTCGGGGCGCGCTCTTCTTCCACCAGCTCCGCGAGGTGGTGGGCGCCGAGACGATGCACCGGATCCTCCGCACCTTCTACGATCGGTGGAAGTACCAGCATGTGGACGAGGCGGCGTTCCGAGCGGTCGCGGAAGAGGTGTCGGGGCAGGACCTCTCCACGCTCTTCGCCCAATGGCTCCACGGCACCGATCTCTATGACTACGCCGTCGGGCGGGTCACGACTCGGCGCGTGACGGCGGCCAGCGGGGGTGCGCAGGGGTGGGCCACCCGCGTCGAGGTGAAGCGGAAGGCGCCGGGGCAAATCCCCGTGGACGTGGCGGTGATCGCCGAGGGGGATACGGCGGTGGTGCGCGCGGACGGGCTCGCGACGAGCGAGTGGGTGGAGGTGGAGACCCGGACCCAGCCGCGCGAGGTGATCGTGGACCCGCGGGTCCGCGCCCACGACTGGAACATGCTCAATAACCGGCGGCCGCTGCGCTTCTCGCTCTCGCGCCTGTTGGTGCCCGTTCCCGGCACCGACGTCTACTTCCACCGCTACTTCAGCACCCGGAGCCGGCGCGACCGGCTCACCAAGGGCATCCAGCCGACCGCCTGGTACAACGATGCGGGGGGAGTGACGCTTGGGCTTCGGGTCCGCGACGACTATTTCGGCCGCTTCGAGCAGAACGTCTTCTCGATCAATCAGAGCACCGGCTGGGGCTCCGACGTGGGGGTCACCGATCTCGACTTCCTCTTCCGGATCAGGAACCCCACCTTCCTTCGCTCACCCAACCTGTCGGAGACGTTCGACGTCTTCAACGTCGAGGGGCGCTACGGGGCGAACCTCGAGGTCGAGCACACCTCTCGCGAGCACCTGACGTTCGGCCCCACCCGGACCACTGGTATCGGGCTACGGTGGGTGCACCCCGACGACTTCCGCTATCTCGATACGGGATACTACGAGGACGTGGGGACGGTGGAGCTGGCGTTGACGAGCAGCGTGACGGTGAAAAGCGGGGCCTGGCAGCTCGCCGCCCGCTCCTCGCTCGGCGGCGGACTCGCCTACAACCGCAACGGACTCGCCGCCAGCGGCCGCGCTGACCTCGATCCCTTCTATTTCAGGGGCACGCTCGAAGGCTCGGCGCGGCGCGGGCTCGGACACGGTTTCGGGGTGGGCGCCAGGGTTTATGTGGGAGTGGGGGCGGGCAACAACGAGGCGCCGAAGCAACGCCAGATCTATCTCCAGGGCGCCGATCCGCTGGAGCAGTTGGCCAATCCATTCCTGAGGTCACGCGGGGCGCTGCTGGTGGGAGAGGATTTCCGCTATCAGATGCCGGGCGGGGCGGGGTTGCGCGGCATCGACCCCCGGGTCTCCACTGCCGCGGTGGTCGCCCTCAACCTCGAGATCGACCGCACGGTGCTGGCGCGGCCGCATGCCGGGCTCTTCAGCCGAGTGTCACTCGCCGCGTTCACCGACTTGGGGCAGGCGATCGGTGGATCGGCGCAGCCGCTCACCGGCGAACGGATCCGCTTTCTCGCCGACGGAGGCATCGGTGTGCGTGCCGAGCACCGTATCGGGGACACGCGGTTCGTCACCCGCGTCGATCTGCCCCTCTTCGTCAGCGACCCGCTGCTCGCCCAGGATCGCGCGCCGGGCGACGACGGCCTCGCGTTCCGCTGGGTGTTCAGCTTTCAGCCCGCGCTCTAACCGGTCGCGGTGCGGTGCGCCGCGCCGCGACCGCGTGTGACTGGCCGTCGTCCAGCAGCACGATGGTATTCCCCATCAGCGGCCGCCCATCGAGCGTCATCTCGAGGGTGCCGCCCTCGACTTCGTCGGGGTTCGTCACCACGATCGAGTAGAGGCTCCGGCCATAGCGGTAGTCGATGCTGAACTCGCGCCACCCCACGGGTACGCACGGGTCGATCGTCAGCGCCTCGCCTTCCTTGCGGAAGCCGAGGATGGTCTCGAGCCCGATCCGGTACATCCAGCTCGCCGAACCGGTGTACCAGGTCCAGCCGCCGCGGCCGAGGTGTCCCGCCGCGGTGTAGACGTCGGCCGCGACGACATAGGGCTCCACCTTGTAGACCTCGACCTGTTCCGGCGTGGACGCGCGAGTCAGTGGGTTGATCATCTGAAAGAGCTGAAAGGCCCGATCCCCGTGCCGCCGGATCGCCGTGGCGAGGACGGCCCAGAGGGCGGCATGGGTGTACTGCGCGCCGTTCTCGCGAACGCCCGGCAGGTATCCCTTGATGTAGCCCGGGTCGAGTGGCGTGGTGTCGAACGGGGGCGTCAGGAGCATCACCAGCCGCGCATCTTCGCGGACCAGGTGATCCTCCAGCGATCGCATCGCGAGGCGCTGGTGCTCTGGGTCACCGGCCTCGGAGATGACGCTCCAGGATTGGGCGATCGAATCGATGCGGCACTCCGTGCCTGACGCCGTGCCGAGCGGAGTGCCGTCGTCGAAGTAGGCACGACGATACCAGGCGCCGTCCCAGCCGTTGGCCTCCACCGCGGCGGCATAGGTGTCGGCCTGTCGGCGGAGCTCGTCGGCCACCTGGCGGTCGCCGCGATGCCCGGCGTGATCCGCGAAGAGCCGGAGCGTGCGTATCAGGAACCACGCCAGCCAGACGCTCTCTCCCTTTCCGTCTACGCCCACGCGGTTCATCCCGTCGTTCCAGTCGCCGCTGCCGATGAGCGGGAGCCCATGGGCGCCGGTCGTGGCGGCCTTCCTCAGCGCGCGCAGGCAGTGCTCGTACACGGTGGCCCGTTCCGCCGTTACCTCGGGTAGATCGCAGACCTCGTGCTCGTGCGGCTCCAGCTGGCGCATGGCGAGGAAGGGCGTCTCCTCGTCGAGCACCGAGCGATCGCCGGTCATGCGCACGTAGTGGTCGACCACGTAGGGCAGCCACGCGAGGTCGTCGGAGAAGCGGGTGCGGACTCCCTGTCCGCTCTCCGGATGC
>CAYYXP010000213.1:0-1519 GCA_964475685.1 uncultured Gemmatimonadaceae bacterium | reverse complement strand
TGCAGCGATTCGTTGACCTCGACGACCGCCGGCACGGGCAGGGTGACCTCGAGCGCCACGACACCGTCCACCTCGTTGAGGTCGCTGCACCCCGCGGCAAGCACCAGGGCAGCCCGCGTGATCCAGCGGGTCACGACGTCTCCGGCGCCGGAGCGCCCGCGATGTCGCGCAAGGTGGCCTCGGCGTGTCGGACCCAGCGGTCGGCGTCGGCGCCCTTCGGCGGCCGCGCCAGAAACGCCCGGAGGTGCTCGGCCGCGAGCTCGCTGTCGCCCCGCTTCAGGAGAAGGAACGCCACCCCGTAGTGGGCGCCGACGAGGCTCTCGTCGAGCTCGAGGGCGCGCCTGTAGTGGCGAATCGCCTCCTCCGGCTGCCCCGTCTTGGTCAAGGCAATCGCCATGTTGAGGAGGATGCGGGAATCGGTGGGGTTGTCCCGGAATGCCAGGCGATACGAGGTGAGGGCCGCCTCGAAATCGCCATGCCGCTCGAGCGCCAACCCCTCATTGAGGTAGTCCAGCCGCTGAGGGCGCAGGCTCTCCCGTGAACGGGGACCGAACAGTCGTCGCCAGAGGCTCATGAGGGAGGACGCGACTCCGGGCAAAGTCGAAGGGGCACAACACCTTGGGTCGGGGCAAAGATAGCCCTCGCCGGAACCCACCGCAACGCGACGTGGTTGCCGCCCGGCTCCGGTGGGCGTAGGTTGACGTTATCTCGACCGGAGGATCTCAATGCGGCGTACCGCTCCCTCAGGGCCCCGTGGAGTGCTCGAGGTGGACTGGCCGTTTTTCGGCGAGATCTGCCGCGCGCTCGCCATGCACGTAGCCCGCGAATACCAGCCGGAGATCGTCCTTGGCGTCGCCAAGGCCGGAGTCATTCCCGGTGTGGTGGTGGCCTCGATCCTCCAGTGCGAGTTCAGCTCGATGGCCGTGACCCGGCGCGAAGCGGGAGCGGCGCCGGTCCTCGTGTCCGGTCCCCCGCCGTCGATCAACGGGCGCCGCGTTCTCGTGGTGGATGAGACATGCGACACGGGCAGCACCATGAAGCTCGCGCTCAACGAGGTGCGGTCACTGCGTCCCGCCGAGGTGCGAACCGCCGTCTCGTTCAAGACCGGCGACTTCACTCCCGATTTCTACGCCTTTGAAACCGAGAACTTCATCATCCTTCCCTGGGACCGGGAGATCATCCAGGACGGGGAGTTGATCGTCCGTCCGGACTACGCCGACAAGCTCTAAGAGCTCGAACTGACGCCCAGCGCGTCGGCGTAGGCAGTTCCCTGCGTCATGCGGTCGTACAGCGTCCCCAGGGTGTCGGGGGCCCCGGCGAGAAAACGGCAGCGGGCGTCCCCCCGGGAACGACACTCGACCTCCATCACCGCGACCACCTGATCCGACAGCCTGCCGAAGAAGTCGGCGAGAAGCCCGCAGGTCAGGTGGCACGAGGGAAACTCGCCCCGGCTCTCCTCCGCCGCTTCGGCCCACTCCGACGAATCGAGCGCCATCACCGAGGTGCCGAAGGGGGCCGC
>CAYYXP010000212.1:0-3853 GCA_964475685.1 uncultured Gemmatimonadaceae bacterium | reverse complement strand
TCCGGAGACGAGCGACGATCACCTCACCCGGGGCGGGCCGCTGACCCGGGCGCCCTCCGCCCGGATGGTCAACCTCCAGATTGATTCGGACTCCCGGCGCCGGCACACCTTCGGTCTGGGGACGATGTACTTCTGGACCACGGAGGGGGCGCATACCCTGGCCCTTTCCCCGTCGCTCACGCTCAAACCCGGCTCCAACCTGCAGATCGTGCTGACACCGAGCCTGACATTCAATCACGATCCGGCCCAGTACGTCCAGACCGAAACCGACCCGACGGCCGCGGCCACGTTCGGCGGGCGCTACGTCTTCGGGGAGTTGAAGCAGACGGAGGTCGCGTTCGAGACCCGGGTCAACTGGACCTTCACGCCCACTCTGAGCCTCCAGCTCTATGTCCAGCCGCTCATCTCGGCCAACGAGTTCCGGGATTACAAGGAGCTGCGCGCGCCGAAGACCTACGACTTCGCTGTGTACGGGCGCGACCAGGGGATCATCGCGCCGGACGGGAACGGCGGGTTCACGGTGGACCCCGACGGGTCGGGCTCGGCGGAGCCGTTCACCATCGCCGACCAGAGCTTCAACTTCCGCTCGCTCCGGGCGAATCTCGTGCTTCGCTGGGAGTACCATCCTGGCGCGACGCTCTTCCTCGTCTGGCAGCAGGGCCGGAGCAATCAGGCGGATGGCGTGGGGGATTTCGACCTGGGACGGGACTTGAGGAGCCTTCGGGACACTCCCGCGAACAACCTGCTCGCGGTGAAGCTGAGCTACTGGCTCGGGCTGTAACCCCAGCGGGCTTCGGAGCTGTCGTCGGGCGGGTCGGTGCTCCGTCGCGGGTGGGAGCGTCACACCCCTCGTCGTGCTGCAGGCGGCTGCGTCCGGGGGAGGAAGTAGGCACGCGACCGCCCGCCTGACGCACTCCTCAGGGGATGCCGCTCCCACCCGCGACCGGGCATGGGGCACGCCGGCGACGAGCCGGTCCCGGCCCGAGCGAGCCGGTCACGCCAGGCGAGGGGTGTGTCGTCTCCGCACCGACGACAGCGGCGATGCCCGCGCCCTAGCCAGCCGGGCCACTTCCCCACCATTTTGATGCACCCCCAACCCAAGCGACCAATGCCCGAACTGCTCGGCAGGCTCCAAGCCGCCCTCGAAGACCGCTACCGACTCGACCGAGAAATCGGTGCCGGCGGCATGGCCACCGTCTACCTCGCCCAGGACATCCGCCACGACCGCAAGGTCGCGCTCAAGGTGCTCCGGCCCGAGCTGGCCGCCGTGATCGGCGCCGAGCGGTTCCTGGCCGAGATCAAGCTCACCGCCAATCTCCAGCACCCGCACATCCTCCCGCTGTTCGACTCGGGGGAAGCGGACTCCTACCTCTTCTACGTCATGCCCTTCGTCGAGGGCGAGACGCTGCGCGACCGGCTCGACCGGGAAAAGCAGCTCCCGGTGCCCGACGCGCTCCGGTTCGCCGGCGAGGTGGCCTCGGCGCTCGACTACGCCCACCGGCACGGCGTCGTCCACCGCGACATCAAGCCGGAGAACATCCTGATCCACGACAACCAGGCGCTGGTGGCCGACTTCGGCATCGCGCTCGCGGCGAGCAAGGCGAGCGGTGCCCGGATGACCGAGACCGGCATGTCGCTGGGCACGCCGCACTACATGAGCCCGGAGCAGGCGATGGGCGAGCGGGAAATCACCGCCCGCTCCGACGTCTACGCCCTCGGCGCGGTGCTGTACGAGATGCTCACCGGCGAGCCTCCCTTCACCGGCAACACCGCCCAGGCGGTGGTGGCCCGGGTGCTGACCGAGAGCCCCCGTCCCCTCCACCCCCAGCGCCACACCATCCCGCGCCACGTCGAGGCGGCGGTGATCACCGCGCTGGAGAAGCTCCCAGCCGACCGGTTCGCCACCGCGGCGGAATTTGCCGAGGCGCTCAAGGACAAGACGTACGCCAGCACGGCCTCGATGGAAGCGGCGGCCGCGCCGGAGGCAGGGCAACCGGGGAGGACGGGGCGGCGGTGGAACGTCCCGGTGGTGGCGCTCGGGGCGGCGGCGGCAGTGGCGACGATCGCGGCGCTCTGGGGATGGCTCCGTCCGGCGCCGTCCCTGCCGCTGAGCCAGTTCAGTCTCGCGTTGCGGCCGAACCAGGCAATGGTGCCGCCGCTGGGGACGGGCGGTGCGCGGATCGCGCTGTCGCGGGATGGCCGCGCGCTGGTCTACAGCGGCCCCGGCGACGGCGGAACCCGTCTCTGGCTCCGGCGGTTCGACCAACTCGACGCCACGCCGATCGCCGGCACCGAGGGAGCGGCCAGCCCGTTCTTCTCCCCGGACGGCCAGCGGATCGGATTCGTGAAGGACGGGTCGCAGGTGCGCATCGCCTCGCTGGCGGGTGCGCCGACGGTGACGCTGACCGACAAGGCCAACACCACCTCGGGCGACTGGGGCTCCGACGGCTACATCTACTTCGAGGTGGACTCGGGGGTCGCCCGGATGCGTGCCTCCGGCGGCGACATCGAGCAGGTCTACGTGATCTCGCCGGAGAAGAAAGAGATCGCGACCGAGTGGGTGCACGTGCTGCCCGACGCCAGCGGCATCCTCTTCCGGCTCCGCCACGCCGGGCAGGGGCCGGGCGACTTCGAGATCATGGCGATGTCGCTGCCGCACGGCCAGGCGAAATCGCTGGTCCGGGGGATCTATTCCCAGTATGCGCCGACCGGGCATCTCCTCGTGGTCACCGCGGACGGGAAGCTCATCGCCATTCCGTTCGACCCCAAGAAGCTGGTGCTGACCGGCTCTCCGGTGGCGCTGATCGAGGGGATCGGGGTGCGGTCCGGCGGCTTCAACATCGACCTGTCGCTCGCCCCCAACGGCACGCTGGCGTACACCACGGGCGGCACCCTCGGCTCCCGGCGCGCGGTGTGGGTGAGCCGCGAGGGCGGGGTGAGTCCGGTGGATCCCGCGTGGGACCCGCAGGGTGTCATCGCGTCGGCCAGCCTTTCGGGGGACGGGAAGGCGATGGCCGTGGACCTGGCGCGCGAGGGACGGCGCGACATCTGGGTCAAGCAGCTCCCGGACGGTCCCTTCTCGCGAATCACCTTCGGGGACACCTCGAGCGTGAGGCCGTCCTGGTCACCCGACCTCCGCGAGGTCCTGTACGTGGTCGACCGCTCGGGCTCGGGTGTGGGGCCGGCCTATACCCACCGCGCGGACGGCACGGGGGCCGCGCGTCTACTCGTCGCTTCCTCGAAGAACGACTTCGGCCAGATCGTGTCGTCGCGTGACGGCCACTGGCTGATCCTTCGAACTGCCCCGATCGGGCCCGGCAGCACCGACATCGTCGGACTCGAGACGGGGGACACCGCCCTCGTCCCGCTGGTCGCCACGCCGGCAGCGGAGATGTTCCCCGCGCTGTCGCCGGACGGCCGCTGGCTGGCGTACTCCTCGAACGAATCGGGCCAGTCGGAGGTCTACGTCCGGCCGTTTCCCCAGACCGCCACCGCCAAGTGGCAAGTCTCCACCGTGGGCGGCAGCGAGCCCGCCTGGGCGAACTCGGGGCGGGAGCTGCTCTATCTCAACGGGAAGGGAGAGATGGCGTCCGCCGAGATCCAGCCGGGCGCCACCTTCTCGGTCGGGAAGCAGCGCCCCCTCTTTTCGGCGACGCAGTTCTCCCGCCCGGGCCCGGTCCCCTCGTTCTCGGTGAGCCCGGACGACAAGCGGTTCCTGATGGTGCGCGAGGGGGACAACACGCAGCAGAGTGAGCTGATCGTGGCGGAGAACTGGCTGCAGGAACTGAGGGCAGGGGCGCCGAAGTAGCGCCGTCACTTCCCCGCCAGGATCTCGAATCCCGCCACGGCAAAG
>CAYYXP010000211.1:0-2285 GCA_964475685.1 uncultured Gemmatimonadaceae bacterium | reverse complement strand
TGGTCGGCGACCGCGCGGAGCACCGATCCCCGCTCGCTTTCCTGGGGCTCGGGCAGCGGCGGGAGGTAATGCCGCTGGTCGGCCACCATTTCGGCCAGTCGGATGCAGACCGCGCGAATGGCCGGAATCAATGCGCGGGGGGCTTCCTTGGACCAGCTATCCGCCGCTCGGAGGATCTCGGTGATGCGCTGGTCGGCCTGAGCCTCCGGCGTCAGGTGTCGGGATAAATCCGCCATGCTAGACAGAAAAACCGCTTTGCACGCCAAAAACAAGAGCGGGAGACCCTACCCTGGGCCCCGTCTCATCCGGGCCGGATCGGGCCGGCCGCAGCGCTCTCCAGGCCGACGATTGTCTCGAACAGGAACGTCGTCTTGAAGGCCTCCGCCACCGCCAGCTTTGCGTCATCCCCGAGCGCAGGGTCATCCGCCCGCCCCAGCTCACGCGCGACGCTCGTCATGACGACGCCGGGGATGCCGCAGGGGACGATCAAATCGAAGAAGCTCAGATCGGTCGTCACGTTGAGCGCGAAGCCGTGGAAGGTGACCCACTGCTTCACGTGGATACCGATGCTGGCAATCTTTCGTCCGCTCGTCCACACCCCGGTGAGACCCGCATTTCGCTCGGCTGGCACGCCCAGGTGCCCGAGTGCCACAATCAGGCTCTCTTCCAACCGGCGCAGATACCAGTGAAGATCTTCCCGGTGCCGCCGGAGATCGAGGATCGGATACCCGACGAGCTGGCCTGGTCCGTGATAGGTCACGTCTCCCCCGCGCTCCACTTCCACGACCGTGATGCCGCGCTGTTCGAGGGCGGCGGGAGGGAAGGGAAGACTGCCGGGGCGCAGGCCGCGACCCAGGGTGACGACCGGCTCGTGCTCGACGAGCAGGAGCAGGTCGGCGTCGATCTCCCCGCTCATCTTCCGGCGGCAGAGGTCCCGCTGAAGCTCCAGCACCTCGAGGTAGGGACGGCGGCCGAGGTCGATCAGCTCCAGCGTCGGGCTCACGAGGAGGCACCGGCGGCGCGTGCGCGTTTCGCCAGGAGCGCGGAGAGCACGAGCGAGAATGCGGCGAGCCCGGCGATCCCGGCGCGTCCGAGGGCCTGGTTGACAGGAATGCAGATGAGCATGGCGATCACGGTGGCGAAGGCGCTGACTAGCGACAGTCCGCCGCGGCGGTACGCTGAACCGAGTGGGGAGAGGAGCCGCCAGGCGACCACGGCAGCCAGGGTGATCCCTGCCAGGGTTCCCCAGAGCAGCAGCTGGAATGGGGCGCCCAGGTCCGGCGCGCCTGCTCTCGCGGGGCGCAAAGCGTCGACGGCGAGGGTGGTGGCGGCCACCACCGCCAGACCGGACGCCACGGCCGAGCCGACTGCCCCTCCCACCAGGCCGAGTGGGTCCACGATCAGATGTGAATGACCCGGCCCATCGAGTCGAGCGCCGCTTCGGCGATCGCCTCGGACAGGGTCGGATGGGCGTGGATGGCGAGATCGATTTCTTCCACCGTGTATTCGTTCTCCCGGGCGACCGCCAGCTCGTGGATCAGCTCCGACGCGTGACTCCCGACGATGTGCGCGCCAAGAATCTCGCCGTACTTCTTGTCGCGGATGATCTTGACGAAACCCTCGGTCTCACCGGTGCTCCGCGCTCGTCCGTTGGCGCTGAAGGGGAAGCGGCCCACCTGGTACTCGAGCTTCTTCTCCTTCGCCTGGTCTTCGGTGAGCCCGATGCTCGCCACTTCGGGGTGGCAGTAGGTGACGCTGGGGACATTGTCGTAGCGGATCGCGTGCGGATGCCGCCCCGCGACCAGTTCGGCGACGTGCAGGCCCTCCCGGCTTCCCTTGTGGGCGAGCATCGGCGGGCCGGCCACGTCGCCGATGCAATAGACGCCCGGGGCCGTCGTCTGCAGCGTCACCGGATCGACCTGCACGAAGCCGCGATCGGTCAGCTTCACGCCCGCCTCCTGGAACCCCATCGCCTCGGTGTTCACCGCCCGGCCGGCGGCCATGAGCACCTTCTCCACCTCGATGGCTTCGCTCTTGCCGCCGGCCTCGACGGTGAGGGTCACCTTGTCCGTGGCCACGACCGCCTTGGTGACCGTGGCGCCCGCGATGACGGCGATCCCGCGCTTCTGGTAGCTCCTGGTGAGCGCGTCGGAGGAGTCGGCGTCCTCGATCGGAAGAATGCGGGGCAGCGCCTCGATGAGGGTGACCCTGGCGCCGAAGGCGTTGAAGATGTCGGCGAACTCGCATCCCACGGCGCCGGCGCCGATCACGGCCAGCGTCTTCGG
>CAYYXP010000210.1:0-19493 GCA_964475685.1 uncultured Gemmatimonadaceae bacterium | reverse complement strand
CTGGGCCAGGCCGGTGGCCGCGTAGCTGTGCACCGGCGGATTCTGCGCCGCCGAGTGGGCCGTCCCGTCGCCGAAGTCCCAGTCCCAAGCCACCACGCTACCGGGCGCGATGTCGGAGCTCTGGTCGGTGAAGGTGCAGTCGAGGGAAGTGCAAGAGAAGTTGAAATCCGCGGTCGGACCGCCGGAAACCGGAGGCGCCGTGACGGTCACCTGTTTGGTGACGGGGTTGCTCCCGCCGTTGTTGTCGCCCACCGTCAAGGTCACGTCGAAGGTGCCCGCCGCCGCATACGTGTGGTTGGGGGTCGGGCCATTGGCCGTGCCGCCGTCCCCGAACGTCCAGGCCCACGAGGCGACCCCGTCGCCGACGTCCGGGTCGCTGCTCAGGTCGGTGAAGCTGCACGCCAGGTCGGTGCAGGAGCTGGTGAAGTTCGCGACCGGGTCCGTGTTGACCGCCGGCTGGGTCGAGTCATTGCAGCCGGTCGCTCCCAATACTCCGACCAGGGCGACAAGCGCTGAACACCGATGCATCGCTCTCATACGGTCCTGCCAGGGTAAAGGGTGACGAACACTACGGGAACAACCGGTGCCCCGGGGGACATCCGCCGGGGCACAGGACGAGTTACGGCGACGGAGTGGCAGTCACCGTGATGATCAGGTCGTTGAAGTCCGGCTCCGGCGGCGTTGCGTCGTCGCCGTCGTCGAACAGGAGGGTCCAGGTCGGGTACGCGCCCGTCACGTGGAGCGCGGGGGCGACCTCCTGCTTGGTCGAGCCGGAGATCACCTGGGCCTCCAGGTGGGTCCCCGCCACGAACACCCCGCCGCCGTTCAGGTTGAACGAGGTGCCGGGCGCCGGGGAGTAGCAGCCGTCGGTAAACAGGGTCTCCGCGACCGGCGCGGTGATCTGGAAAGTGTTGCCCTGCGCCGTGCAGGAGGCGCTCTGGAGCGTCACCGTCACGGTGGCGTTGGCGTCCAGTACCAGGTCGCACGAGATGAACGTGCCGGTGCCCGGCGCGCTCTCGCATTGCAGCGTGGCGGCCGGGGACACGGTGAACTCGGTGCTCTTGGTGCTGGTGAAGCCGTCGTTGTCGGTGACCGTCAGCGTCACCGTGTAGGTGGCGAGCCCCGTGTTGCTGTAGCTGTGGGCCGGGTTCTGGGCGGTCGATGTATTCGACCCCGCCGACCCCGGATCGCCGAAGTTCCAGTCCCACGAGACCACACTGCCGGGGGCGATGTCGGAGCTCTGGTCGGTGAAGGTGCAGTCGAGGGAAGTGCAAGAGAAGTTGAAATCCGCCGTCGGACAGCCGGAAACCGGCGGCGCGGTGACTGTCACCGCCTTGGTGACGCTCTTGCTCCCGCCGTTGTTGTCGCCCACCGTCAACGTCACGTCGAAGGCGCCCGCTGCCGCGTAGGTGTGGTTGGGGGTCTGGCCATTGGCCGTGCCTGCATCGCCGAAGGCCCATGACCACGAGGCGACCCCGTCGCCGACGTCCGGGTCGCTGCTCAGATCGGTGAAGCCGCACGCAAGGTCGGTACAGGAGCTGGTGAAGTTCGCGACCGGGTCGGTGTTGACCACCGGCTGAGGCGAGTTCGAGTCAGAACACGCGGTCATTCCCACGGCTGCGACCAGGACGAGAAGCGCAGGGCGATACGATGTCATCGGTCTCTTGTCCGTGCCCGAAGGACTGGAGGGTTTTCGAAGTGTGGTGTCGGCCACGCGGTCGCGTGCTCGCGCGCTGCAGTCGCCAAACACATGCCACCCCATGGTCGGCCAGAAGGCATACATGGAGAAAGGCGCTAACAGCGTGTTTCGACAATGGGTTAGCTTTCTCACTATCGAGATTATGAGGAATGTGCGCTTCCACCACAGCCGTTGCATAACACCTATACCGCGCCCCATTCCATGCCAAGCTACCCGTTGCGCCGCCCCAACTAGAGCCGGTCGCATCGCCGCCGATGCCACCCCACCGTTGACGAGAACCCATTCGCACGGCTAGGTTTGCGGGCTCTAGACATGACGGACCTCTCGCTTTCGCGCAGCCAGATGCTGCTGCTTGGAGGGTCGGGGAACCGGGCCCTGGCCGAGGAGGTGGCAGCCCATCTGGGCCAGCCCCTCTGTCAGCTCACGCTCAGGCGTTTTGCCGACGGCGAGCTGTTCGTGAAGATCGACGAGAACGTGCGGGGCCGGGACGTCTACATCATCCAGCCCACCAACCCGCCCGCCGAAAACATGATGGAGCTGTTGCTCCTCATGGACGCGGCCAAGCGCGCGAGTGCCGCGCGGGTGACCGCCGTCATTCCGTACTTCGGCTATGCTCGGCAGGACCGGAAGGACCAGCCGCGGGTGGCCATCAGCGCCAAGCTCATGGCCAACATGGTCTCGATGGCGGGAGCCGACCGTGTGCTGGCCATGGACTTCCACCAGCACCAGTTGCAGGGGTTCTTCGACCTGCCGGTGGATCACCTGTATGCGGCGCCGGTGCTGGTCGGGCACTATCGGCAGAAGTCGCTGCGAGATCTCGTCGTCGTGGCGCCCGATGTCGGCTCCGCCAAGATGGCGCGCGGGTTCGCCAAGCGGCTCAACGCCTCGCTGGCGATCATCGACAAGCGGCGCCCGTCCGCCAACGTCGCTGAAGTGCTGAATGTCGTCGGTGAGGTGGGAGACAGGGACTGCCTCGTCCCCGACGACATGATCGACACCGCCGGCACCATGGCCGAGGCGGTCAACGCGTTGAAACGGCTGGGGGCCCGCGACATCTATTGCTGCGCGACGCACGCGCTGCTGTCGGGGCCCGCGGTCGACCGCCTGGTCGCGTCGCCGGTCAAGGAAGTCGCGGTCACCAACACGATCGCCATTCCGCCCGAGCGGCGCTTCGACCGGCTCAAGGTGCTGTCCATCGCCGGATTGCTGGCCAAGGCAATCGGCTACACCCATAGCGACCAATCGGTCAGCTCATTGTTCGATTAGAGGAGTTCCAACACCATGGCCCAGCACGCAAACCTCACGGCTGCCACCCGGACCCGGACCGGGAAGGGCGCCGCCCGCACGCTCCGCCGCGAGGGCAAGATCCCGGGCGTGATCTACGGTCACGGCCGGCCGGCCGAGGCAGTCACCATCGATACCAACGCGCTCACCAAGATGCTGGTGGGGATCAGCGCGTCCACGACCATTCTCGACGTGGTCATTGACGACCGGGCGCCGGTCAAGGCGCTGATTCGCGAGATGCAGCGCGATCCCATCCGGCCCGCGCACATCCTCCATCTCGACCTGTACGAGGTACGCGCCGATGAGGCGGTGACCCTCGGCGTGCCGATCCACCTCGTCGGCATTCCCGACGGCGTGCGCAATTTCGGTGGGGTGCTCGACCACTCCCTCCGCGAGCTGGACATCGAGGTGCTTCCGGCCGACATCCCCGAGCGGGTGGAGCTCGACGTGACCGCGCTCACCATCGGCCACTCGGTCTTCGTGCGCGACATCAGGATCGAGAAGGCCCGCATCCTCAACGATCCCGACACGCCGGTGGCCACCGTCGTTGCGCCGAGGACCGAGGAGGCGCCCGCGGTGGTGGAGGAGGTCGTGGTGGCCGAGCCGGAGCTCATCCGCAAGCCGAAGCCGGAGGTCGAGGGCGAGCCCGACCAGAAAGCCTGATCCCTGCGCACGATCGTTGGGCTGGGCAACCCCGGTCCGGAATACGTCGAAACCCGGCACAACGCCGGGTTTCGGCTGGCGGACTGCCTGGCGAAGCGCTGGCGGCTCGGGACCTTCCACCGCGCGCACCGATCGCGGGAAGCAGAAGGCGCCTGGGAAGGACACGCCGTCCGCGTGCTCAAGCCCACGACGTACATGAACCGGAGCGGCGCCGCGCTGGCGCCGCTCCGCGCGCTTCCGGACTTCGATCCATCACGGGACCTCCTGGTGGCGGTGGATGACGTGGCGCTCCCCGTCGGGAAGTTCCGGCTGCGGGGCGCCGGATCGGCCGGCGGGCACAATGGCCTGAAGAGCATCGAGGACGCGCTCCAGCGGCAGGACTACGCCCGGCTCCGAATCGGGGTCGGCCCCGTCTCGGCCGACACCGCCGATCTCGCCGACTTCGTGCTCGCCCCCTTCACGCACGAGGAGAGCAAGGAGATAGACGCGCTCCTCGATCCGATGGCAGAGGCCGTCGAGACCTGGCTCGCCGAAGGAATCGAGAAGGCAATGTCGAGACACAACAAGTAGCCCCCAGCCATGCTCCGCCTCGGAATCGTCGGCCTCCCCAACGTCGGGAAATCCACCCTCTTCAACGCCCTCACGTCTGCCAAGGCGCTGGTGGCCAACTACCCCTTCGCCACGATCGAGCCCAATACCGGCATCGTGCAGGTTCCCGACCCCCGGCTCGAGGCGCTCGCGGAGATCGTCAAACCGGAGCGCACGGTGCCTGCCGTCGTCGAGTTCGTGGACATCGCCGGGTTGGTCAAGGGCGCCAGCGAGGGCGAAGGGCTGGGCAACCAGTTCCTCGCCAACATCCGGGAGGTGGACGCGATCGTGCACGTGGTGCGCTGCTTCGAGGACCCCGACATCCCGCACGTCATGGACACGGTGGATCCGGTGCGGGACCGGGAGATCATCAATATCGAGCTCGGGCTGGCCGACTTGGCCAGCGTCGAGAAGCGGCTCGACAGGACGGCCCGGACGGCCAAGTCGGGGGACCCGCAGGCCAAGGTGGACCAGCGCCTCCTTGAGGCGGTGCGCGAGGCCCTCGCCGCGGGGCGTCCGGCCAGGGCCGTCGTCCCCGCGGTCGAAGAGGAGGCGGCGTTCCGCGGCTTCAACCTCCTCACTTCAAAGCCGGTGCTCTATGCGGCGAACGTGAGCGAGGAGGAGGTCGCCGGCGGAAACGCGATGGTTACCGCCCTTGCCGCCGCTCTGGCCGCCGACAGCGAGACCGCCGAAGTCGTGACCTTCTCGGCCAAGGTCGAGGCGGAGCTGGCCGAGCTGGCGGCGGAGGACCGCGCCGAGTTCCTCGCGACGCTGGGGCTGAGCGAATCGGGGCTCGACCGGCTGGCTCACGCCGCCTATCACCTGCTCGGGCTCCAGAGCTACTTCACCGCCGGCGAAAAGGAAGTGCGCGCCTGGACCATCCACCGGGGCGACAGGGCACCAGCCGCGGCGGGGGTGATCCACTCCGATTTCGAGCAGGGATTCATCCGGGCGGAGACGGTGGCCTACGCCGATTTCATTCGCGTCGGCGGCTGGAAGGGCGCCCGCGAACAGGGGCTGGCACGGGCGGAGGGGAAGGAGTACGTGGTGCAGGACGGCGATGTGATGCTGTTCCGGTTCAGTTCATAACCGGCCGCGGCGGACCGGCCTCTACCGCCCCATCGCCCCCCCGCCTATCTTACCGCCCGTCCACATATCTCCTCCCCGGCGCCCACACCAGGCCCGAGGCGACCAGACCGAAGGAAGGTGCCATGACCCGTCAGTACGAGGTGGTCTATATCTTCGACAGTGCGCTCGAAGAGACCGCCATCAACGAGCGCCTCGCTCGCTTCCACGCCCTCATCCAGCAGCCCGAGGCCGAACCACCCCAGGTGAACCACTGGGGCAAGCGGACCCTCGCGTACCCCGTCAAGAAGCACGAGACCGGCTACTACGTCGTCGCCAAGTTCGACGCTGTGGCCACCGCCCTTCCCGAGTTCGAGCGCGCCATCAAGCTCGAGGAGGGGGTGCTGCGCTTCCTGGTGGTGGTCAATGAGGGCGCGCAGCCCGTGCCCGTGACCGCCGGCAAGGGCGACGAGGAGAACGACGAATGAGGCGCCCACAGAAGACCTGCGCCATCTGCGAGTCCGGCGTGCGCGTGGTGGATTTCAAGGATGAGCGGACCCTGTCGCGGTTCCTGACCGAGCGTGGGAAGATCCTGCCCAGCCGGCTCTCGGGCACCTGCGCGCGGCACCAGCGGCAGCTCAGCACCGCCATCAAGCGCGCCCGCCAGCTCGCGCTCCTGCCGTACATCAAGGGCTTCGTCGGCTGACCTCGACAGGCTCGGCCCCCGGAGCGCCGGGCCACCCGGCGCGCGGGCCGGCGCCATGGGGCCCGCTGCTGGCGCTCGTCGGATACCTCCTGCTCGCCCCACCCGTGTTCGTGTGCGGGCCGCTGGCCGGCCTCCTCCTGCTTTCGCGCCCCTCCGCGGCGCGGGAGTGGGGCTGGCTGTTGGGCGCGGCGCTGTGGACCGCGCTTTGGCTGCAGCCGCTGGGTGGACTCGGTACCCAGGTCGCCCGAGCCGGGGCGGTGTTTCTCTGCGGCAGCTTCCTGGGGCTCACTCTGTGGCGGCCGTCCGCGCTGTTCTCCCGCGCGCTGGTGTCCGCCGTCGCCGCCGGGGCCGCGCTGGTCCTCTGGATGCTGCGCCTCGGCATCTCCTGGCCCCAGATCCGGCAGGCGGTAAATCACGACCTCACGGCCTACCAGGACACCGCCCGCACCCAGTGGGAGGCCGCAGGGGTCCCGGCCGATCTGATCGCCCAGATGGCCTCGGTCAGCGCATCGGTGGCGCAGCTCTTCCCCGCGCTGCTGCTGATCGCGGCCGTGGCCGGGCTGCGCCTGGCCTGGGCGTGGCATCACCGCATATCCACCCGGCCGCTCGGGGAGCCGCCCCCGCCCTTCGCCGCGTTCCGCTTCAACGATCAGTTCGTTTGGGGCTGGGTGGTCGCGTTGGGGCTGCGCCTCTTCCCCATGCCGGACCCCTGGCCGGTGGTCGGCGCCAATCTGTTGCTCCTCTGGACGGCGCTCTACGCCACCCGCGGGCTCGCGGTGCTCGTGGGCGGCGCCGGCCGGGTGCCGCGGTCCATGATCGTGGTGCTGGGGGCCGTTTCGATGTTCCTGATGCCGTTCGTCGTCGGCGGGCTCACCCTGCTCGGGCTCGCCGATACCTGGCTAGATTTCCGGCGTCGGATGTCGCCGGCTACCTGAGGGTTCGACCGATGATCGAAGTGATTCTGCGTGAAGACGTCAAGTCGCTGGGACGCGCGGGCGACATGGTCCGGGTCAAGCCGGGCTACGCGCGAAACTTCCTGCTGCCCGAAGGGCTCGCGTACGAGGCCACCGAGGGCAACAAGAAGCGGATCGCCGCCGAGGGAAGGGCGCGGGCAAACCGGGGCTCGGCCGAGCGCGCGGAGGCCGAGCGCATCGCCGCCGCCCTGGGCGCCGTCACCCTGACGCTGGTCGGCAAGGCGGGGGAAGAGGGGAAGCTCTTCGGCTCGATCACCCCGCAGGACATCGCCGACGCCCTCGCCCGGCAGGGACACGAGGTGGACAAGCGGCGCATCGAGCTGGAGCATCCGATCAAGACGCTGGGCCACCACACCGTCGGCATCCGCCTGCCACACGAGGTCCATGCCGAAGTGCGTGTGTCCATCGTCGCGGAGTGACGCGACGCCGATGAACGGCGGCATCGCCTATCTGGACGGACCCCGGCTGGCCCGGTCACTCTTCGCGGCCGCCGACTGGGTGGCCGCGGGGCGGGAAGAGATCAACCGGATCAACGTCTTCCCGGTCCCCGACGGCGATACCGGCACCAACCTCAGCCTGACCCTCCGCGCCGTCGCCGACACCCTCAGAGCGCAGGGCGACGCCCCGCTTCCGGATACCACCCGGACGATGGCGCGGGCCGCCGTGCTCGGGGCCCGGGGCAATTCCGGGATGATGCTCGCCCACTTCCTCCTCGGCTTCGCCGACGCCCTGGGCGAGGGGCCCACCGCCACCACGACCGACGTCGCCCGCGCGCTGCGTACCGGGGCGGATCGCCTCTACGAGTCGCTCGACGACCCGCGCGAAGGCACCATCCTCACGGTCGCGCGCGACGCCGCCGCCGCGGCCGAGCGGGCCGCCGCCGAGACCGGGGATCTCGAGGAGTTCATGCGGCGGCTCCTTGCCGAGGCCGAAGCGGCCCTCGCCCGTACCCCACAGCTGATGGCGGCGCTCCGGGACGCCGGAGTGGTGGATGCCGGCGGCATGGGGTTCGTCCGGATGATCGAGGGAGTGGTGCGATACATCGAGGGCGATCCGATCCTCGCCGGGGCCACCAGCAGAAGCGGCCCGGCATCGGCGCCAATTCCCGCCGCGCTGATCGAGGTGGCCGCCGAGCGAGACTTCCGCTTCTGCACCGAGGTGCTCGTCCGCGGGGAGCAGCTGCCGGCCGCCAACGAGGCCCGCGGCTCCCTGCACCAATTCGGCGGCTCGCTCGTGGTCGCGGTGGCGGGAGACGTTCTCAAGATCCATGTGCATACCGACACCCCGGAGGCCGTCTTTAGCTATGCGACCCGGTGGGGACGGGTGGAAACGACCAAAGCCGATGACATGCGCGCGCAGCACCGCAATCTCGCGCATCCCGGACGGCGGCCGGTCGCGGTGGTCACCGACAGCTCGGCCGATCTCGCCGACAGCGTACTCGACCGGCACCGCATTTCACTGGTGCCCCTGCAGGTGGTGTTCGGCGACGCGACCTTCCGGGACCGGGTCGATCTCAAGCCGGAGGAGTTCTACCGCCGCCTCCGGACCTCAAGCGAGCTGCCCACGACGTCGCAGCCGGCACCGGCGGAGTTCGTCAGGGTCTTTCGTGACGCCCGGGCGGAGGCGGACGAAGTGGTCGGCGTGCTGGTTTCCTCCGGGCTCTCGGGCACCTATGCGTCCGCCAGGGCGGCGGTCCGGGCGGCCGGCATCTCCGCCGTGCATCTGGTGGACAGCCGCACGGCGTCGCTGGGCCTCGGGATGCTCGCGCTCCGGGCATCGGAGCTCGCGGCGGAGGGACTCGACGGCACCCGGATATCGGCGGAGCTGGCGCGGATTCGCGCCCGGTCGGGGATGCTGCTGACGGTGGACCGGTACGACAACCTGCTGCGGTCGGGCCGCGTCTCCCGGGGCAAGGCGTGGATCGCGGGGATGCTGGACGTCAAGCCGATTCTCTCGCTCGACGCCGAGGGCAAGGTGGTTCCGGTCGACCGGGTGCGTGGCCGCGAGCAACTGGTGCCCCGGGTTCTCGAGCTCCTGGAGCGGCGGCTGACTCCCCGGCCGCGCGCCCTGCGCTTCGGGGTGGTCCACGCCGAAGCCCCCGAGACGGCGGAGCGGGTGCGGACGGCACTGGTGGCGGCGTACCGTCCGAAGGACTGTTTTGTTTCGCTGGCGACGGGGGTTCTGGGGACCCATGTCGGTGCAGGCGCGTGGGCGATCTTCTACCAGGCGGAAGACTGATGGCGCCGACCCTTCCGCCCGCGGCGCTGCACCTGGCGCTCGATGCGATCCGCGACCTCAAGGGCAACGGGCTCGTCGTGCTTGATCTGCGCGGGCTCACCGACGCCACCGATTTCTTCGTGATCGCATCGGGCACTTCCGACGCCCACGTGCGCGGCATCGCGGAATCGGTGATGGAGAAGCTGGACCGGCGCGGCCATCATACGCACCACGTGGAAGGACTGACCGGCGGCCGCTGGGTCCTGCTCGATTTCGTGGACTTCGTGATCCACCTGTTTCATCCGGAGACCCGCTCGTTCTACCAGCTCGAGCGCCTCTGGAACGACGCACCGGAGCTGCTCATCAGCTCCACCTAGGCCGAGGCTGCCATGTGCCGACGTACCGTACCCGCGCTGCTGCTGCTCCTCCTGGTGAGCGTGCCGGGTTCGCTTGCCGCCCAGTATTTCGGGCGCAATAAGGTCCAGTACACGAAGTTCGATTTCAAGGTCATCCAGACCGAACACTTCGACATCTACTACTACGACCGGGAGCGGGTGGCCTCGCTCGACGCCGCCCGCATGGCCGAGCGGGGATACGCCAAGCTCTCGAAGGTGCTCAATCACGAGTTCCGCGAGCGCAAGCCGATCATCCTCTACGCGTCCCATTCCGACTTCCTCCAGACCAACACCATCCAGGTGGACGGCGAGGGCACCGGCGGCGTCACCGACTTTGCCCGCAACCGGGCCGTGATGCCGTTCTCCGGCTCGTACGCCGATTTCGAGCACGTCCTGCTGCACGAAATGACCCACCAGTTCCAGTACGACGTCTGGTCGCGCGGCCGGGCCGGCGGCGGCCTCCAGACGCTGATCGGGATCGCGCCCCCGCTGTGGTTCGCCGAGGGAATGGCGGAGTACCTGTCACTCGGGCCGATCAACGCCGAAACCGCCATGTGGCTCCGCGACGCGTCGCTCGAGGGCAAGCTGCCGACCATCCAGCAGCTGACGGCCGATCCCTATGAATACTTTCCCTACCGGTTCGGTCACGCGCTCTGGTCGTACATCGGCGAACGGTGGGGGGACGAGGCGGTGGGCGCGATCCTCAAGGCCACGCTGGCGGGAGGCATCGAGCCGGCCTTCCGGCGGACAATCGGCCTGACGCTGGATCAGCTCTCCGAGCAATGGCGGGACGCGGTCCAGAAGCGCTACCTCCCCGAGATCGGCTCGCGGACCAGGGCGCGGGACGCGGCCGACGAGCTGCTGACCAAGGAGCGCTCGGAAGGGACGTTGCACCTGGCACCGGCTCTCTCGCCGGACGGCTCGCAGGTGGCCTACTTCAGCGAGAAGGACTTCTACTCGGTCGATCTCTACCTCGCCGACGGCGCCACCGGCAAGGTGAAGCGCCGGATTCTCAAGTCGGGAGTGAGCAGCAATTACGAGACCTACCGCTTCATCAACTCGCAGGCCAACTGGTCGCCCGACGGCCAGTTCCTCGCGTTCGCCGCCAAGCGGGGGCCGCGGGACGACATCGTGGTCGTGGACGTGCGCCGCAACAAGCAGGTCGGCCGCATCCAGTTGTCGCTGAGCGGGGTGACCACACCGTCCTGGAGCCCCGACGGGACCCAGCTCGTGTTCACCGGGTACGACGGCGGCCTGAGCGACCTGTTCGTGGTCGATCGCGACGGCAAGAACCTGCGCCGCCTCACCAACGACAAGTATGCCGACCTCCACCCGGTCTGGTCGCCCGACGGCGGCACCATCGCCTTCACCACCGACCGCGGAGGCGAGACCGACTTCAACCAGCTGGCAATCGGCAACCTGCGCATCGGGCTCTACGACCTGGCGAGCGGCCGGATCACGGTGCTCGACCACATGGACCGGGGAAAGAACGTGAGCCCGCAATGGGCCCCCGACGGCAAGTCAGTTGCGTTCGTCAGCGACCGGAACGGCGTCAGCAACATCTTCCTCTATGACCTGGGCGACCGCGACATCTACCAGATCACGGATCTGTACACCGGCGTCCAGGGGATCACGGCCCTCTCCCCGGTGCTGAGCTGGGCCCGCGAGGCGGACCGGCTCGCGTTCGTGTACTACGAGAAGGGCAAGTTCGACGTCTACACCATCACCAACCCGCGCGGGCTCAAGCGGGAGCCCTTCCGGCAGGCGGCCGGAGACAGCGTCGGGGTGCTCGCGCGCGCCACCATGCCACCCTTCGACACCACCAGGACGCTCCAGGTGCGCGAAGAGGTGCGCCCGCAGGTGGGCGCGGGCGGCTCCATCTACCGGACGCCGCAGGGATTCCGCTCCTCGGGCGAGCTGGCTCGCGGGACCGACACCACCCACGTCCAGCAGCCGATCTCGATCGCCGCCCTCCTCGACTCGGCCACGTACAGCCTCCCCGACACGAGCGAGTTCACGCTCAAGGACTACCGCGTCCACTTCACCCCCGATTATGTCGCGCGGCCGTCCATCGGGTACACGCGCGACAACTTCGGGCGCGGGTTCTTCGGCGGCTCGGCGATCTCGCTCAGCGACATCCTGGGCAATCACCGGCTCATCTTCGCCGGATACGTGAATGGGAGGATCGCCGAGGCGCAGGTGCTGGCCGCCTACGTGGACATGAGCAAGCGGATCAACTGGGCGGTCGGCGCGTCGCAGGAACCCTACTACTTCCTCGAGCCGAGCCAGGTGCGGGTGAACGACCCCCAGCCGGGGCTGAATACCTTCGTGACGAACATCCGGCGTCTCATCGTCCGCTCGGTCTTCGCGCAGGCCTACTACCCGATCAGCCGCTTCCAGCGGATCGAGACCGGCGCCCGCTTCGCCAACGTGGACGACGCGCTGCTGAGCGTCAACGAGCCGTACCTTCCCTCGACGGGGCAGCTGGTGGGCGATCCCTACGTCACCACCGACAACTTCCCCGGCGTGAACTACGTGCAGCCCTCCGCGGCGCTCGTCTTCGACAATTCACTGACGGGATACGTCACCCCGATCGTCGGCCAGCGCTACCGCTTCGAGGTGGCGCAGACCATCGGGAGCTGGCGATTCACGCAGGGCACCGCCGACTACCGGCGGTACGTCCCGATCGCCGGGCCGATCGTCCTGGCCGCGCGCGGATACTACTTCGGCCGCGTCGGGCGCAACGCTCAGCAGTTTCGCGTCTTCGGAGGCAGCACCGACCTCATTCGCGGCAACACCTCCGGTTCTTACCAGCGGAACGAGTGCCGGGGCGCCAACGACATCAACACCGAATCGGGCTGCGCGGAGTTCGACCGCCTGGTGGGGACCCAGGTCGCCGTCGCCAGCGTCGAATTGCGCTTCCCGATTCTCAACCCCTCGTTCGGGATGCCGGCGGCATTCCCGCCGATGGAAGGGGCTCTCTTCTACGACATCGGCCTGGTCTGGGACCAGCAGAGCACGCTCAAGTGGCATCGCGAGCCCGGTGACCACCCGGTGCGGGTGCGGACGCCGCTCCAGACGGTCGGCGCCTCGATCCGGGCGAATCTCTTCGGGTTCACTGTGGCACGCCTCGACTACTCGATCCCCCTGCACCGGAGCGCCGTCAGGGGGCTCTGGACCTTCAGTCTCGGTCCCACTTTCATCATCGGCCCCACCTTCTGACGTGACCCCCCGCCCCGCTATGTTTCGGGGGTGAACTTCCCCCTCTCGAGACTGGGTGCGGGCCTCCTGCTCCTCGGGGCGGCGTGCGGACAGGCGCCCGAGCTCACGCTCGGCAGACTTCCAGCGTCAACCCGGGGCCCCGCTCCCTCGTCCGCGGTGCGCCTCCCCCGTGAAGGCGGCGAAGCCCGCCTCTACCGCGTTCCTTCCCTCGAGCCGTCGGCGTGGTCCACCCGGGAGGCGCTCCCGGCGCTGGAGCGGGCGGTGGGCGGAGACCCCAACCACGGTCTCGTGTACGCCCTCGACCGGAAGCGGAACGTGGTCGGGGTGGACCTCGAGACTCGGCGGGTGCGCCCCTACATCGAGCAGGTCCGGTACGCCGCCGTGGGCCCCGACGGGGCGCTCTACGCCGTCGACACCGCCCGCATGGTCACCCAGCTCGCCCGCCGGGCCACCGTCCGCTTTCGCTCGAAGCTGCAGGGCACTCCGGTGGCCATGTACGGCACCATGGGCGGGTTCCTGCTCGCCCGGGTCGGCGAGAAGAGTTCCGCCCTCGAGGTCCTGGGCTCCGACCAGCCGTCCACGTCGACTCCCCTGCCCGCGGGCGAGCTCGCCCCGAGCCTGTACGGCGACCTGGTCGCCGTCGCAGCCGACACCGCCGTGGTCGTCTACGATCCGCAGGCGAAGCGCGCTCCCCTGGTGATCCGACTGCCGGGTCACGCGCGGGATGTCGCCTTCTCGCCGTCGGGGCACCGCATCTACGTCGCGCGGGACGACCGCGACCTGCTGATTCTCGACCGATTCACCGGCAGCCCGCTCGGCGCGATCGAGCTTCCGGGACCCGCCAGGGGCCTTCGGGGGGACGAGTACGGGCAGTACCTCCTCGTGCGCCCTGCCGCGGGCGATTCGGCATGGGTGGTGGACGTGGGCGCCTCCCGCGTCACCGGCGGCGTGGCCACACAGTGGCGATCGGATCTTCCGGCGGTCGCCGCGCCGAACGCGTTGTTGCTTCGTCGCGGCAACGACGTGGTCGCCCTCAACCTCGCAGCCGACGGTTTTCCGGAAACCGGCCGGGTGAAGGACGCCGCCGCCGACCTCTGGCTCCCGCTCCGGTGGAGACCGGCACGCGACGCCGAGGCCCAGGAGGCGGCCGACTCGGGCGCGCTGGCGTCCGACAGCGACTCGACCCAAGGCGCTCCCTCGGTGTATCTCCAGGTCAGCAGCTCGCAGAACCCGGCGTGGGCCACCGAGCTGAGCGACAAGCTCACGGCGGCCGGGTTGCCCGCGTCGGTGCTGCCGCCCGCCCGGGGCGACGAGGCGTATCGCGTGGTGCTGGGGCCCTACGCCACCCGGGAGCAGGCCGAGGAGACCGGGAAGAAGATCGGCATGCCATCGTTCGTCGTGACGCCGCAGGACAACCCCGGGAGGTAAGACCAGATGAAGCTGACCCGGCTCGAGCTATCCGGCTTCAAGTCCTTCGCCGACACCATCAGCCTCACCTTCGAGGAGGGGGTGACGGCCATCGTCGGCCCCAACGGCTGCGGCAAGTCGAACATCTCCGACGCCGTGCGCTGGGTGCTCGGTGAGCAATCGGCGCGGTCCTTGAGGGGCGGCAAGATGGAGGACGTCATTTTCCAGGGTTCGGCGGCCCGCCGCCCGGTGAACGTGACCGAGGTCTCGCTCTATCTCGACAACAGCGACGGTACCCTGCCGATCGCCTACCAGGAAGTCGTGGTCACGCGGAGACTCTCCCGCTCCGGCCAGAGCGACTACCTCCTCAACGGCTCGCCGGTGCGGCTCCGCGACATCCAGGATCTGATGCGCGGCACCGGTCTCGGCAGCGACGCGGGCGTGGTCATCGAGGGCAAGATGATCGACCTCCTGCTCTCCGACAGGGCGGACGAGCGCCGGTCGCTCTTCGAGGAGGCCGCCGGGATCGGCCTCTACCGAGACCGCAAGCGCAGCACCGAACGCCGTCTCGAGGAGACGGCTGTGGACCTCCAACGAGTGGATGACCTCATCGGCGAAGTGCAGTCCCAGATCCGGAGCCTCGCCCGGCAGCGCGGAAAGGCCGAGCGTCACGCCAAACTCGGCGAAGAGAAGTTCGCGGTTCAGATCACCCTGGCGCGCCGGCTCCTCGACCGCCTGCATGAAGAAGTGAGCGGGATGGAAGCTCGCTTCGGGGAGCTCACCGGGCTGCTTCCGGCCGCCCGCCAGAGGCTGCTCGACGCCGAACGACGGCGCGAGGACGCCGGGCGGGGGCGCGCGTCGGCCGAGGGATCTCGGGCCGAGATCGCGCGGTGCCTCGCGGCCGTTCGAATCGAGATCGGCCGGCTCGACGGCGATCTCGCCGTGGCGGCGGAGCGGTTGTCGAACGCGGCGGCCCGTCGGCACCGTGCGCAGGAAGAGCACACCCAGACGGGGCTGCGCGCTCAGCAGTCCCTCTCCGAGCGCGACGCGGCGGCCACCGACCGGGAATCCGCTGCCGGCGGGCACGAGCGCATCCGCGGAGAGCTGGCGGGACGTGCGAATGCCGAAGACGAGGTGAGGCGGCGGCTCCTCGAGCAACGACAGCTCGTCCGCCAGTGGGAGCAGGATCTGCAGGTGTGCGCGCAAACCCTCCGGTCCCTCGAGGGAGAGCGGACCGCGCTCGAAGGAGAGCTGGCGGGGCTCAGGGAGCGGGCGTCCCAGGCCGCGGCGCACCGGGAGACGCTCAGGAACGAACTGGCCGGCGCCGAGCAGCGCCGCCAGGAGGCCACCGAGCGGGCCACGGCCCTGAGCCACGACGCCAAACGGGTATCGGCGGAAGCGGAGCGTGCCCGCCACCTCGTGGCGGAGACGCGGGAACAGGAGGCATTGCACCGCGGCGAGCGCCGCCACGCGGAAGAATCCCTCGCCCAGATGTCGTCACGGCGCCAGGCGCTGGAAGAGCTGGAGCGCGATCGCGTGGGCCTCGCGCCTGCCGCTGCCGCCCTGCTCGCCGCCCGTGACCGATTCGGCGGTGGCGTGCTCGGGCCGCTGAGTGACTTCGTCACCACCGGCCGGGAGCACGCGGAACTCACCGAACGCCTCCTCGGCGACTGGATGCATGGGGTGCTTGTCCGCGACCAGGCGGCCGTGCGCGCCATCCGGGAATGGCACACCGAGCACCAGCCGGGTGCCCTGGTGCTTCTGCCGCTCGATCCCGGCCCCTCGGCGGTGGGGAGCTTTACCCTCGACGATCGCCTGCGGGTGCAGGAGCCGGCGCTCGGGTGGGTCCGCGCGGCGTTGGCGGGCTCCGAGGTGCTCGACGGCGCGGGGCGCGTCCTCAGGCGCGCCAGCGGGGCCATCTTCCTCAGCGGCGCAGGGGTCCCGTCCGGCCCGCTCCGCCGCCGCGCCGAGCTCGGCGCGCTGGTGCAGGACGTCGAACGCGCCGGCGCCACGCTGGCCACCGCCACCGGCGCCCTCCAGGCCACCGTCGAGCGGCTGGCCGACCGCGAGCGCGCTCTTGCCGCCGCCACCGCCGCCGCCGACCTCGCGCGCGAGGCGGAGCGCCAGGCGGTCGCCGCACGGGAGGACGCCGTCCGGCTCGCCGGCAATCTGGCGCGGGAGTCGGCCGACTCGGAAACCGAGCTCCAGCGCGTGACTGAACGGCTCACCCGGTGCGAGCAGCGCATGACCGAGATCGACGCCGAGCTCGTCGAGGGCGAACTGGCGCGCGGCCGGCTGGACGAGTCTCTCGGCGCCGGACGCGCCCGCCTCGCGGAGCTCGAGTCGGAGCAGGAGGCGGCCCGGGAGCACCGCGTCCATTGGCAGGTGCAGGAAGCCCATGTCGCGGGAGGATTGCGTTCCGCCGAGGAGCGCCTCCTGCGGGCTTCGGGGATCCGGGAGGAGGCGGAACGGGTCATGGCGGCGCTGGCCGAGGAAATGGCCCAGCTCGACGCCGACACCGCCGCGGTCGCCGGGCAGCAGAGCGAGTGGAGCGAGCAGCGCGCCGAGCGTCACGTTTCCCAACATGAGCTGGAGGCCGCCAGCGCCGACGCCGAGACCGAGCTCGCCCTTGCCGAAGCCGCCCTCGCCGACGCCGAACACGAGGTGGCGGGAACGCGCGCCGCACTCGACAAGGCCAGCGAGGAGAGCCACACCCTCCAGGTCCGGCTGACCGAAGCGTCCGGCTCGCGGCGCAGCATCGTCGAGCGGGTCGAGGGCGAATGGCGCCGCCCCTTCGATCAGCTGGTGGAGGAGGCGCCCCACCTCGACCTCGACATAGACAGCCTCGAGGCGGAATCGGCCCGGATCATCGGCGCACTCGAGGCCATTGGCCCGGTGAACGCCCTGGCCGTCGAGGAGCATGCCGAGGAAGTCAAGCGGCTGGAGTTTCTGAGTTCGCAGCGCGACGACCTGATCGGCGCGAGGCAGTCGCTCCTTCAGGCCATCCGCGAGATCGACGGAACCGCCCGCACGATGTTCCTGGTGACCTTCACGGCGGTGCAGGCGAACTTCGCCCAGGTGTTCCGGACGCTGTTCGGCGGCGGCGAGTGCGAGCTTCGCCTGGCCACCCCCGACGACCCGCTCGAGAGCGAGATAGACATCCACGCCGCGCCCCGCGGCAAGCGGATCCAGCGGATCCACCTCCTTTCGGGAGGCGAGAGGACCCTGGTGGCGGTGTCGCTCCTGTTCAGCATCTATCTCACCAAGCCCAGCCCGTTCTGCCTCATGGACGAGGTGGACGCGCCGCTCGACGACGCGAATGTCGGGCGCTTCACCCGGCTGCTCGACGAGTTCAAGGCCGAGACCCAGTTCCTCGTCATCACCCACAACCCGCGGACCATGCAGGCGGCCGACGCCGTCTACGGCGTCACGATGCAGGAACCCGGAGTCTCCACCATCGTGGGGGTCCGGCTCGGCGAAAGGGAAGCGGTGTGAGGGACGCGCAATGCTGATCGTCATGCGGCACGGCGCGGACGAGGAGGAAGTCCGGCAGGTCGTCGCCGCCATCGAGGAGATGGGCTACCAGGCGAGGCCGATGCCGGGGAAGCAGCGCGTCTCGATCGGGCTCGTCGGCAACGATGGACGGGTGGACGGCTCGAGGCTCGCCGCCCTGCCGGGGGTGCAGGAAATCATCCACGTCACCAAGCCCTACAAGCAGGTGTCCCGGGAATGGAAGCCGGAATCCACCATCGTCCGGCTGGCCGGCGGAATGTCGGTGGGTGGCGACGAGGTCGTGGTGATGGCGGGGCCCTGCTCCGTCGAGAACGAGCGCCAGATCCTCGACTCCGCCCGGACGGTCCGGGAGGCCGGCGCCACCATCCTGCGGGCCGGCGCCTTCAAGCCCCGCAGCTCGCCGTACTCCTTCCAGGGGCTCGGATCCCCCGGACTCCGGCTCCTGGCCCGCGCCCGCGAGGAAACCGGACTGCTGATCGTGACCGAGGCGATGGACGCCGAGGGCCTCGACCAGGTGGTCGAGGTAGCCGATATCGTCCAGCTCGGCGCCCGCAACATGCAGAACTACTCGCTCCTCAAGCGCGCGGGCCGCTGCGGCAAGCCGGTGCTACTCAAGCGCGGCATCTCCGCCACCATCCAGGAGCTGCTGCTCAGTGCGGAATACATCCTGGCCGAGGGAAACTCGCAGGTCATCCTCTGCGAGCGGGGCATTCGGGGGTTCGACCCCGCCACGCGCAACGTCTTCGACCTCAGCGCCATTCCCCTCGTGCGGGCGCTCTCCCACCTTCCGATCGTCGCCGACCCGAGCCACGCAACCGGACACCGGGACATGGTAATCCCGATGGCCCGGGCAGCGGTGGCGGCGGGCGCCGACGGGTTGCTGGTCGAGGTGCACCCCAACCCCGATCGCGCGCTGTCCGATGGCGCGCAGAGCCTCTACCCCGAGCAGTTCGAGCGGATGATGAGGGAAACCCGCCTCATCGCGGAGGCGATCGGCCGGCGCCTGGCCGAGCCGGCGGGAATGCGCGCCTGACCGGCCGGTTCGCCCTCCTCCTCGCGCTGGCGGCCGCCGCTCCGCTCCGGGCCCAGGACGCGTCCGCGGTCATCGGCAGATCGTCCCGTGTGTACCGGTCGTTGAGCAGCCTCCGCGCCGATTTCATCCAGACGATCCAGAATCCGATGATCGACAACCCGGAGACCCGCGGCACCCTCATGCAGTCGGGGGAGGCCATGTTCGCGATGCGATTCAGCGACCCGCCGGGGGAAGCGGTCGTGATGGACGGCGAGCACGTGTGGGTGTACACCCCCAGCACCGTTCCCGGCCAGGTAATCCGCCTCCCGGTTCCGAGCGGCGGCCCGGTGTACGGCTACAATATGCTGGCCTGGCTGCTGGATCGTCCCGCGGACCGATACACGGCGGGCCTTCTCGCGAGCGAAAAGCTCAACGGCAGGACCATGGACGTGGTGGAGCTGGTGCCGGCGGTGCCGGACCTCCCCTTTGATCGTGCGGTGCTCTGGCTGGATCGCGAGGACGCGCTCCCCCGGAAACTGGACATCACCGAGCGGTCGGGGTCGCGGAGGATCCTCACGCTCTCGAAGGTGCAGGTCAACCGCACGATGCCCGAGCGTACATTCGTCTTCGAGGTTCCTGCCGGCGTCCGGATCGTCGATCAGTGAGGGTCTGACCGACCGCCGCCGAGAGCCTCGGCCACCCTCGCGGCAGCCTCGCCCGAGAGCCCGGCCTGGCGGGCCAGAGGAAG
>CAYYXP010000209.1:0-3329 GCA_964475685.1 uncultured Gemmatimonadaceae bacterium | reverse complement strand
CCGAGATCTTTGTCGGGGTAACCGTCGCGACGTACCGAAGCACCATCCCTTCCGACGCCGCCTGCTTCACCCGCTTCTGCCACGCGTCGTCGAGCTCGGGGAGCCGCTCGAGAAACTCCTCGAGCGAGAGGGCGCGCGCCCATTTCGGCACCAGCGATTCGACCGCGGTGCGGGACAGCTCGCCGGAATAGCCGAGGAGCCGGGCGAGGATGAGCGCCTTGCGGCCGACGTCCATGCCGGACAGGTCCTCCCGCGGGTCCGGCTCGGTGTAGCCGTGGCTCATGGCCGCGCGTACGGCCCGCGAGAACGGCGTTCCCGATCCGACCTCGGTCATCACGTAGCCGAGCGTCCCCGAGAGCAGCCCCTCGATCCGGTCGACCCGGTCGCCCGACTCGGTCAGCTTGTGAAAGGTGTCTATGATCGGCAGACCGGCTCCCACCGTGGCCTCGTGCAGGATGCGCCGTCCCCGCGCCCGGGCCGTCTGCCAGAGCGACTCGCTGGTGGCGCGGCGGCCAGCCAGCGGCCGCTTGTTGGCCAGGACGAGGTCCATGCCGTGGGTGAGGCCGAGCTCGAGGGAGGGTGCTGTCTCGTCGGCGGTAAGGTCGACCAGAACCGGGCGAGTGAGCGCGTAGCCCGCCATGTACGCTACCGCTTCCTCGGCCGTGGCCTTTCGACCCTTCGGGAGATTGGCCAGCTTGCGCCCGCGCCGCTTCTCCCGGGCAAGGGCGGCAAGGCGGCCCGCGCTGAGTCCCCGCGGATCGAAGATGAAGCCCGAGCGGTCGATCACCCCGGCCACGTGGAGCGAGAGCGCCGGCCGGCGCACCTTCCCGACGAGCCCGGCCAGCGTCCGCCCGATCTGGCCGAATCCGAGGAGAATCACCTCCATCCGCTCCGGCCGGATCACCGCGCCGCCCGCGATGCGCGAGAGCTGGAACGCGGCGTGGATCCGGCGCAGCGCGTCGCCCGCCTGTGACGCCTCGACCACGACGGAGATGTTGAGCTCCGAGGAGCCCTGCGCGATCGCCACCACGTTGATCTTACCCGCGGAGAGAGCAGAGAAGACGCCGGCCGCGATTCCCGGCGTGCCGTGCATTCCCAGGCCCACGACGGCGATCGTCGCCATGCCGCTCGCCAGCTCGACGCCGTCTATCTCCCCGCGCGCGATCTCGGCCTTGAACTCGCGCTCCAGGCTCTCGCCCGCGTCGGCCGCCGCGGCCTCCGGCACGCTGAAGCAGATCGAATGCTCGGAGGAGGCCTGGGAGATGAGCGAGACGGAGATCTGCCGTGCGTGAAGCGCCTCGAACGTCCGGGCCGCGATGCCGGGCACGCCGAGCATTCCGTTCCCGGTGACCGTGACCAGCGCCTGGCCCATCGCCGCGGTGAGCGCCTTGACCGGGAACCCCGCCGGGCCCTTGCGCTCGGAGACCTCGGTGCCCGGAGAGGCCGGGTCGGCGAACGGGCGTACGAAGATCGGAATCCGCCGCCCCGTTACCGGAATCAGTGCGCGCGGGTGCAGCACCCGGGCGCCGTAGTAGGCCAGCTCGGCCGCCTCCCGCGAGTGGAGCTGCGGGATCACCCGGGCGTCGGGAACGATGCGGGGGTCGGCGGTGAGCAGTCCAGGCACGTCCTTCCAGAGCGAGACCCGGGACGCGCCGAGGGCGCGGGCCACCAGGGTGGCGGAGAGATCGGTCCCACCGCGGCCCAGCGTGGCGACTTCGCCTGCGGTGGTGGCGCCGATGAAGCCGGGGAGGACGGGGACGATGCCGCGCGCGAGGAGCGGCAACATCACCCGCGCCACGGCACGGTCGGTCCGGGGATAGTCGGGAGCGGCGCGGCCGAAGGCGCTGTCGGTGTGGATCACCTCCGTGGCCTCGACGTACCGGGCGCGGGTGCCCGTCGCGTCGAGCGCACCGGCGACGAGGCGCGCGCTGAGCCGCTCGCCCCGGGACACGAGGTAATCGGTGGTCCGCGCTGTCAGCTCGCGGAGGAGGCGAAGCCCCCGGGCCAGCGACTCCAGCTCGTCGAACGCTTCCGCGATATGCGAGAGCACCTCGGCGCGCCCGCGGCCCGCGGGGAGGAGAGCGCGGGCAGCCTCCGCGTGGCGGCTCCGGAGCCGGGCGATGAGGGACGCGACGGCACGGGAGTCGCCGGCGCCGGCCTGCTGCGCCACGGCGAGGAGCGCGTCGGTCGTCCCCGCCATCGCGGAGACCACCACGACGGTGGGTTCCGGGCGCAGGCGGTGGATGGTGTCCACGGCGTGGCGGACGGCGGCGGAATCGGCCAGCGACGCACCGCCGAACTTGTGCACGTGAGGCGCGCGGCGTTTTCGGGGCATAGGAAGGAGAGGATAACAGGGCTAACGGCTCTCGGCTATCGGCTCTCCGGTGAGTCGCAGGTGGGCCTGTAGCGGCGCTCGACCTTCGGCCTTCGGTTCCCAGTTGACTCCCGGCTGACCGGCCATTGACCGAGGCCGCGTATCATCGCCTCCAGTCGATCGAAGTTCCCCCACAGCTGGAGGAGAATTCCATGCAACACTCGAAGCCATGCTTGGTGGCCGCTCTGCTCCTGGCCGCCGGCGCCACTGCCTGCAGCGAGAGCGCCGTATCACCGCTCGAACCGGGTGCACCAGCCCTGGCGACCCGGACCGAAAGGGACAACGTGAGAGAGCCGTTCTTCATCACCCTGGATAACCCCTGCACTCTTGCAGTCGAGGCCATCGATTTCGAAGGGATCATTCACGGGCAGGGATCCACGTGGGACAATGGCCACTTCAAGTCCCACTACAACGTCAACCTCACCGGCGTTGACGCCAACGGGGTGAGGTACGTGGGCGTCTCCACCGGCAACGGGAATGGCGAGTTTCCAGGGAGTCCCACCGAAGACGTGATCATCAGCACGGTGCTCACCAGCCAGGGGGCAACCGACAACTTCGTGACGAAGATCGTGCTGCACTTCTCCGCGGACGGCAGCGTCCAGGTTGACAAGTTGGGCGAGGAGTGCCGGGGGTAGGGCGCAGCAGGCGGCGGTCAGAAGACGTAGCGTGCGCCGAGCTGCATTCGCCAGCGGGAGGCGCCGCCATCCACGGCGTGGCGCGGGATCGCCAGGTTCTAGATCCCGCGTCCCCGTGCCGCGTCGTATCCCACAAGCTGGATCAGACCGGTTCCCTCGACTCCCCGGACCAAGCCCCAGTCGCCGTCCAGGAGGTTCAGGAAGTTGAAGACGTCGAGCATCAGCTCCATGGACTGCCCTGGCAGAGTGCGGAAGACCTTCGAGAATCTGAGGTTGGTGTTGTTGACCCACGGGTTGCGGCAACTGTTTCGCCCCATGAT
>CAYYXP010000208.1:0-2921 GCA_964475685.1 uncultured Gemmatimonadaceae bacterium | reverse complement strand
GGAAGCTCAATTCGCCCCACCAGGCGAACTCGGTCATGTCGGCGCCATCGGCCCCGTTCTCGCTGATGTCTTTCGCGGGGTCGTCGTACGCGCCGGGCTCGATGTTCGCCCAGCCACCAACGGTGATCGACGCGGGGCCGGCGGGGAATGTCACATACGCGTCGGGCTCGATGACGAACTGGTTGGTGAAAGTGATCCCGCGCCACACGTAGTCGCTCAACAGGCCGACATCCGCTCCGACCGTCACCTGCGCCGCGGCCGGCGCGGCGGTCGCCATCACCCCTGCAAAGACCAGGGCAGCTCCCAGAACCTTTGCTCGGCTCATGATTTCCCCCGAAGAATTGCGGTTGGCATTGGTCGTCGTAGGTATCGTGGCAATGTACCGGTTCGGCTTCGACCGTCAAGGCTGGCCGGCCCGCAATGGGAGGCGTGGCGGTGCGCCGGTGCGCGGGCAAAGGACTCGAGGGTCGGAGTTGCGGAGTTGAAGCGGCAGATGCACCTTGCCGTGAGCCTATTCCCAGGGGTCCGTGGCATGGACCACAAGTCCACTTTCATCAAGCGGTTCGGCGATCTCGTCGCGCTCCTCCGGTTCGACCCGGCGAACGACGCCGCACAGGACCTGGCCCTCACCGCCTCGCTGGCCGCTGTGGGGCATGAGTCCATCGAGGTCGAGGCCGGTGCCGAGTGGTCGGTGACGCCCGCCGAATTCACCCTCAAGAGCAGACTCCTGGCCAGACACGTCGAGTGCCTCAGGATCGCTGCCGGCGCCGAGGCCCACGAACTGCTCGCGCTCGCCCGGGCGCTCTCTCACGACGTCACGCCTGTTCCGAGCACCCGCAACGTGCAGGTCGAGCCGGTCCCGCTGCTCACCGCATCGGGTCAGGCCGTTGCAGCGCTTTCGGCGGAGGCCGGTTTCCGGGTGACGTCGCTCGCATCGGAGGGCAGACGTGGTGAGCGCCGCCAATGGGAGGAGCGACGCGGCTCCGGCCGATGGCGGTGGACCGGCGCCGGGCAGCGCAGGGTCACCGATCGCCGGACCAGCGGCGAGCGTCGCCTTCAGTTGATTACCGATCAGCGCAGCTCGATCGCGCAGCTCCACGGCGCGCTGGATGAGGACGTGCGGGCCCAGGCCTGGGAATCGGCCCTGTTCGCGGCACATGCGCTCGTCCGATTGGCGCCGCGGGTGCCGTCGGCTGAGCGGGGTGCGTTCGCCGTCCGGTTGAGTCGGGCGCTTCCCCGCCGGGTCCTCGACCGCTTCATCGACGCCGCCGAGTGCGATCCGGTCACACGGGGGCCGGCCGCGGCGGTCCTCCGATTCATCGGCCTCGACGCGGCGGAGGCGGTGATGGATCGGCTCGGCCGGGGCGATGCCATTGGCGTGCGGGGGTATTACTACGATGTGATCGGAGGCATGCCTGAGAGCTATCCGCTGATCACGCCTCTGCTCATCGGGCATAAGGCACACCAGGTTCGCCACGGCATAGCGCTCCTCGGCCGCCTCGGCCTGGCCGGGGGAGTGGCCGATCTGGAGCCGCTGCTGGAGCATCGGGACGAACGAATCCGGACGGCCGCGGTGCGGGCGCTCGGGGAGATTCATCAGGGCCCCGCGGTCGAGCCGTTGCGGCGCGCGCTGCACAGCCGTGACCCCGGGACCCGTTCGGCCGCCGCCGACGCCATCGCGCGGTGGCGAGGCGGAGCGCTGGCGCTCCTCCTCGTCGCCGCGCTCGAGACGGAGCGCGATCGCGATGCGTGGCACGCCCACGTTTCCGCGCTCGGCCGGGTGGGCAGCGACGAAACGAGCGCGGCGTTGGCCACCGTGGCCCTGAGCCCCAGGAAGTTCCTCCGCGGCGGCGGCTACGGCACCTGGCAACGCCTGGCCGCGGTCACCGCGCTGGGTCTCTCCGGATCACCCTCCTCCCGCGCAACGCTCGAACGGCTCTCGCACAAGGCCGACAGCATGATTGCGTCCGCCTCCAGCCGCGTTCTCCAGGCCCGGAGTCAGCGGGCCGGCTGAGTCTACCGGTGGACGTCGAACCCCTCGACGTGCACATCGAGATTGTGATTTATCCGGAGCCCGACGATCCCGTCGAGGTCCATCGTCTTCGCGTCGGCGGTGTGAACCGGCTTGCCGTTGACCAGGAAGACGACCTTCGACGGGTCGCGCTTGTGATCGATCTCGAGGAGGTTGGTCGAGGCGCCCTTCCCCTCAAACCGCTTGACCGCCGGGTCCGCGACCCATCCCTTGCTGATGTCGCTCGCCTTGTCGCCATCACGCCGCTTGATCAGATAGCTCCCGTCCTGGCGCACCAGGAAGTAGACGTACGACTGCGCCGGCCCGTCGAGACCGCGCCCGCCGGCAAACAGACCGTATCCCTCGGCATGCTCCGTCGGTTTTGCCTGGGTGAAGGTGGCGAGGGTGTGGAACGGTCCTTTGCCGCCGGTCGCCGCCTTGTAGAGAATGATCGCGGGGCCGAGGGTCACGTGGAATCCTGAGCCCATCGGGGCCACTTTGACATTGGCGAGCTCGGCTTGCTCGTCGGGCCGGGCCGTCCAACCGGCCGGAAGCGCTCCCCCGCCCTGGACGGCGTGATCGGCGTGTTCATTGCCGGCGGGATTCTGGGCTTCCTGCGCCTGGAGGGAGAGGGGCAGGCAAACGGCGAGGGCAATGACTGGCAGTGCGCGCATGGAATGACCTCGGGGTTCAAGGGGTCGGGTGAGAATCTCGTCAAGCGGGTTGCGGGAAGCGGTCCTGAGCGACTAACCTAATGCCCTTCCGAAGCCGATTCGAACCGGAGGCGCCGCATGCTCTACTGGGTCGGGGTACTGCTCGCGGGAATCGGGGCCACGCTCATCCTGAGCGCACTCACGTTCGTGTCGGCCCTCATCGGCGTGCTCGTGAACGCGATGATCGTGCTCATGGC
>CAYYXP010000207.1:0-10475 GCA_964475685.1 uncultured Gemmatimonadaceae bacterium | reverse complement strand
ACACCACCGATCCGGTACACGTTGGCGCGACCCGGGTTGTCCGCCGGCTCGGTCGCGAACCGCCGGAGTGCCGCTGCCATCGCCTCCGGCTCGATCCCCAGCGCGCTGCCCGCACCGATGGCGGCGAGGGCGTTGGCCACGTTGTGGCGCGCCGCGCCGCCGAGCGTCATCGGGACCTCGCCGAGCCGGGCAACGACGGTGCGGCGGCCTCCCTCCGCCAAAACGAGTCGGTCTCCATCGGCCACTGCCGCGCGGCCGCCGGTTCGAAGATGTTCGGCCACCTGGGGATGCCCCGCGTCGAGCGAGAACCAGATCACCGGAACGCGCATCGCTGACGCCGCCTTCACCAGGATGGGATCGTCGGCGTTGAGGACCACGGCGCCCTCCGGCGTCACCACGCGCGCCACGAGGAGCTTGGCTTCGGCGAGGGCCTCGAGCGACTGGATACCGAACTCGCCGAGATGATCGTCGGCGATGTTGGTGACCACCGCCACGTCCGCACGCTCGATCTCGAGGCCCCGGCGCAGCAATCCGCCGCGCGCGGTTTCGAGGATGGCCGTCTCGACCCGGGGATGGCGCAGAAGCATCCGCGCGCCGCCCGGGCCGGAGTAGTCGCCGGTGCCGAGCGTCGTCCCTCCGACCTCCACCCTGTCGGTGGAGGTGAGGCCGGACGACTGCCCCGACGCCTCGACCATGTCGGCGAGCAGCCGCACGACCGTCGTCTTGCCGTTGGACCCGGTGACGAGAACGATGGGGATGTCGTGCACCCGGTCCCACTCCACCTGCTCGGGAGCCGGCAGCGCGGCCGCCGGCCACACCAGCGCCCCCGTGCCGGAGCCCACCGACACGGTCTCGGCGTCGCTCAGGAAGGTGAGGCCGCGGGTGCGGGCCGCCGCGCGGAGCGCGAGCAGCCGCGGATTGCGCTCGGCGCCGATGGTGCCGCGGAGACGTTCGGCCTCCGCCTCGAACTCCGGCCTGCGCTCGCCCGGCCCGGCGGCCGCCTCCCGCCACGCCCATTCGTTGACGTCGGTCGCGGCGTAGAGCGCGTCCGGGGGCGCGCTCAGCGCGAGGCTTGCACCGCCGGCGTACATGCGCACGGCCGGCTCCTCCGCCTCCCACCCGACGGCGTCGAGCATCAGGCGCGCGGCGGCGCGCCACCGGGCGATGGCACGTTCGCGTTCGGGCCCGTCCATCTGGATCTCGAGGACGGCCCCGGGGCGATCGAGAAGAAGCCCGGGGCCGGTGAGGCGGCGGGAGTGGAGGAAGGTCAGATCAGTCGTCCGCTTCGCGGGGGAGCCAGACCCCGCGATTGTCGCGCACGAACTCGCGGCGGCCTTCCTCGAAGGAAGCCGTGGTCACCGCCGGCACCGGCTCGGGGCGTGGCGCCCGGGTCCGCTCGACCGGCCGGGCCGGCGCCTCCGGCTGGAACTGGATCACCTGCTTCCAGCTCCGCGTGATCGCGTCGGCAAAGATGAGCAGCAGGTCGCCGGGCTGCGCTTCCCTGAGCGCGGCGTCGTTGGCGGCCTGCTCGTCGGGAATCATCACCACCTGCTCCGGGGCGACGCCGTGCGCGAGCAGCGACTCGCGGAGCAGGTTGGGTACCTCGTCGGGGCGGCGCCCCCGCAGGGTGTCGTCCCGGCGGCATATGTAGCGGTCGAAGTGCCCGGCGGCGATGCGACCGATGTCCCGGACGTCCTCGTCCCGGCGGTCGCCCGGCGCGGAGAGGACGCAGATCCGGCGCCCCGCCACCTCGAGCCGCTCGACGAGATTGCACATCACCTCGACCGCGGCGGGGTTGTGGCCGTAGTCGAGGATCACCTTGAAGGGGTGTTCGTCGTAGATGTTCATCCGGCCCGGCGCCTGGAAGAACGTGGTGTCGAAGGTCCGGAGCCCGTGGCGGATGTCCTCGAGCTTGAGTCCCATGCTGAACGCCATCGCCGCGGCGAACATCGCGTTCTGCACGTTGTGTGTCGCCCGGCCCTCCAGCGTCGCCGGGATGAGATGGGTCCAGAGGAGGGGGATGTGGGCGCCGTGATCGTAGATGGTGATCATCTGTCCCTTGATCCCCGATTCCAGCACCACGCCCCGCCCGCCGGCCTTGATGTGCTCGCCGACGAGGAGGTGCGTCGGGTCCATCGTCACGTAGCAGAGATGCTTGGCCTCGGTGTAGTCGGCCATCTTGAGGCAGAGCGGGTCGTCAGCGTTGAGCACCGCCGTGTCGCGCGCGACCTCGACCACGATGCGCTTCACCTTGGCCAGGTCGTCCAGCGTGCCGATGCCGCGGAGGCCGAGGTGATCGGACTTGACGTTGAGGACCGCGCCGACATCGCAGTGGCGGACTCCCATGCCGGCGCGCAGCAGCCCCCCCCGCGCGATCTCGAGGACCGCCACGTCCACCAGCGGATCGCTCAGCACCATCCGGGTGGCCACCGGGCCCGTCATGTCGCCGGCCACGGTCCGCTGGCCATCGATGTACACGCCGTCGGTGGACGTCAGCCCCACGTGGTGGCCGGCGAGCTTCTGAATGTGGGCCAGCATCCGCGCCGTCGTGGTCTTGCCGTTGGTGCCGGTGACCGCCGCGATGGGGATCCGGCTCGGCGTCCCCGGCGGGAAGAGCATGTCCATCACCGGCCCCGCGACGTCGCGCGGGCGCCCCTCGCTCGGCGCCATGTGCATCCGGAAGCCGGGCGCGGCGTTGACCTCGCAGATGGCGCCGCCGATGTCCTTGTACGACTCGGAGATGTCGGTGGTGAGGAAATCCACTCCGCCGACGTCGAGCCCGATCGCCTTGATGGCGCGTGTCGCCATCTCGGCGTTGTCCGGATGCACCAGGTCGGTCACGTCGGTCGCCGTGCCGCCGGTCGAGAGATTCCCGGTGGAGCGGAGGAAGACCCGTTCCCCCGCCGCCGGCACCGTCTCCGGCGAATAGCCCTTGCGGGCCAGCATCGTCTCGGCCTGGTGATCGAACACCAGCCTCGTCAGCACCTTCTCGTGGCCGATGCCGCGCCGCGGGTCGCGGTTGACCTCGTCCACCAGTTCCTCGATCGTGTGCACGCCGTCGCCGATCACGTGACCCGGAACCCTCCGGGAGACCGCCACCAGCTCGCCGTTGATCACCAGCATCCGGTGGTCGTCCCCGGTGATGAAGCTCTCGACGATCACGCTGCGGCTGTGCTCCCGCGCCACCCCGAACGCCGTCATGACCTGCTCCGGACTGCTGAGGTGGATCGAGATGCCTCTCCCGTGGTTGGCGTTGAACGGCTTGACCACCACCGGGTAGCCGACCCGCTCCGCCGCGGTGACGGCGTCCTCGGCGCTCTGGACGAGGCGCTGCCGGGGGACGGGGAGGCCGAGATTGGCGAGGAGGCGGTTGGTCTCCTCCTTGTCCGAGGCGAGCTCGACCGCGATATGGGGCGTGCGGCTGGTGACGGTGGCCTGGATCCGCTGCTGGAACCGGCCGTGTCCGCACTGGATCAGGCTCTGGTCGTTGAGCCGGATCCACGGGATCTTGCGTTCCTCCGCCGCGCGGACGAGGGACATCGTGCTTGGGCCGAGCGCCCGCCGCTGGGCAAAGCGGATGAACTCGTCGCGCTCGCCATCGAAATCGAAATCGGGCGGCACGGCGCCGGCGGGCCGGAGCTCGGCCGGGAGCAGCGAGAGGAGCAGCGTGGCTCCCAGGCGGCCGGCCTCGAGGCCCACATCCTCCTGCTCATACTGGTAGATGACGTCATAGTGGCCCGGCACGTCGTTCGAGCGCGTCTTGCCGAACGTGACCGCCTCGCCGGCGACGTTCTGAAGCTCGATGGCGACGTGCTCGAGGATGTGCCCCATCCAGGTCCCGTCGCCCTCGGTGAGCCGGCGGATGAAGCCGCCGGGCTCGCCGTAGGAGCATCCATGCTCGTGGAGCCCGGGCAGCGCGGCGATCAGCGGACCGGTGAACGCGGCCCCCAGCTTGCCCGACGGCCACTCCTCCAGGGGCCCCAGATCCACGCCGAGCCGGATGACGGGGAAATGGGCGTAGAGGCTGGGGCCGACGTAAACCGATTGGTCGAGAATCTTCATGGGCTGGAGCCTAGGGTCGCTGTGCGATCGCGGGGGCCGCGGCGGCCACCCGGGTATGCAGATTGAACGTTGACCCGTTATCGAGGATGTGCAAGCGGAGGCCGATCAGGCAGACCGGATCGTTCTTCCGGACCCGGGCCATCGAGGAAAACTCGAGCTCCGACGGGTCCACGATCGTCAGCGCGCCGCCGCCGACCACCTCCAGGGTCTCATCGGGGCCGATGAAGGCCGCGGTATTCTCGTCGAGCCCGATGCCGATGGCAAAAGGGTTGTACGCCAGCGCCGCGAGCAGCCGGCCCAGCCGGTCGCGCTGGCGGAAGTGCTGGTCGATCACGATCCGGTTGGTGAGGCCGATCCCGGGCGCAAGGGTGACGGCCTTGGCGCGGGGCGAGCCTCCTTCCCGCCCGAAGGCGATCATGTGCTCGCAGAGGAAGGCGGCGCCGGCAGAGGTTCCCGCGACGTGAACGCCCTCCGCGTTCCGCCGTCGGATCGCCTTGGCGACCGGCGTCCCGCCGATCATGGTGCTGAGCCGGAGCTGGTTTCCGCCGGTGAGGAAGATGCCGTCCGCCGCATCGAGCGCGTCGAGGTGCTCTTGGCGGTCGCAGTCGGCCCGGCTCTGGATCGGTACGACGCTGGCTGCCCCGGCGCCGAGCTCGGGGAAGAGCTTCTCGTATCGGCCTCCGGTTTCCGTCACCTCGGACGCCGTCGGGATGATCGCGATCCGGCCCGACCCGTTGCCGCAGAGCGCCACGAACCGGCGGAGGATCGCGACGTTGCCGATCTTCTCTTCCGCCCCGCCCACCGGGATGATGTAACCGCGCACGCCCTCCGAGCGCGCCGGGCTCACTCGAAGGTTCCCCGGATCACCGGCGTGCCGTCCCGGACATGCCACCGCCCTCTCGCCATGACGTCGCTTACCGTGCCGCTCTTGTCGAGAACCACGAGGTCGGCGTCGGCGCCGGGGGCGAGATGCCCCTTGCGGCCGAGTCTCAGCAGCCGGGCGGGGTTCGCGGTGAAAGCCGGCAGCACCCGCTCGAGCGGCTGCCCGCTCTCGAGGAGACCGCGCAGCGTGGCCGCCAGCGCGGAAGGCCGGCCGACCTCCATCGAGGCCACCCGGCCTTCGTCGTCGAACGCCGGCAGGCAGCCGCCGCCGTCCGAGCTGACGGTTACCCGTTCCGCCTCGAGCCCGGCGTCGAGGTAGCGCACCAGCGCCTCGCCTGCCGGCCAGGCGTCTTCGCCCTTCGCCACGGGGAAGGCGGTGATGTCCATGGTGCAGCCGCGCTCGGTCAGGGCCATCGCCTCGTCGAACAAGGCCTTCCGCCGGTTCACGTGGGTCGGATTGAACACGCCGGCCGGTATCTCGCTCCGGTCGATCGCGTCGCGCACCGGCTCCAGCCCGCGCGGGCCATCCCCGACGTGCAGGTGAACGATGCCGGCCTTCCCGCTCATCATCCCGCCGACGTGGGCGTCGGCCGCGATGCGGAGGAGCTCCTCCAGCGTCGGCTGGCTCGACCGGTGATCGCTCACCGCCACTTCACCCACACCGAGAATCAGGTCTATCAGCACGAGGTCGGAGCGGACGCTGCCGGTAGCGGTCACCGGCGGCACGTGGTATCCGCCGGTGTAGCACCACGCGCTCAGCCCTTCTTCTATCAGGCCGCGCGCCACCGTCACCAGCTCGGTGGGGGTACGGACCACGTCGTCGGTGCCCAGCACACCGATCGCGGTGGTGACTCCGCCGCCGGTGAGGCCGCTCAACACCACCGGAGGCACCCGCGTGTGGGGTCCAGCCTCGCCGCCGCCGCCGGTCAGGTGCACGTGGCCATCGATGAGCCCCGGGATCACCCTCCGCCCGCCCAGGTCGGTTTCCCGCACGCCGAGCCTGCGGTCGAGAGCCGGGAGGTCGGTACCGACCCACACGACAGTCTTGCCGGCAACGAGCAGGTCGCGGCGCCCGCGGGGCAACGGGTCGTACAGCTCGGCGTTCCTGAGCAATTCGATCATGGGGATGGGGGCAGGGTCAGCTCAACCGGAAGCCGCCGACCGCTGCGGTGAGGCGATCGGAAGCTTCGGCGAGATGGCCGGCGGAGGTGGAGATCTCTTCGGTCGAGGCATTGAGTTGCTGGGCGGCGGCGGCGATCTCCTCCGCGGCGGCGGCGTAATCCTCCGTGCCGGCGGAGACCTCGCGCATCCGGCCGGCGATCCCTTCGATGAGGCCGCGCACCTCCCCTGCCGACGCGGAGATGCGGCGGGTCCACTCGTCGTTGGCCTCGGCGTCCGCCGCGACGTTGATCAGGCCTTCGGCCGCGGCATGCGCGGCGTCCCTGGCGGCCATCCCTCCCTGGCCCAGCTTCAGAAGTCGCTCACGGGCGGTCTGCACCTGGGCCAGGATGGCCTGCACCGTATCGCTCGTGGAGCTGGCCGCCCGGGCCGCCTGCGCGGCGAGCTTCCGCACTTCCTCGGCGACCACGCTGAAGCCCTTTCCCTCTTCGCCGGCCCGGGCGGCCTCGATCGAGGCGTTGAGGGCGAGCATGTGGGTCTGCTTGGCGATCGCCTTGGTCTGGGTGATGAATTTCTCGATTTCCTCCGAGGCCGTCGCGAGGGCATCGGCTTCGGTGGCGGCCCGTTCCACCTCGTCGGCCAGGCGCCCCAGCTCGGCGGTGCTGGTGTGGAGCCGCTGCTGGTGCGAGCGGGCCAGCCGCGCGAGCGCCGCGTTCCGTTCGGCCGCCTCGGTGGCCCCGGCGGCAAGCTCCTGGGCGATGCCGAGGATCTTGCCCGCGTCGTCGGCGGCCGCCCGGACCACGACGGCCTGCTGGTTGGCCCGCTCGGTGAGGTCGCCCGTGGTGCTCGCCACCTCCTGGGTGGAGGCGTTCATCTCCTCTGTGGATGCGGCGATCTCCTCCGACATCGCGGCGGCGTCCTGGGCGTGCTGGCGGATGGTGCCCACCAGGTCGCGGAGCTTTCCGAGCATCGCCGCGATGGAGGCCGTGAGCGCGTCGGTCGCGCTGGCCGGGCCGTCGGGAAGGCTCAGGTCGCCCTGCGCCACTCGGTCCGCGATCCTGGCCGCCGTTCCGGTCGCCTTCAGGACCCGCTGGAGGAGGAGCCACGCGAGCAGCTGCTCCCCCGCCATCCCGAGGAGGAAGAACCCGGCGGTGCCCTGGAGCGTGACGGCCGCATTGGCCGCCGACGCCCACCAGAGAAGCGCCGCCACGACCGCCGTGAGCACCAGGACGGCGCCCACGCCGATCAGGTGCAGCCGGTAGACGAACGGGTTGCGCCTGGGCGCCATGGCGTCTCGTGGGGAAGGGATAGGAACAGGAGCGGCGGCAAGTTAGGGCGTCGGCACGCCGGAGGGAAGCGGGGTTGAGCGGTCTATTCCCGGCGGAACACCCTTCGCAAGGCGCCGGCGATCCCGCCCTGGGAGGCGGCCGGCGGTGGGGTGGGGAGACGTCCGCCCAGCGCGTCGGCGAACTGGGTGGCGGTGGCCCACCGATCGGCCGGGTCCTTGGCGAGCGCCTTGAGGACGGCCGACTCCACTGCCTCCGGGATATTCACCGCCGGCCGGAGCGGCCGCGGCGGGTGCATCAGGCGCAGCATCAGCGTCATCTGCGGAGTCGGCCCCTTGAACGGCGGCTCACCGGCCAGCATCTCGTAGGTCAGGCACGCCAGCGCGAAGATGTCGCTCCGGCCGTCGATATTGGGCTCGCCGGTTGCCTGCTCGGGGCTCATGTAGGCCGGCGTGCCCACCAGCATGCCGGTGGCGGTGAGCTTGGATTGCACTTCGCTCACCGCCCGCGCCACCCCGAAGTCGGCCACGAGCACATCGTCGCCCGAGAGAAGAATGTTGTCGGGCTTGATGTCGCGGTGGACGACGCCCTTCTCATGGGCATACGCCAGCGCACTCGCCGTCGCCCAGGTGATGCGGAGCGCCTCGGCAGTGGAAAGCTGGCGCTCCCGCTGCAGGCGGTCCCAGAGGGTCTCGCCCTCGACGTAGGCCATGGTGAACCAGAGCTGGCCGTCCACGTCGCCCGAGTCCAGCACCCGGAGGATGTTCGGATGATCGAGCAGCGCCGCCACCCGGATCTCCCTCGCGAACCGGTCGGCGCCGAGCGTGAACGCGAGCTGCGGGTGAAGCACCTTGAGCGCGACGAGGCGATTGTTCCGCACGTCCCTGACGAGGTGCACCGTGGCCATTCCTCCCCGGCCCAACTCGCGCTCGATCAGATACCGGCCGGCCAGTGCCTTGCTCAGATCCTCGGGCATCAGGCGCCCTGTGCCTCCAGCGCCGGGATCGCGGCGAGCCGGCATTCGATCTCGGAGGGTGGGAGCGCTGCCGCAAAGTAGTAACCCTGCCCGAGCGGGCATCCGAGCTCGAGGAGGGCCTGCCGCTGTTCAGCCATTTCGATTCCTTCCGCGATGGTGTGGAGCTTGAGCGTGTCACCCAGGCCGATGATGGCGCGGGCCAGGGCGGAGCGGTCGGCGCCGTGGCCGACCTCGTCCACGAACGGTTTCGCGATCTTGAGGATATCGATCGGGAACCGCTGAAGATAACTCAGCGAGGAATATCCGGTGCCGAAGTCGTCGATGGCAAGGCGGACGCCGAGGTCCTTGAGTTCCTGGAGCCGCTCGGGCACCGATTCGATCTGCTGCATGAGGACGCTCTCGGTGATTTCGAGAATGACCGCGGAGGGATCCACGCCGGTTGCCGCGAGCACGTCGCGCACCGCCTCGGCGATGCCGGGGCCCTGCAGCTGGCGCCCCGAGATGTTGACGGAAACCGAGAGCGGCACGTGGGGGTAGGCCAGGCGCCAGGCCTGGAGCTGGCGGCACGCTTCACCCAGGACCCACTCGCCAAGGCGGGCGATCAGGCCGGTCTCCTCCGCCAGCGTGATGAAGTGCTCCGGCAGGAGCAGGCCGAGGCGGGGGTGCTCCCACCGCACCAGCGCCTCGACTCCGTACAGCGCGCCGGTCTCGAGGTCCACGATCGGCTGGTAGTGGAGTATGAGCTCGGTCCGCTCGATCCCGGCCCGGAGCGCGGCCTCCATCTCGAGCCGCGAGCGGACGTCGGCGTACATCGCGGACTCGTACGCCTCCGACCGCCCCTTGCCGCGGCGCTTGGCGGCGTACATCGCGACGTCGGCGTTCCGGAGAAGATCGTCGGCCGATTCGTCTCCCGTCGCCGGGGCCACCCCGATGCTGGCGCTCACCTGCACCTGGTTGCCGCTCAGGGTGAACGGGTGGGCCATCGCTGACGTCAGCCGGTCGAGCAGCCCCGCCTGCCCATCCGCGGCCACGTGCTCGATCAGGATCGCGAACTCGTCGCCGCCCAGGCGCGCGACGGTGTCGGCGGCGCGGGCGCAGGAGAGAAAGCGCTCCGCCGCGGCGATCAGCAGCCGGTCCCCTTCGGCGTGGCCGAGACTGTCGTTCACCCGCTTGAAGTCGTCGAGATCGAGGAAGAGGACCGTGATCGGCCGCCCTTCGCGTTGCGCCAGCGCCAGCGCGTGACTCACCCGGTCGCGGAAGAGCGCCCGGTTGGCCAGCCCGGTCAGCGGATCGTGGAACGCCTGGTGGGTGAGCTGTTGCTCCAGCCGTTTCCGCTCGCTCACGTCGCGGGTGTTGAGCACGATGCCGCGCACGCTCGTATCGTGCAGCAGGTTGGTCGCCAGCAGCTCCGCGTGCAGCCACGATCCGTCGGCTTGGCGGAACCGCCATTCGACCGGCCCGGTGACGCCGGGTGACGCCGCTGCCTCGCGGAAGAAATGCGCCGCGCGGGTGCGGTCTTCGGGGTGCAGCAGCCCCGCCACCTCGAGGTTCGTGAGCTGCGCCGGATCGTACCCGAACACACGGGCCGCCGACGGGCTGACAAACCGCATCGTGCCGTCCGCCTTGGTGACGATGATGACGTCCGACGAGTGCTGCACCAGCGAGCGGAAGCGCGCCTCGTTCTGGCGCACCGCTTTGTCGGCCAGGAGACGGACGTTCTCCCGGACGGCGAGCAGCTGCCGGGCCACCACGAGCACCGTGACCAGCAGCGCCCCCACCGCGAGCCCGCTCACCGGCTCGGTCCACGGCTCGAGGACGGCGAGGAAAAGCAGGGCGTAGGTGCTCGCGACCGCGAGGTAGGGAAGCGGGCTCAGCGGTTGCAGCCGCTGCCGCTGGGTCCTGGCGGCCTGGCTCCCGGCGACCGGCCGCCGGTAGTACAGCTCCGCACTGCCGATCAGCATCACGTAACAGAGGAGGTAGACGGCGTCGGTCCAGCTCGCGCTGCGGCCGCCCACCATGAGCGTCACGAAGTTGAAGGTCAGGTCGGCGATGATGCTGACCAGCACTCCGCTCACCAGAAGCCCGAACGCCAGGCGGTTGCCGTCCACCGGCCGCCGCAGCAGCACCGTGGCGATGCCCAGCAGCAGCAG
>CAYYXP010000206.1:0-1734 GCA_964475685.1 uncultured Gemmatimonadaceae bacterium | reverse complement strand
TCGAACGTCATGGGCGCCATCAACATGCTGGTGCTCGCCAAACGGGTGGGCGCCCGGGTGCTCCAGGCCTCGACCTCCGAGGTCTACGGCGACCCCACGGTCCATCCGCAGCCGGAGAGCTACTGGGGCAACGTAAATCCGATCGGCCCGCGGTCCTGCTACGACGAGGGAAAGCGGGTCGCCGAGACGCTCATGATGGACTACCACCGCCAGGACGAGGTGGACATCCGGATCGCGCGCATCTTCAACACCTACGGTCCGCGCATGGCCGAGTCCGACGGGCGCGTGGTGTCGAACTTCTTCGTGCAGGCGCTGCGCGGCCAGGAGCTGACACTCTACGGTACCGGCGAACAGACCCGGTCCTTTTGCTACGTGGACGAGCTGGTGGACGGCTTGATGCGGCTGATGGCCGCCGAGGGGCGCCACGCGCCGGTGAACCTGGGGAACCCCGTCGAATTCACCATTCGCCAGCTCGCCGATGAGGTGGCCAGGATCGTCGGCGGCGAGGTGCGCGTCACCTACCAGCCGCTCCCGGCCGACGATCCCACCCAGCGCAAGCCGGACATCACCCGGGCGCGCGAGTGGCTGGGGTGGGAGCCTCGGATCCAGTTGCCCGAGGGGCTGGCGAGGACCGTTGATTACTTCCGCCGCCGGCTCTCTCGGGAGCTCGGCAGCGGCCGCCAGGCCGCCCAAGAGGCCGTTTAGCGGGACCACCGTCACGACCAAGCCGCCGCCCGGTCAATCACTGCCGGCCCCTGTCCGGAATCGCCTCCGGCGGGGGCCGGTTTAAGTTTCCGGTGCGATGGAGGTCACAGTGTTCGGGGAACAGCGCGGCAGACTGCCGCCTATCCCGACGGTCGATTGAATGCCAGACCAGGTACACCCCATGTTGCGTCCTGCGCTTCCCAATACGCTGCTTGTTGCCACTCTCCTGCTCGCGCCGCCGGTCATCTCCTGCGCCCGCAATCCCGTGACCGGGAGGAACGAGATTTCGCTCGTGTCGGAATCGCAGGAAATCCAGATGGGAAAGGAGGCGTCGCAGCAAACGATCCAGGCAATCGGCCTGGTGAACGACCCGTCACTCCAGGCGTACGTCTCGGCGATCGGCATGAAGATGGCCGCGGCGTCCGAGCGACCCAGCCTGCCGTGGGAGTTCCACGTGGTGAACGACGCCTCGGTGAACGCCTTTGCCCTGCCCGGCGGCTTCATCTTTGTGACCCGCGGGCTGCTGACTTACATCAACAATGAAGCGGAACTCGCCACCGTCCTCGGGCACGAGATCGGCCACGTGACCAACCGGCATTCGGTGCAACAGATCAGCAATAGCCAGTTGGCGACGCTGGGTCTCGGGCTCGGCAGCGTGCTCTCCTCGGACGTCGCCCGCTACGCCGGGCTGGCGAGCCAGGGCCTGCAGGTGCTCTTTCTCAAGTACAGCCGGGACGCCGAGAATCAGGCAGATCTGGCCGGCTTCCGCTACGCGCTCGGGCAGAACTACGACGTGCGGGAGATGGCCTCTGTCTTCCACACCCTCGACCGGGTGGGAGCGGGGGCAGGCGGCGGGAAGCTCCCCGAGTGGCTTGCGACCCACCCGGCGCCGGCCAACCGGGTCGCCGCCACGGAGGCGCGGCTCGACACGCTGCACAAGAACCTGGCGAACTCCGTCCTCCACCGTGACGAATACCTCCAGCGCATAGCGGGTCTCACCTTCGGCGACGATCCCCGGCAAGGATATTT
>CAYYXP010000205.1:0-16756 GCA_964475685.1 uncultured Gemmatimonadaceae bacterium | reverse complement strand
TCGGCGATGGCCATCGCCGACTCGGCGTCCGAGGCGGCAAGCACGGTGTACCCCGACCGCTCGAGCACCCGCCGGGCCAGGTCGCGCAACTGCGGCTCGTCCTCGACCACCAACACCGTTTCGGTGCCTGCGTACTTGAGGTGGCTCGGGTCACCCTCCTCGCCAACCGCCGCTCCACCCTCAGCCGAGGGCAGGTACAGCGTGAAGGTCATCCCCTGTCCGCCGGCATTGTCGGCATCCACGAATCCGCCGCTCTGGCGGGCGATCCCCCGGATGGAGTCGGGCACGGGCCTGGCCTCGGGGGCGGTGGCGGTGTCGTGGACACTGAGGGCGACGTAGGTGCCGTGGCGCATCCCGGGGAACCGGGCGACATCTCCCTCGCCGAGGGTGACGTTCCTGGTGATTAGCTCGAGCGTCCCGCCGTCGGGCATCGCATCCCTCGCGTTGGCGCTGAGCTGAACGAGGGCCTGCTCGAGCTGGCCCGGTTCGGCAAACACCGGTTTGAGGTGCGGGTCGAGCGCCGGCACCACCTGGATGCGGCTGCCCATCATCCGCCGGATGGCGGAGACGGTGCCGCCCACAAGCCGGCTGAGGTCGAGCATCCGCGGCGTGACCATCTGGCGGCGGCTGAAGGAGGTGAGTTGCCGCGCCAGGCTGGCGGCCCGGTCGGCCGACTGCTGGATTTGAGCGATGTCGTCGCGCGCTTCGCCCGGGAGGTCCGGCCGTTCCCCGAGCAACGCGAGATGCCCGAAGATGCCGGTGAGCAGGTTGTTGAAGTCGTGCGCGATGCCGCCCGCGAGCTGGACGATTGCCTCGGCGCGATCGGCCTGCAGGAGCCTCTGCTCCAGCGCCTTCCGCTCGGTGATGTCGGCGCAGCAGCCCGCGTACCCGCCGGCAGGGAGCGGCATGCCGGTGCTGGCGAGCCAGCGGTACTCCCCGTCGTGCCGCCGAGCGCGGAATTCCACCGCGAACGGCCCGTGGGCCGCGGTGGCCTCGTCGAGCTGGGTCAGGACGCCCTCGCGATCGTCGCTGTGGACGCGGTCGAGCCACCCCAGCCCCAACTCGTCTTCGAGCCGGCGTCCGGTGAACTCGGACCAACGCGGATTGACGTAGTCCCAGCGCCGGTCCCCGGGCGAGGTCCAGACGACGATGGGAAGTGTATCGTAGGCGGTGCGGAAGTCGGCAGGGCTCATGCGGGAGCCTTCGGAAGAGTCTGCGAAATCTCGCGGCCCCGGGATGGCCCGGCAAGAGCCGGCGCGAATCCCCGATTGCTGGCGGGGTGGGCGCGGCGGGCCTACTCTTCCCGCATGCCGTTCCTCGATACCAAGCGTCAGCGGGCCGCCAGCGTGATCCTGGTGCTCGGCATCGGCCTGGCCTATGCCCTGTGGCCCTTCGTCACGGGACTGATGGGCGCGCTGGTCCTGTATGTCGTCCTTTCTCCGGTGTATCGCTGGCTGGCCAGGCGGATGAGACCCGGCGTCGCGGCCGGGATCGTCGTTCTGGTCGCGGTCGTCCTGGTGGTTGGACCGGGCATTTCGTTCCTCGGCCTCGTGGCCAACGAGGCCCGGGACATGGCGAGTGGCGTCATCAGGAGCCCGGTGCTCGGGCGCCTCCGCGAGCTCCGGGTGGGCACCTACGATGTCGGTGCCCAGCTGGAGTCGGCCGGCTCGCAGATTCTCTCCTGGCTCGGCGGCAGCGCGCTCAACGTCGTGGGGACGGCCACCCGCCTCGGGATTCAGCTCGCCATCACCTTCTTCGGGTTGTTCTATATGCTGGTCGCCCCGGAGGGGATGTGGAACGGGGTGCGGCCCTTCATCCCGTTTTCCCAGGCCAGCGCCGAAATTCTCCGCGACCGCTTTCGCGACGTCACCGTGTCCACCATCGTCGGCACCGGGCTCACGGCGGTGGTGCAGGGCCTGCTGGTCGGGGTGGCGTTCTGGGCGGCGGGTCTCTCCAACGTGCTCTTCTGGGGAGTGGTGACCGTCATCGTCGCCATTCTCCCGGTGGTCGGCAGCGCGTTGGTCTGGGGCCCCGCCGCGGCGGTGCTGGCGCTGGAGGGGCGCTACGGCTGGGCGCTCGCGCTGGTGGTGTGGGGAATCGTGGTGGTGGGCAACGTGGACAGCCTCATCCGGCCGATGGTGTTTCGCCGGTGGGCCCGGATCCATCCCTTCATCACGGTCATCGGCGCCTTTGCCGGCATCCGGCTGTTCGGGCTCCTGGGACTGCTGATCGGGCCGCTCGCGATCTCCTACTTCTTCGAGTTGATCCGCATGTATCGAGCGGAGTACCTCGACGCCGAAGCGCTCGCGGAGGAGGAGGCGCTCGGGACGAAGTGACCGGCGATCTCGGATTCATCCATCGGTTTACCCCCGGCACTCGCGCGGAGGTGCCTCCGCTTCTCCTGCTGCACGGCACCGGTGGCAACGAGGACGACCTGCTTCCCTTCGGCGCGGCGCTCGCCCCGGGCGCGCCGCTGCTGAGCCCCCGCGGCAAGGTGCTGGAGAATGGAATGCCGCGATTCTTCCGCCGCCTCGCGGAGGGGGTGTTCGATCTCGACGACCTGCGGCTCCGCGCGGCGGAACTGGCGGATTTCGCGGAAGCGGCAAGGCGGTCGTATCACCTGGAGCGGCCGTGGGCAGTCGGGTTCTCCAACGGGGCCAACATCGCGGCGGCGGTGCTGCTGCTGCGCCCGGGGACACTCGGCGGCGCACTGCTCCTCCGGCCGATGGTGCCGCTGGTGCCCGACCCGCTTCCCGATCTCGGTGGGATTCCCGTCGAGATCGTAGCCGGCCGCGCCGATCCGTTCGTCGCGCCGGCGCAGAGCGAGGCGCTCGCCGACCTGTTGCGGAGCAGCGGCGCATCGGTCAATATCGACTGGCTGCCGAGCGGCCACGGTCTGACCGGCGCGGACCTCGAGATCGGCGCACGATGGTTCGGGCTTTCTTCTCTTTCGCGCATGAGCTAGCATTTGCATTGGTAGGAGGCCGCCGTGTCGCGCGGTCCCGGGCACCTGGCGCAGCCCGTCCCCTTTCTCCGCCGGCCGGCGCCAGCTCGGCCGGCACCGCGAGTTGAGGAACTATGTGATGCTTTCCGCCGCCCTTGAGCAGGAGCGCCTCCTGATCGCGGAGCGCCTTCTCAACGAGATCGAACGCCGTCACGGACTCCCGCGCCCCCAGAGTCGAGAACTTCACCCCGTCATCATCGATCGTTTCCTCGCCGCCTATCTGCCGGAGGCACGTGAGGGCGCGCCCGCTCCCCAGGCCCTCGAGTACGCGTTCGCGCCGACCCTTGCCGAATCTCTCGATCTGCTCCGCGACGTCGTGAGCGAATCGCCGGACGGCCGCGGGTCGGCGCTCTACGTGCACGACCTCGACACCGGGGTGACGCCGGACGAGCGGGAGCTTCACTGACCCTGCGCCACCCCGTTCAGGGCCGGGCCAAGGCGAGTCTCGCGGAACAGCGCGGCTCGCCTTCTTCTTTGCGGAAACCCAACCGCCGCTCTTCTCGTCGTCTCGGGAAGACATTCGGCGCCTACGGCGGCCCCGGCAGCTCAGTGCTGCTCCCATAGACAAAGCGAGGACAAACCCCATGCGCACACTCTCGATCGTCTGGACGGCCGCTGCGGCGGCGACTCTCCCGTTGGGTCACGAAGGGCCGCGGCCGCCCCGCCGGACCATGGCCCCGGCGTCCATCACCGAGTACGTGATTCCCCGGCCCGGCAACTTTCCCCACGATCCTGCTGTCGCCGCCGACGGAACTGTGTGGTACACCGACCAGCGGAACAGCTACATCGGCCGCCTCGACCCCGAAACCGGCAAGATCGTGGACTATCCGACGCCGACGCCCGGGTCCGGGCCGCACGGGCTGACCGTCGCGCCCGACGGCAGCGTCTGGTACACCGGGCAGGCGAAGGGATTGCTCGGACGGGTGAATCCCGCGACGGGCAAGATCACCGAGTATCCGGTGCCCGATGCTGCCCGGAATCCCCATACCCCGATTTTCCACAAGGGGAAGGTCTGGTTTACCGACGCGAACAACAACAGCTACGGCAGCCTCGACCCCGCGAGCGGGAAGCCGACTGTCTACCCGGTGCCCACGCCGAACTCGGTTCCCTACGGGATCGTTCCCGCGCCCGACGGTTCCATCTGGATCGCGATGCTCGGGACCAACCGGCTCGGCCACGTCGACCCTGTCACCGGCAATATTCGCGAGGTGGTCCTTCCGGCGGCGGAGGCCCGGCCCCGCCGGCTCCAGGTGGGTGGCGACGGAACGGTGTGGTACACCGATTACGCTCGCGGCTTTCTCGCCGCCCTCGACCCCGGAACCGGGAAGGTGAGGGAGTGGGCCTCCCCGTCCCCGAACGCCGGTCCCTACGGCATCGCCATCGGCACCGACGGCCGTATCTGGTACTGTGAATCGAAGACCGGCAACATGGTCGCCTTCGATCCCGGGACGGAGAAGATGGAAACGGTGCCGATCCCCACGCCAGGCGCGATCGTCCGCCACATGGAGACCGACAGCACGCGCGGGAGAGTGTGGCTCGCGTTGAGCGGCACGGGGCGCCTTGGAAAGATCGAGGTCGGCGGAGGACGCTGAAGGCCGGCGGGTTGACCGCGGCACCTACGCGTCTTGCGCTGCGCGCCCCGACGTGCATATTTATGCAATATGCACTCTGAGCCCCGCCTCCTCGCTCTCGCCTTCTCCGGCGGCCTCGACACCTCCTACTGTGTTCCCCGTCTCGCCGACGAGGGCTGGACGGTACACACCGTTTATGTGAACACCGGCGGCTCCACCGTCGAGGAGTGCGCCGCCATCCGCCTCCAGGCGGAGCGGGTCGGCGCGGCTGAGCACCACGAGGTGGATGCGCGGGACCAGGTGTTCGACCGCTTCGTCCGCTACCTCATTCAGGGCAACGTCCTCCGGGGCGAAGTCTATCCGCTGAGCGTCGCCGCCGAGCGGACCCAGCAGGCGCTGACGGTGGCCGAGGTGGCGCGGGCCATCGGGGCGAAGGCGGTGGCCCACGGCTCGACCGGGGCCGGCAACGACCAAGTGCGGTTCGATGTCGCGCTCCGGGTCCTCGCGCCGGAGCTGGAGATCGTGACGCCCATCCGCGACGCGGGCGTCAAGCGCGAGCAGGCCATCGCCTTCCTCAAGGCGCGCGGCCTGCCGGTGCCCGCCAAGGCCGGCGCCTACTCGATCAACCGGGGGCTCTGGGGCACAACCTGGGGCGGCGGTTGGACCCACGACACCTGGGCCGGTCCTCCGGCAGAGCTGCTCGACCCGCCGGCCGATGCCCCGGCGCCGAGAGAAATCGTGCTGCGGTGGGAGCGGGGGCTGCCCGTGGCGCTCGACGGAGAGGCGCTGGCGGGCGCGGCGCTCGTGGCACGCCTGGGTGAGCTGTCGGACACCTGCGGCCTGGGCAGGAACATCCACGTCGGCGAAACGGCGCTCGGCATCAAGGGGCGGATCGGCTTCGAGGCGGGCGCCGCGCTCGTCCTGATTGCCGCGCACCGCGAGCTGGAGAAGCTGGTGCTGACCAAGTGGCAGGCGTTCTGGAAGGACCAGCTCGGCCGCTTCTACGGCGACCGGCTCCACGAGGGGCAGTACTTCGATCCGGCGCTCCGGGACATCGAGGCGCTGATCACCAGCTCGCAGGCGCGCGTCACCGGCGAGACCCGCGTGCGGCTCGCCCCCGGGCGCTTCCAGGTCGTGGGCACCCGCAGTCCCCATTCGATGATGGACGCCTCCGTCGCCACCTATGGTGAGGAGAATCGCCTGTGGACCGGCGACGAGGCGCGCGCGTTCGCCCGGGTCTCCGCAGTGCCGTCGCTGCTGGCGGCGCGAGCGGCACACCCCGATAGCCAATAGCCATCAGCCAAAGGCCTGCCATGGTCGTCACCACCCGCGTCCGGCTCGATCGGATCAGCTCCTCGACTCGCAACGCCGCTCTCGCCCCCGAGGTGATCGTGGGCGACGAGGTCATCGCGGCCGAGGGCTACGTCATCGCCGTGCGGATCCTGGAGGACAAGGCCACCTACAACACCATCGAGGACACGACCGGCAGGATGCTCGCCCTCCGGGCCGGCGACGTGCTTGCCGGGGTGCTGGGAACCCGGCGGGCGCTCCGCGGCTATGCCGGCGTGGTCCCCAGTCACATCGCGGCCGGTGACACCATAGATGTCCTCAACCTCGGCGGCATCCTCGGCCGCTGCACCTCGGTCAATCCCGACATCGGCCCGCCGTTCAAGGCGGAAGTCCTCGGTTCCATCCTCGCGTTCCCCGAGCTCGGAGACCGGGTCGGCCGTCCGGCGCACATCAGGGACCGGGCGGTCCCGCCGGCCGACACGCTCGACGCGCGGGTGCCGGTGGTCTACGTGGCAGGCACCTGCATGAACGCGGGAAAGACCGTGGCGGCGACGGAGCTGGTACGCGGCCTGGCAAGGAGCGGGCTCAGGGTAGCCGCCGCCAAGCTCACCGGCGTCTCCCTCATGCGAGACGCGCTGTCGATGCTCGACGCGGGCGCCGTGGCGGCGCTGACGTTCAACGACGTCGGCATCGCGAGCACCCATCCCGGAGTCACCGTCACGACGGCCAAGGGCATCTTCAATCGCCTGGCGGCGTCCAAGCCGGACGTGATCGTCGCCGAGTTGGGCGACGGGATCCTCGGCGAGTACGGGGTCCAGGACATCCTCCTTGACGCGGAACTCACGCGGGTGGGCGCTGCGTTCATCATGGCCGCGCCCGATCCGGTCGCCTGCTGGGGCGCGGTGGAGCTGATGCGGCGGGAGTTCGGCCTTCCGATCGCGGCGATCACCGGACCCGCCACCGACAACGAGGTCGGACAGGTGTACATCACCAACGAGCTCGGCCTCCCGGCGCACAACGCCAGGCGCGACGCGGCGGGGCTGCTCGGGGTGGTGCGAACGGCGATCGCAGAATGGACGGAGAGAATGGAGAAGACGGAGAAGACCATCCTTTCCGGCCTTTCCATCTCTTCATGAAGGTCTCCGTCATCGGGGCCGCCGGGTACGTCGGCGGCGAGCTCCTCCGGCTCCTGCTCCAGCACCCGGAGGTCTCCGAGTGCGTCGCCACCAGCCGGAGCCAGGCGGGAAAGTCGATCGCCGAGGTGCATCCGGCGCTTGTGGCGCTGCCGGACGCGCGGTTCTCGGGCGCGACGGCTGCTGAGGCCGCCCAGGGACGCGACGTCGTCTTCCTCTGTCTCGAGCACGGCGAATCGTCGCGCGTGGCGGGCGAAGTGTTCGAGGCGGGGCCGGGACTCGTGGTGGACCTCGCCGCCGACTTCCGGGTGAAGGACCTCCGCCTCTACGAGCGGTTCTACGGCGCTCACGCGGCACCCGAGCTGGTGGGCCGGTTCACTTACGGGCTCGCCGATGTGCGGGGGGCCGACCTCCGCGGCGCGACGGCGATCGCGGCACCCGGCTGCTTTGCCACCGCGGCGCAGCTCGCCCTTTACCCGCTGGCGAGGGCGGGCCTGGACATCTCGCCCTCGCTCTTCGCCATCACCGGCTCGAGCGGGGCCGGCGTGCAGCCGCGGCCAACCACGCACCACCCCATGCGGGCCCACAACATCTTTGCCTATTCGCCGCTGGGCCACCGGCACGAGGCCGAAGTGCTGCAGGGCTGGAGAGCGTGGACCGGCCGGCCCGAGGCCACGGCGCGCCTGATGGCCCACTCCGGCCCCTTCGTGAGGGGGATCTACCTGACGCTGCATGCCTACCTCCCGCGCGAGCTGGGCGCGAGCGCATGGTACCGCGAGGCGTATCGCGACCGACCCTTCGTCCGGGTGCTCGACGCGCCTCCCGAGCTGACCCATGCGGTGGGGACCAACTTCGCCCTCATGCACGCAACGGAGAGTGCCGACGGCCGTGAGATTCAGGTGACCGTCGCCATCGACAATCTGATCAAGGGCGCAGGCGGCCAGGCGATCCAGGCGATGAACCTCGCGCTGGGCCTGGACGAGGGCGCGGGCCTCACCGCCGCGGGGATCTATCCATGCTGAAGACGGACGCCCTGCTCCCGGTCTACGCGCAGATGCCGGTCCGGCCGGTGCGCGGCCACGGCTCGTGGCTGGTGGATGAGGACGGTGAGGAGTGGCTCGATGCCTATGGCGGCCACGCCGTCGCGTCGACCGGCCACAGCCATCCCGATGTCGTGCGCGCCATAGCGCGGCAGGCGGAGGCGCTGCTCTTCTACTCGACGGCGGTGCCGCTGCCGCAGCGGGAGGAGCTGGCCGAGCGGCTGGCCGCTTGGTGTCCCGATCCGCTGGGCCGGGTGTTTCTCTGCAACTCGGGCGCCGAGGCGAACGAGAACGCTCTCCACCTGGCGCGGCGGCACACCGGCCGGCAGACCATCGTGAGCGTGCGCGGCGGATGGCACGGCCGGACCGCCGCCACCCTGGCCTGCACCGACGGGGCCCGCTACGAGGAAGCGGCCAGGCAGGCAGGCGTTCCCCTCTCCCGCAAGGTCCCGTTCGATGACGTGGCCGCGCTCGATGTGGCGGTGGACATGACGGTGGCGGCGGTGCTGGTGGAGCCGGTGCAGGGCTTCGCCGGCGCGCGAGACTGCTCACCCGAGTTTCTCGCGGCGGCGCGGCGATTCTGTGACGAGCGCGGGGCGGTGCTCCTCTTCGACGAGGTCCAATGCGGCGTCGGGCGCTGCGGCGCGTTCAGCGCCGCCGAGTCGTTCGGGGTGACGCCCGACGCCCTGACCTTTGCCAAGGGGCTGGCCGCCGGGCTCCCCATCGGCGCGGTCGTCGCGTCGCCGCTCCTCACCGACACGCTCGCGCTCGGTGACCTCGGCAGCACCTTCGGCGGCGGACCGGTGCCCTGTGCGGCCGCGCTGGCGAACCTCGCCGTGATCGAGGGAGAGGAGCTGATCGCCAACGCCGTGGCCGTCGGCGAGCACCTCTCGCGCGGGGCGCGGATGATCGGCGTGCCAAGGGTGACGGGGCGCGGCCTCCTGCTCGGCCTCCACCTTGAGCGCCCCGCCGCCGACGTGCAGCGTGCGCTGTTCGGAAAGAGGATCCTCACCGGCACCGCCACCGATCCGCGGGTGCTGCGGCTGCTGCCCCCACTCTCGTTCTCTCACCGGGAAGCGGACCTGCTCCTCGCCGGGCTCGAGGAGGTGCTCTAGTGGCCAAGCGAGACTTTCTGGCCCTCGAGGACTGGGGAGCCGACGAAGTGGACGGTTTGCTCGAGCTGGCGGGCCGCGTCAAGCGCGGAGAGGTGACCGGCGGGCTGGAAAAGAAGGTGTTGGCGATGGTGTTCATGGACCCCAGCCTGCGCACGAGGACGAGCTTCGAGACCGCGATGTTCCTCCACGGCGGACACGGCATCGTCCTCGAGCCGGGGAAGGGGAGCTGGTCGCTCGAGACCGAACCGGGCGCGGTGATGGACCAGGACCGCGTTGAGCACATCGTGGACGCGGCGCGAGTCCTCGGCCGCTACGCAGACGCCCTCGGCGTGCGCAGCTTTCCCCGCGGCGACGATTGGGCGGTAGCCCGGCGAGACGACATCGTCCGCAACTTTGCCCGGTATTGCGAGAAGCCGGTGATCAACTTCGAGTCGGCCCGCCGACACCCCTGCCAGGCGCTGGCCGACGCGATGACGCTGCGGGAAAAGCTCGGCGAGACGGCGGGGAAGCGCTTCGTGCTCACCTGGGCCTGGCACCCGAAGGCCCTCCCGACCGCGGTGCCAGCCAGCGCCGCGCTCGCGGCGGCGCGGCTGGGGATGGAGATCGTGATCGCCCGGCCGGCGGGGTACGAGCTCGACCCGGAGGACACGGCACTGATCCGGAAGCTGGCCCAGCAGTCGGGCGGCGAGTTCCTCCACATCATCGACGACCCCGACGAGGCCACGGTCGGCGCCGACGCGGTGTACGTGAAGTCGTGGGGATCGGTGAGGCTCTACGGCAAGCCGCAGGAAGAGGCGGCTGAGCGGGCCGGGCTCCGCGATTGGCGGCTCACCTCCGGTCGGGTGAAGTCCACCCGCGGAGGCAAGGGGATCGTGATGCACTGCCTTCCGGTGCGGCGCAACGTCGAGATCGACGATGCGGTGCTCGACGGTCCCAACTCGGTGGTGGTGGACCAGGCGGAGAACCGCCTGCACGCGCAGCGGGCGCTGCTGCTCGAGTTGATAGGAAATCGCTAACATCCGGGAGAACCAGTGAGTATCGACACCACCAAGGGCATTGCCGGGCTCAAGGGAGCGCTCCGCTACGTGCGGGCGTATCGCGACCATGTCTTCGTCGTAAAGCTGGGCGGCGACGTGGTCGGCGATCCGGAGGCGCTGGAGCAGGTCACGGCGCAGCTCGCGCTCCTCTCGTCGCTCAGCATCCGGCTCGTCGTGGTGCACGGTGGCGGCCCGCAGGCGTCGGCCCTGAGCCGCCGGCTGGGCATCGAGCCGCGCATGGTCGCGGGGCGCAGGGTGACGGACGACGAGGCGCTGGGCGTGGCCAAGATGGTCTACGCCGGCCAGCTCAACGTCGATCTGCTCGCCGCGCTCCGCGCCCACAGGGTGCAGGCGGTGGGCCTGAGCGGCGTGGATGCCGATCTCATCACCGCCCACAAGCGCCCGCCGGTGCGGGTGGTGGACGACGCCGGGGCCACCCTCACGGTGGACTACGGACACGTCGGTGATCTCGATCGGGTCGATCCCCGGGTCCTCCTCACGCTGATGGAGGCCCGGTTCGTCCCGGTGGTGGCGAGCCTGGCGGGCGGCGAGGACGGCGAGGTCTTCAACGTGAATGCCGACACCGTCGCCGAAGCGCTCGCGGTGGCGCTCCGGGCGCAGAAGCTGATCTTCCTCACCGGCGCGCCGGGGGTTCTCCGTGATCGCAACGACCCTTCCACCCTCGTCACCTTCGCCGACCCCGACGACCTGACCAGCCTGGTGGCGAGCGGGGTGCTGACCGGCGGCATGCGCCCCAAGGTGGAGGCGTGCATTCGCGCGGCCACCGGCGGTGTCGAGCGCACCCACATCATCGACGGGCGGGCGCCCGACGCCCTCCTCCTGGAGGTCTTCACCGGCGCGGGGTGCGGCACGATGATCGTCGGGCGCAAGGAAAAGGCGACGTACCTGGGGGTGGATCTTGCGGGATGAGATCGAGCTGCTGTCGGCGATGGTCGGCATCCCATCGGTGAGCGGTGAGGAGGCGGCGCTGGCCGCCTTCGTCGAGGAGACCGCCCGGGGCTGGGGCCTGGAGAGCGTGCGCGACGATGCGGCGGTGAGGGTGGAGCTGCGCGGCCGCCGGCCGGGGCCGACCATCGCGCTCGTGTCCCATCTCGACGTGGTCCCGGCCGGCAAGGGGTGGACCCGCGATCCCTTCGTGGCGGGCATCGAGGGCGCCCGGCTGTACGGGCGGGGCTCCGGCGACGCCAAGGCGTCGGTGGCGGCGATGCTCTGTGCCGCACGCGACCTGGAGGACTCCGGAGGAATCGAAGCGGGCCGGCTCCTCCTTCTCTTCGGCTACAGCGAGGAGACGAAGAACACCACCATGGAGGCTGCGGTCTCCACCGCCGGCCCGATCGATGCCGCGGTCGTGGGCGAGCCCACCAACCTCGAGATCGCCGTGGCGCAACGCGGATTGATGATGGTGGACCTGTGCGCCCAGGGTGACCAGCGCCACGCCGGCTACGCCACGACCGGCGGCGATTTCACCAACGCCGTCCTCGTGCTCGCCGCCGATCTCCTCAAGCTCGGCGACCTCTTCACCGGCCGCTCCCACCTGCTGCTCGGCCGGACCGTGGCGACGCCGACCATGCTCGAGGCAGGCATCAGCCGGAACGTGACGCCGCCCATGGCCCAGGCGGTGCTCGACATTCGCAGCACCCCCGACTGGACCCACGAGGAAATCGGGGAGGTGCTGCAGGGCTCGCTCCGGAGCGAGGTGGCCGTCACCTCGCGCCGGCTGGTGCCGTGCGAGACGCCAGCGGGCTCGCGCCTCCTCGCCGCCGCGCGTCGGGTGCGGCCGCAGGCTGCGACCTTCGGCAGTCCCACCTGCTCCGACTGGGTCTTCCTCCGGCACACCGATGCCGTCAAGTGCGGGCCCGGCACCAGCCGCCGATCGCATACCGCCGACGAGTACGTGGATCTCCCCGAGGTCACCGCCGCCCGGGAGTTCTACGCGCAGCTGGTGCGCGCCTACCTGGCGGGGGACTAGGCGACGATGCCCCGACCGACGACGCTCTGGAGCTCCGGGCCGAAGATGGACCGCGCCGTGTGGGACTTCACCGCCGGCACCGACCGCCCGTGGGATGCGAGGCTGCTGCGCTGGGACGTCCTCGGCAGCCTGGGGCACATCGAGTCGCTGCGGGCCGGCCGAATCGTGAGCGGCGCCGAATACCTCCGCCTTCGACGCGGGCTCCGGGCGGCGCTCTCGGCGGTGGATGACGGGTCGCTCTCGACCGGTGTCCGGCACGAGGACATCCACACGGCGGTGGAAGACTGGCTGACCCGCCGGCTCCCCGGCACCGGAGAGCGTTTGCATACGGGACGCTCGCGCAACGATCAGGTGGCCTGTGACATCCGGCTCTACCTCAAGGATTCGCTGCTCCTGCTGCACGGCGCGGCGCTCGATCTCGTGTCGGCATTGCTCGGGGTCGCCTCCCTCCACCGGAACGTGCTCTGGCCCGGCTACACCCACGGGCGGCGCGCGATGCCCTCGTCGGTCGGGCTCTGGGCCGGGGCCTATGCGGAAGGCCTGCTCGACACCGCCGAATCGCTCGACGGGGTCTGGGCGCTGGTGGACCGCTCGCCGCTCGGCAGCGCGGCGGGGTACGGTGTTCCTCTCCCGCTCCGGCGCGAGGTGGCGGCGCGGGCGCTGGGCTTCGGCGGCCTCGATCGCAACGTCGCCACGGTGCAGGCGGGACGTGGCAAGCTCGAGGCGTCCGCTCTTTTCTGGTGCTCCCAGTTGGGCCACGATCTCGGACGGCTGGCCCAGGACGTGATCCTCTTCAGCGGCGAGGAGTTCGGGTATCTCGTGCTCCCGCGCGAGCTGGCCACCGGCTCCAGCATCATGCCTCACAAGCGGAACCCCGATCTCTTCGAGCTCACCCGCGGCGGAGTCGCCGCCCTCGAGGGCGACTTCGCGGCCGTCATGCAGGTCAAGGCCAAGCTCGGCGGCGGGTATCATCGCGATTTTCAGCTGCTCAAGGAGCCGCTGATGCGGGGCCTGGAGCGCACCGGGGGCATGCTCACCCTCATGGCGGCGGCGGTGCCGCAGCTCGGTGTGGATCGGGCACGGTGCGCGGGGGCGCTGGGCGGCGGGGCGCTCGCCACCGATGAAGTCATGCGCCGGGTGGAGCAGGGCCGCCCCTTCCGGGACGCCTACCGCGAGGTATCCGAGGCGCTCGACCGCGGCGAGACCTTCGCCGCTCCGTCGCGGGCCCTGCTCGTTGCCCGGCGCCGCTCGACTGGTGGCCTCGGCAACCTCGGGCTGGCCGAGGCGAGCGCCCGGCTTCGCCGCGGCCGCGGCTGGCAGGCCCGCGAGCGCCGCCGCTTCGACCGTGCCATGCAGAAGCTCGGTGGACGTACCGTCCGTCCGCCCGTCCGCCGATGACCGCCGATCGTCGGAAGCGCCACCTCAAGATCCTCGAGCTGATCAGCACCCGGGCGATCCACACCCAGGAGGAGCTGGCCGAAGCGCTCGCGTCGGAGGGGTGGGAGGTCACCCAGTCGTCGGTCAGCCGGGACATCGCTGCGCTGCGCCTGATCAAGGCTGGCGGCGCCTACCGGCGCGCGACGACGGCGGCGGCGGTTCGGGTGGATCCGGACGAGCGGCGGATCGCGGAGGGGGTGCTCACGGTGGAGCGCGCCGGGGAGGCGCTCGTCGTGCTCCACACCCCGCCGGGGGAGGCCAACCGGGTCGCGGTGGCGGTGGACCGCCTGGCCTGGCCCGATGTCGTGGGCACCATTGCTGGGGACGACACCATCTTCCTGGCGGTGAAGGATGCGGGCGCCCAGCGGAAGGTCATCGGAGAAGTGCGGAAGCTCGCCGCCATATAAGGGAGAAGCGATGCGTGCCCTGGTGCTGGCCCTCGCTCTGGCGCTCGGCGCCTGCGCCGAGAAGACGGGCGCGATTACGCCCGAGCAGGAGCAGCGTCTCGATGCCGAGGGGGTGGTGCGCCGCGCGGACGATCAGGTCTTCCGCTACACCCACGGCGCCGGAACGCGGGACGCCGGGTGGGAGGAGCGCAGGGCCTCCATCATCGTCACCAAGCAGAGCGTCATCATCCACAAGAACGAGAAGCTCGGGTTGGAGATCAACCTGGGGACGCGCCGCTTCGTGGAGGTACGGCGGGACGGCAACCGGGTGCGGATCAGCGCCGGGAGCGGGCAGTCGTCGGTAAGCTGGTCGTTCGCGCCGCCGGACGACGCGGCGGGGTGGGCGGAGGATATCAGGGCGGTGGTGAAGCTGGGAAAGGAGAAATGAAGCGGGCGGCCCACTCGGGCCGCCCGTTTCATTTCGTGTCGTCGACTCAGGCCATCAGCAGGACGGCGAGATCGTGAACTTCGCAGAGGTTATCGAGGCGGGCCGCGGCGCCGTGGTCGAGACGAGCAGGGCATAGCCGCCGGTCTTGTTGATCGTCGGCCCGCCGAAGCTGGCGAACCCACCGCTCGAGACCGCGGACGACGGACTGACCGCGACCTTGGCACCGTTGTTCGTGACTCCCACGATGTTGACGGTCACGCCCGTGAGCAAGTTGCCGCTCTGGTCCGTGACCCTTGCCACGATTCCCGGCGTCATGGGCACATTCACGGCGTAGCAGCGGCTCTTCGTTGGCGCCACGCTGAACGTCAGAATGATGGACGTGACCGGCGGGAGGGCCACGGTCATCGAGTACGCACGCGACGCCGTCTGGGTGCCGCTGCTGACCGTGACCGTTAAGCTGAATGAACCGGTCGCGGTGGGGGTGCCGCTCAGGACACCGGTCGTGCTGTTCAGGGTGAGGCCGGCCGGGAGCGACCCGACGGTGACGGCCCACGAGTAGGTACCGGCGCCCGCGCCTCCATTGGCGGTGAAGGTCTGGCTGGTGTAGGCCGCGTTCACCACGCCATTCGGCACGGTCGCGGGCCCGACGAAGTTCAGCGTCGTCTGCTGGACCGCATTCACCGAGAAGGTGACCGCTGAGGTGAACCCGAGCGGCACCGCCGGCTCCGCAGTCCCGTTGTTCGTGCCTCCGACCAGGGTCCAGGTCGAGGATGCCGTGCCGGTGACTCCGGCGGTGGGCACGGAGTCGGGGGCGAAGCTGGCGAACGGCTTGAAGGCGACCTTGATGCCGGTGATCGGAGTGTCGTCATGGCGCGTCTTGACGGCGACGCTCGCCGACGCCGAGATGGACGTGTTGCCCACCGGGATATACTGGGGCGGCGCGGGCCCCGTGCCGGTTGCGTCCAGCTTCGTGTCCACCACCGCGAACGGGCTGAAGGTCTTGACGGTGGTGCCGACGCTGCCGCCCTTCGTGACGGCAGCGAGGTATTCCGGCAGAAAGACGCTCGCAAACTGCTGGAGAGCGCGGCCGAAGGAACTGCGGCTTGCAACGGGCAGCGGGTCGCAGCTAAGGCCAAGGGGTGATGTCGATTCGGGGTCACCGATCTCGATCGAGCCGCCTGCCGTGGTGACGACATGGTTCCCGGGTGCGACATCGGCGGGATTCGTCGGGGCGGTATGCGCCAGCCGGAGATCCGCCACCGACGTCACGATGGCGTCGTCGTAGCTGATGCAGACGCCAGCGAGCACCGCATCGGTGAAGACAACCGCGGGATCCGCGATGAACTCGAAGGCCCCGGCCTTGTAGCCATCGATGCCATACCAGTCGAGGCTGGTGGGCAGCGGATCCGTCGTCTTGACGATCGAAACGTACGTGCCGAAGACCGACGTGGGCACGTCGCCCTGCTCCACTTTCACGCCGGCATCCCCCAGAGTGGAGGTGACCACCGTGGTCGGGGTGCCGTTCCGGATCAGGACCGAGTTCTGGGCGCTGAGGAGCAGGTCGAAGTCTGGCAGCGGCGAGTACCCGTTGTAGCAGTAGACGTAGGTGATGAAGCTGACCAGCCGCTGCTGGGCCCCCTCGAGATCACTGCCCTGGTTCAGCAACTGGCCGGAGTAGTACTGCTGCAGCGTGAAGTTGATCAGCGAATCAGCGTAGGTGTCGGCGGTGGTCGCGTTGTTGTTCTCTCGCGCCTGTTCCATGTTGTTGCTGTAACCCTGGGCCTTGCCGCGGCGCGCGTCGCCCGGAGCGAAGAGCTGGGGCAGGAAATTGTCGATGAACTTCTGCGCGGAGTCCCGGGTGGACGGGCAAGAGGGAATCGCGTACGCCAGCAGTGAAGGTGTGGCCGGCGCGGCAGAGGGGATGGAGGACGGCTCGCTCGGCTGCGGGGCCTGATCGGCGCATCCGGCAGCAATGGCCATGGTCAGGCCGAGGATCGTGAGGCGTAGAACCGAGCGATTCATTGCCGAACCTTTCTGGACTATCCCAAGTGGGTATTGCACTGGCTTGGGAGGGGGGAAGAAAAACCGAAGCACACCAGAGGACTGTCGAATAGCTGGGGGTCAATTTATTGACGGGCGTCGAACGTCGCTAGGGATGCGCCCGCGCCTCGCACAAAGGGCGCAGGGGCGCCTGCGGGAGCCGGGTCTCCTGGCTAGGGCGCGCCTACGAGATCCCGGAATGCAGGGTCGGCGGTGAGCTCGCGGAAGCGCCAGCCGGGATCCTGCGCGAACGACTTGCGGAGAT
>CAYYXP010000204.1:0-3192 GCA_964475685.1 uncultured Gemmatimonadaceae bacterium | reverse complement strand
GGAGGGGCGGGGGAGGGGCGCGCCCCTATGATCCTATCGGCGCCCCGCTCCATGACGCAGGCGAAGCAGCAGCAACGGCCCCCGTGATCGTTCCACCAGACAGGCCAGCGACGAGGCTGGCGGTCGGGCGCGCCGAGCCCTCCGCTTCTGCCTGAGCCCCCACGCGAGCCCCAGATCATGTAGCCCGCGCAAGTCGGCAACGCGCCGCGTTAAGATCGGCGATCGTCCTGAACACCGGCACCCCGTTTGCCTCGCACCATACCACCTCGCGGTCAGCGCCGGGCGACTCGCCGGGGATGCGCAGGAGCGCCTGGCACTGCGCCAGCCATACGAAGCAATGACTCATCCACCATTCATAGTCGTGCGGGTAGGACTCATCCCAGCGCGCGAACAGGTGGGGCACGAACGGCGAGAATCCGAGTGTGGCTACCTCGTTGGCCGCTGCGATGGCTGCGATGTTGCGCTGCTCCCTCCCGATCTCAGGCCCGATCGGCCCGGCGACGTAGACCCGGATCACCAGATCCTCTCTACCTGGGGGCGCCACCTTGGGTCTATGGCCGGCTTCGGAGCGGATCCGAACCAGGCTGAGTCCCGCTCGGATCGCTGGACCGGGGCGGACAGTTGCGAGCGCGGGGGGATGCAGCGGCGGCGGCTGTGACCGGGTTCCCCGCAGTGGCTGCATCGGTAGGCCCGGTTCATGCGGCCCGTGGAGGCTCGGCTCACTGGATGTCGGCGCGCGCGGACACTTGGCGCTTGGGACTGCGGAGACATGAGCAGGAGCCGCAGGAGCACGACGCGCGCAGCACCGACAGCCGGGCCTGAGATGTCGTCCAGCCGCGCCGCTTGTCGAAGGCTGCCTGGCGCTGAGCCTTGCACTGGTGCTGGCTCATGCGCCCCGCTCCATGATGCCGATGCCGATGCGCCAAGCCAGCCAGTCATGCGCCCGGCGGAGAAAGCGCCAGCGATCCCCGCAGACCAGCAGCATGTAGAGCAGCCATCGCCAGCCTGGAGGCGGAAGGCTGGCGATCGGCTGGTGCGAACCGGGAAGCCCGATCAGCGTCACTAGGCTCTCTGTCTGCGCGGTGATCTGGCTGCTGGTGTTCGCAAAGAGCCGGATCGGCTCAGACTTCCGGCTTCCTCGGGAGCGCCGTCTGCGATAGGCGTTCACAGCACTACGCGGGCGCGTCGTTGGCGAGGACGGTGAAGCTCTCCCCTGCCTGGCCCGCTCCGCCCGCGGCCTTGATCTGCACGCGGAGGTTGGGCCACACGTCGGCGATGCTGATCTGGCCTGGGATCGTGTTGTTGATGACGGTGGTGAACGCCTGATCGACCGCCAAGACGGCCGTCAAGTCGTTCAGGCTCGGCAGATCGAACCAGTTGGCTCCGTCCACCGAGGCCTGCACCTTGGCCGTCAGGCCGGTGATCGCAGTCCCGACCGCCAGGAGCACGCCGACCAGCGAGAAGTGGCGGCGAGGCGCGATGCCGTTGCCTCCGCCCAGCTGCCCGCCCGCCTGATAGCTGGTGGTGATGGCTGCCCCGAGAAGCTGGAAGACCTGGCCGTAATAGCGCGACATGGGCCTAAGCTACTCGCCCCGCGTGCCTGATTGCAAGTTCCAAGTTGCGCGGCGAGCCCCAGGGGTGCAGGATGCGCCGGTGCGATTTCCCAAGAGCCAGCAGTTCAAAGATCCTGAGTATCTCGCCTGGGCCCGGCTCCAGCCCTGCTTCAACTGCGGCGTCGAGCCGGCTGGCGAGGCGCACCATACCCTCCACAAGAGCATGGGGGGAGCCTTTGTCCGGGACGACTCCGCGGTCCCGGCCTGCCGCCGCTGCCACATGAGAGCCCACGGGCTTGTGGTCGAGGGGAAACCGCCGATCGATACCCTGACGCAGCGCGAGGCCGCGCGCGAGGCTCGGCGGCGCTACTTGGTGGGCCCGGCCTCAGATCCGGCCTTGCCGCTGCTCTGCCCGTTCTGATCCTCTGGGTGCCGCGCCATGGCCGCCCAGGCCACGTCCTCGATCGTCCGGAGGTCGGGCGGCGGCGGGATGGGCGGTCGCGGGATCACCTTGCAGCGCCAGGCCTGAATGTCTCGGATGGCCGCTGCCTTGCTAGATGTACCGAACGGCTGGAGGTCGTATGTGATCCCAAGCGGCCCACCGTTGCGGCGGCGAAGCACGGTCAGCGGCTTTGACTGGCCCATGCTGACCACATCGCCCTTTTTGGCCCACCGTCTCATCACGCCTCGTCCGGGGTCAGCCCGCCGCGGACGCTGAGCAGCGTCACGGCGTAGGCAATAGCCGCCCGATGGAGCGCCGTTTCTTCGCTTATGTGCCCAACATTATTAGCATAATCCTGCGCTGCGCGTTCCAGGCGCAGCGCCGTGTTGGTGATCAGATCGTCCCCGCTGAGCTTGCGCGGCGCCGGCTTGCTCATCGCCTCCACCTGTCCCCTGTGTCCGGGATCGTCTGATCGGTATCCGCCTCGGGGAGTGCCCCCGGCGCCGTGTCCTCGTGCTCGATCTGGCCGCTGAACGAGCCCTCGGCCGAGAACTGCTCGGGGCTCTGCACCCGGCGGAAGCAGGCCAAGATCGTAGCCCAGCGGGTGATGCTCCCGTCTTCCAGCCGCACGTCGACCATGTAGGAGTCGCCGGGGACATAGGCGATCACCGTCCCAAGGAGGATCCGATCCCCCTCGTCCCATGCCACCCGGTCGCCGACCGCGAAGCGGGCGCTTGCTCGCGGGTCTGGGATCTTCGTCCAGCGATTGCCTGTCGTCGTCGTCTCGGGTCGCAGGTCCCGTCCGTGCTTGCGCTTGCGCTTCGTCATGGGCTGCCCTCTGAGGTTGATGGATTCCATGCGTAGCTCCTTATGCGATCTCAAGTAGTTGAGTTCGGCTTGTATTCTTGCCGAGTTCGGCTTTCAGGGCGGCGATCTTGGCGGTGATCTCCCCCAGCGGGCGCCCGAAAAGCTTCTCATACCCCTCCACCTTTTTGCCGAGTGCTTCGGCCTCCCCGATTCGGGTCGCGATTGCGCGGCGACCCAGCTCCTCGTCCGTGAGATCGTTGCGGATCTTGGAGATCGTGTCGTCGCACTCGCGCGCCAGGCTGTCGATCACGGCCACCATCGCGTCCGCGCTGTGCATCGCCGGGATCTCGTAGATGCAGTAATTGGAGCAGGCGGCGAGCGCCTGCTTGA
>CAYYXP010000203.1:0-22768 GCA_964475685.1 uncultured Gemmatimonadaceae bacterium | reverse complement strand
TCATGACCGCGGCGCCCGCCTGCGCGGCGGCGCGGCCCAGCGCGTGGGCGAGTTCGTAGGCAGCGTCACCCGGGCGCACCTCGCACCCTCCGTCGGCCAGCCGATAGAGCTGGACGACCTCACCCACCGTCGCCGCGAGATCGATCCGGTCCAGCGGCTGATCATCAGCGGCGGGGGCGGCGAACCGGCTGAAGGCCCGCGCGATGGTGTCGAGCCGGTCGATCTCCCCGAGCATCCGCCCGGCCGTATCGTCGAGGGTCCGGTCGAATTCCCCGGGCCGGTCCCGGTACACCCGCTGGAGATGCTGGAGTCCGAGGCGCATGGGGGTGAGCGGGTTCTTGATCTCGTGCGCCACCTGGCGCGCCATCTCGCCCCACGCAAGGACGCGCTCGGCACGGGAGACGTCGGTCACGTCGTTGAGGGCGATCACCGCGCCGCGGACGTCGGACCCCAGCGAGGCGAGGTGAAGCGAAAGCCGTCGTCCGCCGACCTCGAGCTCGGCCGTGGCATCGGCCGCGGGATCCCGCAGGAAGTTCCCCACGGCATCGGTGAGCGACCGCCACTCCGGACCGAGTCGTCCGGCGAACATGTCGCCTTCGTCGAGGGGGGCACCGAGCAGCTCGACGGCCCGCCGGTTGGCGATCAGGACACGCCCCTCCGGATCGAGTCCGACGACACCGGTGGCGACGGTGGCGAGCACCGCCGACGTGCGGCGGCGCGCCTGCTCGAGCGCCTCGCGGCTCGTCGCGATATCGGCGACCATTCGCTCGAAAGCCCCGAAGACCGGCTCGAACTCGAGCAGGGGGACGCCGGAGCTGGATGGAACCGGCTGGCCGCGGCCCAGCGCGAGGGCCGAGCGCTGAAGGTCGGCGACGGGACGAGAGAGCGTGCGGGAGGCGCGCTGGGCCGCGGCGATCGCGGCCGCGATGCCCGCGAGCGTGGCGAGCAGCAGAACCAGCGCAAGATCGAACTGCCGGATGGCCAGCGAGGGGTCGTACGCCAGCTGGGGGGTTGCGAGCACGCCGATGTCCGCGGGCGCGCCCGGATGAACGACGCGGTAGCCGACGCGCTCGGCGAGCTTCGGGATCGAGCCATCCCGCGTCACCTCGAGCTCGCCGCCGGACATCAGCGCCCGGAAGGCCGGCGGGTCCATCAGCTGGGGAGCCACCCCCAGGTCCTCGAGCACCGTCGTGCTCGCTCCCATGAGTCGCCCCCCCTGGTACAGCACGAGATCGGCGTCCACACGCCGGCTGAGTTCGCGCAGCTGCTGACCCAGCTCCGCATCGCCCACCAGGAAGACGCCGCCGGCGGCGAGAACCGCATCGCGGAGCGTCTCGGTGATCATGAGGTCCCGGCTCCGTTGCACTTCCTCGGACAGCCGGACGAAGCTCCACACCGCGAACCCGGTCGCCGGAAGCAGGAAGAAGGCGGCGAGGGCGCCGGCGATCCGCATGCGGAACGAGCGCCGGAGATTCCACCACCGGGGCCGGCGTGGCTGGGCGCCCGCCACCAGCTCCGCGGCGAACCAGAGTGATGCGAGGACGGCGGCGTCGAGAAGGACCACCAGTATGCCGCGGACGAAGAGCGGGACCGGCCCGCGCAGCTCCACCAGCGCATGGACGGTGCGCGGCCCGCCCGGCAGATCGATCGGATACTCGTTTCGCAATAGCCACCCTTCCCTGCGCCAGCGCGGCTGGGGAGTCGGCACGGAAGGATCGAGCGGAGGGGAGAGGCTGAGCCGGTAGAGCGGAAGCTCCCGGCCCGAGGGATCGAGCAGCCGGCCCACCCGGCCGGGGACGACGAGCGCCGAACGCGGCCCGACGGCGACGGTGAGCACTTCCGCCGGGGTCACCCGCACACGCAGGACGTAGTGAACGCCGGGCACGCGCAGCAACTGGGTGATCTGCTGGGTGTCCGTGGGAGCGAAGCTCCGCACCATGGCCGACAGCAGCGCGGGCGGGAGATCGAGCGAGTCGAGCGTCAACTCGTCGATCGGCGCCCCGGCGTTCGACCAGAGCGCCAGGTGGGCCGGATAGCCCTGGCTGCCGATGGACGACTGGTGCCAGAGGGCGTACATCCGCGACGCCGTTCTGGGCGGCCGTCCCTTCCTTGCCTCTTCGGCGAATCGCTCGAGTAGCGGCACCGCGAGCGGATCGGCTTCACTCCCCAGCCGCGCCACGTCACGCTGGGCCACCTGCACCTTCCCCGCCAACTCCGCCCCCCAGGTGACGAGCGCCGATGAGCTCCCGGCGACGAGGGCGATCCCGCTGATGGCGGCCCAGCGCGGCGCCGGCAGCGTGACCAGGAGCAGCGCGGGGGTCCAGAGGAAGGTGTACCAATCGGGCCAGCCGCCTCGGGGGCTCCACACCAGGACGCCGATGATCGCCGCCGCGCAGGCGATGGCGACGCCGGCGACGATACGCCAGGATGTGCTCACCGTATCCGGACCGGCGCCCCGGAAGAGGGCCGCCGCCGGAACGATGAGCGCCGCCGCCGCCACCAGAAGGGCAAGCTGCCAGATGAGCCAGAGCCCGACCGAGACGCCCTCCGCCGGAGGCGTGATGCCCCGGCCGAGGCTGCTGATGACGTACGGCGACGCGAGGAGAAGCAGGCTCCCGATCGCGACCCCGTACCAGGTGCGCCGAAGCCGCTGGCGCCACAGCCAGATGCCGGCGGTCATGAGAAGGGCGCCGGCGAGGGCGAGGACGCCCGCGGAGCTCGAAAGCGGGCCCAGCACGGTGCGGAAGAAGGTGCCCGGGGAAAAGAGCGGTTGCACACCCAGCGCCGGACCGATCGGGGCACGCATGGCAAGCCAGACGACCGACGCCATGATGGCGAGGCGCTCGATCGGTCCGGTTGCGAGGGTGAAGGCGAAGGCGAGCATCGCGAGCACGACCCACGTGATCACCCGTGCCGCCCTCTCGTAAGCCAGTTCCCTGGCCGAGCCCTGCTCGGCGGGAACCGGCTCCACACTGAACAGGAGTCGCTGGCCGGTTGCCGTCGGTTCTTCGTAATCGAAGACTTCGGCGGAGTCGGGCGCTGTACCGGGCGGGTACACGACGAGATCCACCTCGGTGCGCTCGCGGAAGAGCTGCGCCAGGCTCCGATCCCGGTCCGCCACGGCGGGGTGCGCCCAGATCAGCACGCCCGCGATGGCGACTCCTCCCTCGGGGGTGTGGCGCCGCGCCTCGAGCTCCACGTAATATCCAGTTGATCGGGAGCCGACCGAATCGCCTTCCAGTCGCGGCGCAAGGCGGTGGCGGCCGGCCCAGGCCCACGGTTGCCCGGTCGAATCGAGGACGACGACGCTCTCTTCAGGCCCGGTTCGGGCGATCAGGCCGTCGAGCACCTCGAAGGCGTCTTCCCGATGGGTGCGCGCCGTGCCGGCCGCCGCGGCAGCCAGGCGCTCGGCCCGGCGAAATGCCGAGTGCAGATCCTTGCCCAGGCGTCCGTACGCCGCGTCGATCCGTTGCTTGCGCTGCTCGGGCCAGTGCCGCTCGATCGAGGTCAACCGCCACTGGGCCACGCCGAGGGAAAGCGCCAGCGCGGCCAGTGCGGTGGCAAGAGCCCCGCGGCGGTAGCTTCCGAACGACCCGAGGGCGACCAGCGCGACCAGCACCGCGGCCACGCCGACCACCGCCCACGGCACCGAGGGGCGGCGCAACCATTCCCCCGCGGCGACCCCAGCCGCCAGCACCACCACCACCCACCACCGTGCGCGATGACTCAATCGGGACACCCCTGGCGACTGAAAGAGATGACTCCCGGCAGGGTGCGCGAGCTGTTGCTGGCGCGGCCCACTCTCATCGTGCCGGTCGGCACCACCGAGCAGCACGGACCCCATCTGCCGCTCGGCTGTGACACCATCATCGTCGAGCGACTGGCCGACGACCTGTCTTCGATGTTCACCGTGGCGCGCACGCCCACCCTGGAGTACGGAGTGCACGCGCCTTCTCCCCTGCACCCGGGCGGCGCCGCACTCCGCCGGCGCACGCTGCATCGCGTGATGAACGAACTTATCGAATCATGGGAGGAGGGGGCAGGCGTGACCGAGTTCCTCATCCTCACCGCCCAGGCCAGCGAAGCCCACCTCGAGGCGCTCAGCACCATCCGTACCGATCACGCCAGGATCCAGGTGATCGACGTCTTCGCGCTCGATTTCGGCGACCTCCTCGACCATCCGGATGCGCCGGTACACGGCGGCGAGCTCGACACGGCCCTGCTGCTGCACCTCGCCCCGGAGCTGGTTCGCATGGACCTCTCGCAGGACTTCGCGCTCACCCACCAGTCCATGCGGACGTACCGTCCGGGCCAGAGCAGGCAGCTGCCGCCGGGCTCGCCGGGATCCGTCGGATTTCCCAGCCTGGCCTCACCGCAGAAGGGGGCGCTCATATATAGATTCATCCTCGATCGCATCGGTCGATGTCTCGTGGAGCCCGGTCCGACCGGAGCCTGAATGCGCCACGCCGTCCTCATGCTGCTCGTCCTGCACGCCCCCGCCGCCGCCGCCGCCCAGGAGCGCGCGGAAACAAGGCTCGTGGTGCAGCAGGGGGGCCGCGAGATCGGACGCGAGGAGTTCACTCTGCGGCAGGGCAGAGGCCGCGGAGTTCCCGGCACGTCGATCACCGCCTCGGCGCGGTACCCCGCCACCAACCCGACGACCCTGCTCGCCGCCACCCTCGAGCGCACGCCGGAGGGGACGCTCGCCAAGTTCCAGCTCGATGTCGAGAGCGGGGGCGTGGTCACGGTCATCCTCGCCGCGGGCTCGGGCGCGAGGCTGATCGTGCGCACCGTGGGTCAGGGATCGGAATCGGGGCGCGAGCTCCCGGGTGGTCCCGATGTGGTGCTGCTCGACGATCAGGTTTTTTCGCTCTACGCCGCCGTCGCCGACCTGGCCACGCCCGCGGGCCGCTCACTGACCGCCATCTTCCCGCGCAGCGGAAAGCGGGCCGGGTTCACGGCCCGGCGGGAGGCCGGCGGTTCGGGGGCCCCGATGCGTGTCGCGCTGACCGGCGGCCTCGCGGGCACGCTCCTCACCGATGCCCAGGGTCGGGTGGAGCGTCTGGAATTGCCGAGCCAGGGCCTGGTCGTCACCAAGGCCGACTAGGCCCCCTTCCCCAAGTCGTTGACCTACCGCTCCCAAGCGAGGCTTTGTCGCAACTTGAAACCTCGACTTCGAGGTTCCCGTACTGGGCCTCGGGCATGTCCACACCTCAGAGGGTTTCGTCCATGAATCGCTGGTTCGGCCTCCTCTCGTTCCTCTGGTGCGTCCCGGCGCTGGGGGCAGCGCAGGATACGACCGCCGCGGGACAGCCCGACGCCACGCTCGCGGCGCGCCCGGCGCCGTCGGTCACCCTTTCGCTCGAGGACGCGTTGCAGCAGGCGCGGGCCAGCAGTCCGACCTACCGGCAGACGCTGAACAATGCCGGACCCGCCAAGTGGGCGGTACGGAATGCGTACGGGAACCTCCTTCCACATCTCAATGCCTCGACCGACTTCGGCTATACCGGATCAGGGGAATCCAACTTCGGAGGCGGGTTCACCCGCCCGACGTCGGCGTTCGTGACCTCGGGCTACAATCTCGGCGTGTTCTGGCAGCTCGACGGCCGGGCTCTCTCCGCCCCAGGACAACAGAAGGCGTTGCAGCGTTCCACAGACGAGGATATCACCGGGGCCGGGGTGGCGCTCCGGGGCGAGATCGAGACGCAATATCTCAACACGCTGCAGGCCACCGCGCAGGTGGATGTGGCCCGCCAGCAGGTCGTACGGAACGCCGACTTTCTCGGGCTCGCCCAGGCCCGCCATCAGGTCGGCCAGGCCACGCTTCTCGACGTCCGGCAGGCCGAAGTCGCCAAGGGCCAGAGCGACGTCTCACTGCTCCGTGCCGTGCAACTGGAGAACGAGGCGAAGCTCGACCTGATCCGGCGGATCGGCATAGACCCGCCGGTCCCGGTGGAGCTGATCGGGCTCAGCGATTCCTTTCCGGTCACGCCGACGGCATTCACCCTCGACTCGTTGCTGCGGCTGGCCGATGCCCAGAATCCGGTGCTCCGCTCGCTGCGGGCACGGCGCACCGCCGCGTGGTGGAGCGTGCGGGCGGCCAAGTCGGAGTATCTCCCCACGCTCTCGGTGCAGGCCTTATGGAGCGGCTGGACCCAGCAGTTCACCGACGACGGCCTCCTCCTGAACCAGTCGCTGACCTTTGCCCAATCGCAGGCTGCCGACTGCCAATACGACAACCAGATTCGCTCGGGACTCAACCTCGGCGGGGAGGTGGCCAATTGCTACACCGCTTCGGGTCTGGTGGACGGAGGCGGCGCCCTGCTCGACCCGGTCACCCAGCAGATCAACGATGCCAACGACAATTTCCCGTTCCACTACACCGGACAGCCGTTCCAGGCCAACCTGCGCGTGTCCTTGCCGATCTTCACCGGGTTCGGCCGCTCGCTCCGCGTCTCCGAGGCCAAGGCGCAGGAGCAGGACACCGACGAGGAAACCAGGGCCCGCCGTCTTCAGGTGAGAAGCGACGTCCACGCCCGCTTCCTCGGGCTCGAGGCCGCCTACCAGGCCATCGCCGTGCAATCCGCCAATCGGGACGCCGCGCGTGACCTCTTGCGCCTCGCACGGGATCGGTACCGGCTGGGGGCCGGGACATCGCTGGAGGTGTCGGACGCGCAGAACGCGGTGCAGCAGGCCGAGGGAGACTACGTGAACGCGGTCTACTACTACCACAAAGCCATCGTGGCGCTGGAAGCCGCGGTCGGCCGTCCACTACGCTAACGAGGGACGCACATGTCGCGCGGGATGAAGATCGGTCTGGTTCTCGGGGTGGTCGCGCTCGTCGCCGGAGGCGTCATCGCCTACCGCATCAACGCGAAGAAGAAGGACGTGACGGAGGTGCGCCTGGAGACGGTGGCGCGCCGCGACCTCGTCAGCGCGGTGACGGCCAGCGGGAAGATCGAGGCCAAGACCTCGGTCGACATCAGCGCGGACATCACTGGCCGCATCATCAAGATCGCGGTGGGGGAGGGCGATACCGTTCGCAAGGGCCAGTTCCTCCTTCAGATCGACCCGGCGCAGTACCAGGCGGCGGTTGACCGTGCGCAGGGCCTGGTCTCCTCTACCCAAGCCACCCTGCTCCAGACCAAGGCCAACCGCGACCAAGCGGAGCGCGCCTGGAACCGGGCTCGCCAGCTCACCCAGCTCGGCCCGAATCTCATCACCCAGGAGTCGGCGGAGCAGGCGCAGACCTCCTACCAGGTGGCGCAGGCCAACGTCCAGTCCATGCAGGCGCAGCTCGCGCAGTCGCGCGCCAGCCTCCAGGAGGCGCGGGACAACCTGTCGAAGACCCGACTGACCTCGCCGATCTCCGGCCGGGTGGTGCGGCTCGCCGTGGAAGAGGGCGAAGTCGCGGTCCCCGGCACGTTCTCCCGGGAGACCGGCCTCCTGATGACGATCGCCGATCTCTCCGTGATCCTGGCCAAGGTGCAGGTGGACGAGACGGATGTGGTACGGCTCTCCACGAGCGACTCCGTCGAGGTGACCATCGACGCCTACACCGACACGACTTTCGTGGGCCGGGTCACACAGATCAGTCAGAGCGCCAAGCTGACGCCGACCCAGACCGCGTCCGGCTCCAACGACCGGGCGGTGGACTTCGACGTCGAGGTGACGCTCGACATGCCTCCGCAGGACATCCGTCCCGACCTGAGCTGCACCGCGCGCATCGTCACCGACACGCGGACGAACGCACTCAGCATTCCCATCATCGCGCTCACCGTGCGCGACCACGAGCGGCTGCTCAACGAGAACGACTCCACCGGCATCCCGGGCGACACCTTGCGCCGCCGGGACCCCTCCAAGGAAGCCGAGGGGGTGTTCGTGGTCCGCGACGGCCTCGCCACCTTCCGGCCGGTCAAGGTGGGTATCGCCGGCGACGAGTACTTCGAGGTGGTGGACGGGTTGCGCGAGGGAGAGACGATCGCCGCCGGCACCTACCAGGCCATCCGCGAGCTCAAGGACGCGGCCCGGGTGCGCGCGGCCGACACCACGAAGAAAGTTCCGGCGGAATCATGACGGACGTCATCCGCATCCGCGACCTGAGCCGGGAGTACCGGATGGGCGAGGAGACGATCCTCGCGCTCCGGGGCGTCTCGCTCGATATCCGGCGGAACGAGTATGTCGCGATCATGGGACCCTCCGGCTCCGGCAAGTCCACCATGATGAACGTTCTCGGCTGCCTGGACACGCCGACCGGCGGCGAGTACTGGCTCAACGGCCACGAGGTGTCGAGGCTGTCCGACGACGACCTCGCGCGGGTGCGCAACCGCGAGATCGGGTTCGTCTTCCAGACGTTCAACCTGCTTCCCCGCGCCACCGCGCTGCACAACGTCGAGCTCCCGCTGGTGTACGCAGGCGTGGGCGCCCGGGAGCGCCGGAGCCGCGCCGCCGAGGCGCTGGCGCGGGTGGGCCTCGGCGAGCGGATGGAGCACCGGCCCCCCGAGCTGTCCGGCGGCCAGCGCCAGCGGGTGGCGATCGCCCGCGCCCTGGTGAACCGGCCCTCGATTCTCCTGGCCGACGAGCCCACCGGAAACCTCGACAGCGGCACGAGCGAGGAGATCATGCGGGTGTTCGGCGACCTGCATGCCTCGGGGCAGACGGTGATCATGGTGACCCACGAGCCCCACATCGCGGCGCATGCCGAGCGGGTGGTGGTACTGCGCGACGGACAGGTGGAGAGCGACCGGCTGAGCCGCGGGGAAGCCGCCTAGATGCACCTGCTCGAGGCGTTCCGGATGGCCTTCCGGACGATCCGCGCCCAGAAGCTCAAGAGCTTCTTCTCCCTCGTCGGCGTGCTCATCGGTGTCACCTTTCTGATCGCGGTGGTGTCGATCGTCCAGGGCCTCAACCGCTACATGGTGGACAGTTTCGCCAATACGCTGGTGGGCGCCAACACGTTCGAGCTTCGCCATCGGCCCAACATCGTCACCGGGCACGTAACCGAGGAAACCTGGCTGGAGTGGAGCCGCCGCCCGCGCATCAGCTATTCCGACGCCGACTTCGTGCGCGACCGCATCCACACCCCGGCCACTTTTGCCAAGTACTGCACGGACCGCGTGGCCGTGCACTACAACGGGGCGGTGGCCAGGGACATCGATCTGGTCGGCACCGAGGCCACGTACTTCGACATCCGGAACTACGAGATCACGGCCGGCCGAGCCTTCACGCCCCAGGAGGTCCAGGCGGCGCTGCCGGTGCTGGTGATCGGCAGCGAGTTGGCCGGGAAACTCTTCTCCGGTGTGGACCCCCTCGGCAAGGCGGTCCAGATCGCGGGCTTGCCCTACCGGGTCATCGGTGTCGTGGCCCGGCAGGGTACGCTCTTCGGCATCTCGCTCGACAAGTTCGCGATCATGCCGTTCAATGCCCCGGCCCGCCGGCTGATCTGCCCGATCAACATTCTCGATGCACTCATCGTGCGCACCTCCGATCCGTCCTCGATGGAGCAGGCAATGAGCGAGGCGGAAGCAGCCATGCGCTCCCGCCGCCAGTTGAGGCCGTGGCAGCAGAGCAACTTCTCCTTCCAGACCGCCGAAGGCGCGCTGGGCACCTGGAAGAAGATTTCGCGGATTCTCTTCCTGGCGCTGCCGGGGCTGGTGGCGATCTCGCTGGTGGTCGGCGGGATCGTCATCATGAACATCATGCTGATGGCGGTGAGCGAGCGCACCCGTGAGATCGGAATCCGGAAGGCGCTCGGCGCGCGCCGCAGCGACATCCTCGCGCAATTCGTCGTGGAGTCGGCTACGCTCTCCCTTGCTGGTGCGCTCGCCGGGATCGGTTTCGGGCTGGCGCTCGCCTGGGTCGTGAAGCAGGTCACCCCGCTCCCCACCGCCGTCGCGCCCTGGTCGATCCTGGCGGGGGTCGTCCTCGGCATCGGCGTGGGTGTCGCGGCCGGCGTCTATCCCGCCAGCCGCGCCTCACGCCTCGATCCCATCCTCGCGTTGAGGGCGGAATGAGCCGGCTGCCGGGCGGCATCATGCTGTCGCGCATGGGCGAGGGCGTGGGCGTGGCTCTCGAGTCGGTGCGTTCGAACAAGGTCCGAGCCACGCTGACGATCCTCGGGGTGGCGGTCGGCGTCACCGTCGTGATCGGCATGGCCTCGGCCATCGCCGGGATCAACCACAGTATCACCGCGATCCTCGAGTCCGCCGGCCCCAAGACCTTCTTCGTCCAGCGGTACTTCTTCGGCGGTCTGGAGATCTCCGACGGTTCCGATGAGACCTCCCCCTGGCGGAGAATGCCCTGGATCACGCCGGAGGAGGCCGAGATGATCCGCAAGCTCCCCGCCGTCCGGGACGCGAATGTCGGGGAATACACCGACGGCCCGGTGAGCTTCGGGCGCATCAACCTCCAGAGTGTGAGCGTCGCGGGCTTCGGCCCCTCCTGGACCCAGGTCAACGGCGGCGACATCTTCGCCGGTCGAAACTTCACGCCGCTCGAATACGCAGCGGGCGCGCACGTGGCCATCATCAATGACAAGCTGGCCGCGTCGCTCTTCCCGGGCCAGGAAGCCATCGGAAAGACGATCAGGATCTTCGGACAACCGTTCACCGTCCTGGGGATGCACTCCGAGGCCGCGTCCCTGTTCAGCAACGCTGACGAGCCGCGTTTGGCGATCCCTCACACCGTCTTCACCAAGGTGGCCGAGTACGACCGGGGCTGGATGGAGGTCGCGGTGCAGCCCACCGAGCGCGCCACCCTGGCCGAGGCCCAGGACCAGGTCACGGCGGCACTCCGGTCCAGGCGGGGGCTCAGGCCGGCAGAGGCGAACAATTTCGCGATCGTCACCCAGGACCGTGTCCTCGAGGCGTTCAACAAGATCACCGCGGCCTTCTTCATAGCGATGATCGCGCTCTCCAGCGTCGGCCTGATGGTCGGTGGGGTGGGCGTCGTCGCCATCATGATGATCTCGGTCACCGAGCGCACCCGCGAGATCGGCGTGCGCAAGGCGCTCGGCGCCACCCGGGGAGAGATCATGTTCCAGTTCCTCGTCGAGGCGGCCACGCTCACGCTGGTGGGCTGCCTGGTGGGCATGGCGTGCGGGGCCCTGCTCGCGGCGGGGATTCGCCGGTTCACCCCTGTTCCCGCTTCCATTCCCCTCCTCTCCGTGGTGGCCGCGCTGCTCGTCTCGATCCTCACGGGCGTCCTGTTCGGCCTCTATCCTGCCAGCCGCGCGTCCCGCCTCGATCCGGTGGAAGCACTGAGGTACGAGTAGCGCTATTTTTCTCTCATGCCCCTCTCCGAGGCCCTGAGGCTCGCCCTCGAGTCCATCTGGACCAGCAAGCTCCGCTCCTTCTTCACCCTGCTCGGCATCATCGTCTCCGTCGGCTTTCTCGTCGTCGTCGTCGCGGTCATCCAGGGCATGAACTCGTATGTCAAGGACAATCTCACCGGGGCGGTGATCGGCACCAACGCCTTCCAGGTCCGGCGCAATCCGATCTCGATCGGACTCCTCGACGACGAGCAGGTGAAGGCGATCAGCAAGCGGCCGCTGATCTCCGAGGACGACGCGGCGGTGCTGCAGCGGGCCCTGCCCGACGCGCAGGCGGTGTCGCTCCAGTCCGGCTGGCCGACGCCGCTGAGCAGCGTCGCCTACAGGAACCGCAACGTCGGCGACGTGCTCGTCTTCGGCACCACTCCCCAGTACCACGTGGTGTTGGATTACCGGATGTTCGCCGGCGAGCCGCTCACCGATCCCGACATCCGCGAGCGCCGGCCCGTCGTCATCCTCGGCTACGATGTCGCGGACAAGCTGTTCGATCAACCGGCCAGCGCGGTGGGGCGGAAAGTCCGGGTGGCCGGACGGGAAGTGGCGGTGAAAGGCGTGATCGCCAAGAAGGGCCGGGTCCTCGGCCAATCGTTCGACGGATTCATTCTCCTCCCCTTCAGTACGTTCGAATCGTTCTACGGCCGCCGCAAGACGACCGTCGTGTCGGTGAAGATGCACACCTCGGAGGAAATCGACGGCGCCATGGTTCGGGCCGAGGAGGCGATGCGGGTGGCCCACCGGCTGCGTCCCGGCGAGCCGAACGATTTCACCGTGGACAAGGCGGATGCCCTCGTCGCCTTCTGGCGCAAGCTCACGCGCATTCTCTTCACGGCGATCCCGGCCGTGGTCTGCATCGGAGTCGTCGTCGGCGGCATCGTGATCATGAACATCATGCTGATGAGCGTGACCGAGCGCACCCGGGAGATCGGCCTCAGGAAGTCGCTCGGGGCCCGGCGCCGGGACATCCGGCGCCAGTTTCTCATCGAGGCGGTGGTGCTCTCGTCGCTCGGAGGTATCCAGGGTGTGATGGCGGGGTGGGGGCTGGCGGTGCTCGTCTCGAGCTTCACGCCATTGCCGGCCCGCATCACCCTCTGGTCGGTGGGGGTGGCGCTGGCCCTCGGCGCGGGCGCCGGCATCGTCTTCGGTGTGTTCCCCGCGTCCCGCGCCTCCCGGCTCGACCCGATCACCGCCCTCAGGGCGGAGTAGCCCATGCTTCGGAACGTCGGTGAGGGCGTCACGATCGCGCTGGCCTCGCTCCGGATCAACAAGCTCCGGTCGGCCCTCACGATCCTGGGCGTGGTGATCGGCGTGACCACCGTGATGGCCATCGCTTCGATGGTGCAGGGGATCCGGACCCAGATCTTCAACGCGATCGAGACCGCGGGCCCGTCGGTGTTCTACGTCATGCGATTCTTCTCCCAGACGCCGCTCAACCCGGACCGTCTCCCCTACGCCGTCCGGATCAGGCCGGTGCTCTCCAGCCCCGACGCCGACGCGCTCGCCCGGGTGCCCCAGATCGGCTACGCCGGCATGTGGGTGCAGCTCTTCCAGCGAATCGAATACCAGGGGGCGCGCACCCAGACGCTCACCGTCTTCGGGGCCGACGAGCACTACATGGAGATCCAGGGGGGGACGTTGCTCCGCGGACGGTTCTTCACGCGGGGCGAGCTGGCGGGCGCCGAGGTCATGGTGATCGAGGCCGACGTCGCCGACCTCCTCTACGGCAGGATCGATCCGCTCGGCCGCCATGTGCGCGTCGGCGGAAAGTCGTTACTCATCATCGGAGTGTACCAGAAACCGGGCAACATCTTCGAGCCGCCCGGCCAGGAGATCGGCGGCGTCATCCCGTTCGAGACCGCCCGCCAGAACTTCCGTTACGACGAAACGAACATGCTCTTCATCGCCGTCAAGCCGCGTCAGGGCGTCGATCCCGCTGCCGCCCGCGACCTGGCCACGGTGGCACTGCGGCGGGCGCGCAACCTTCGCCCCGGGATGCCCAACACCTTCGACCTGATCAGCCAGGACCAGATTCTCGACGTCGTGGGCAAGTTCACGACCTACTTCTTCCTGGCGATGGTCTCGTTGTCGAGCGTCGCCCTGCTGGTGGGCGGCATCGGCGTGATGGCGATCATGATGGTCTCGGTCACCGACCGCACGAAGGAGATCGGACTCCGGAAGGCCCTCGGCGCCACGCGGAGGGAGATTCTCTGGCAGTTCCTGGTGGAGGCGGCCACGCTCACCCTCATCGGCGGACTGCTCGGGATCGTGTTCGGGCTCCTCGCCGGCGAGGTCCTGAAGGCCACACTTCAGCTCGAGTCCGCCGTGCCGCTCTGGAGCGCCGTCCTGGCCTGCGGGGTCAGCATCGCCATAGGGCTGGCATTCGGCATGTACCCCGCCAACCGGGCCGCCCGAATGGACCCGGTCGAGGCGCTCCACCATGAGTAGGTATATTGGTACCCCATGTCCGTAGATATTCTGGCCATCGCCGCCCACCGCGACGATGTGGAACTGACGTGCGCCGGCACGCTCCTCAAGGCCGTCGACGCAGGCCGCCGGACCGCCATTCTCGACCTGACGGCAGGGGAGAGCGGGACCCGCGGCAGCGCATCACTCCGGGCCGAGGAGGCGGAACGCGCTGCCGCGGTGATGGGCGTGAGCGAGAGGAGAAACGCCGGCCTCCCCGACGCCCGCCTGGTGAACAGCGACGACGCGCGCCGCGAGGTGGTGGCCCACATCCGCCACTTCGCGCCGCGGGTCGTCATCCTCCCCTTCCCCATCGGGCGCCACCCCGACCATCGCGTGGCGTCGGAACTCGGGCGCGACGCCTGTTTCCTGGCGGGACTGCAGAAGTACGACGCCCCCGGCCCGCCCCACCGGCCGTTCAAGATTCTCTACGCGCTCTCCTACCGCGAGGACCCGGTCAAGCCGACGTTCGTGGTGGACATCAGCCCCCAGTTCGAGCGGAAGATGGCCGCCATCCGCTGCTACGGGAGCCAGTTCGATGGGGCCCAGGCAGCGGGGGAGATCTTCCCCACCGGGCAGGACCTGTATTCGCTCGTCGAGACCCAGAACGCCCACTATGGCTCATTGATCCGGGCCCGCCATGGGGAACCGTACTTCACCCATGAGACGATGGCGGTGGACGACGTCACAGCTCTCTCGGTGAGCAGCGTGTAGGCATGTCCGCCCATCCCGTCTACCTCGACTACGCCGCGACGACTCCGGTCCGCCCCGAAGTCCTCGAGGCCATGCTGCCGTTTCTCACCGAGAAGGGATTCGGCAACCCGTCGAGCAGCCACCGGTTCGGCCGCACGGCGCGAGCCGGGCTGGAGCAGGGCCGCCGGGAGGTGGCGGAGGCGGTGGGTGCCGAGCCAAACCAGGTGATCTTCACCTCGGGAGGCACCGAGGCCGATAACCTCGCCCTCGTGGGCGCCGCACTGGCCGCCCGGCACCGCGGCGGAGAGATGTGCGCCGCCGTCTCGTCCATCGAGCACAAGGCGATCCTGGCGGCGGCGCACGCCGTCTGCAACCTGGGCGGGCGGGAAGTCATCCTGCCGGTGGACTCCGCCGGAAGGCTCGATCTCGCCGCGCTCGACGCCGCGCTCGAGCAGCGCCCCGCGGTGGTTTCCGTCATGTGGGTGAACAACGAAATCGGCGTCATCCAGCCGATCGCCGAAATCTCCGCTCGATGCCGCGCCGCGGGCGTTACCCTGCACACCGACGCGGTCCAGGCCTTCGGGAAGGTGCCGGTCTCGTTCCGAGAGGTGGCGTGCACAATGCTCGCGATCTCGGGCCACAAGATCGGTGCGCCCAAGGGCGTCGGCGCTCTCCTGGTCCGCGACCGCAAGGCGGTGGAAGCCATCATCCACGGCGGCGGGCAGCAATACGGCATTCGCCCGGGAACGGAGAACGTGGCCGGCGCGGTGGCCCTGGGCCGCGCCGCGCGGCTCGCCGCGGCCGAACAGGCCACCGAGGCCCGGCGTCTCCAGGGGCTGCGCGACAGGCTCGCGGAACGTCTCAGGAGCGGCGTCCCCGACCTCGTGATCGCGGCGGAAGCGGGCGACCGAGCGCCTCATGTGCTCAACGTGGCCGTCGCCGGCGCCGACAGCGAGGCGCTGATCATGCACCTCGACCTGGCTGGCGTGGCCGCCTCGGGCGGCTCCGCGTGCTCGACCGGCGCCGCCGAGCCGTCCCACGTACTCCTGGCCATTGGGATGCCGAGGGAACTGGCGATGGGGGCGGTTCGCTTCAGCCTGGGCCACGAGAGCACGGAAGCGGACGTGGACCGCGTGGCCGAGGTCATGCCCGGTGTCGTCGCCAAGGTACGGAAGCTTGCCGGGGTGCTCGGCCGTGGCTGACCGGGTGCTGGTCGCGATGTCGGGGGGCGTGGACAGCTCCGTCGCGGCCGCCCGGCTCGCCGACCAGGGATACGACGTGATCGGCGCCACGATGAAGCTCTTCTGTTACGGCGACTCGGTCCCCGACCGCCCCTGTTGTTCGCTCGACTCCATCAACGACGCCCGCGATGTCGCCCATACCCTCGGGATTCCCCACTACGTCCTGAATCTTGAGGACCGATTCAACCTGCACGTGATCCAGAACTTCGTGAGCGAGTACAGCCGGGGGCGCACACCGATCCCTTGTGTCCGCTGCAACTCGTTCACCAAGTTCCGCGACCTCCTTGCCCATGCCGACGCGCTCGAGTGCCGCTACATCGCCACCGGGCACTACGCCGTCGCGCACAACGGCGGGCTCTACCGCGGCCGGGACCGGGAGAAGGACCAGAGCTACTTCCTCTGGGGTATCGACCGGAGCGTGGTGGCCCGGATGCTGACGCCGGTGGGCGAGCTTTCCAAGAAGGAGACCAGGGCCTACGCCCGCGCCCTCGGCCTTGCCACCGCCGACAAGAAGGAGTCGGTCGAGATCTGCTTCGTTCCGGACGACGACTACGCGGGCGTGCTGGAGCGGCACCTCCCGGCGGACGCTCCCGCACTTGCCCCGGGCCCGCTGGTTACCACGTCGGGACAGGTCATCGGGCAGCACCGCGGCTATGCCCGCTACACCATCGGCCAGCGGAAGGGGGTGCCCGGTGGCGCCGCCCGACCGCGCTTCGTCGTCGCCATCCGGCCGGAGCGGCGTGAAGTGGTGGTAGGAACAGCGGATGACCTCGAGGGCCATCGGGTGACGCTCGAGGAGGTCAACTGGCTGGCGCCCCCTCTCGAGGAAGGCGACCGCTGTGAGGTGCAGATTCGGCACCGCGGGCGGGCGGTCCCAGCGTCGGTGACCGAACGCGGCGAAGATCGCGTTTCCCTCGTACTGCACGCTCCGGTTCGGGCAATTTCACCGGGGCAATCGGGGGTCCTGTACGGCGATCACGGGCGCGTCCTCGGCGGAGGCGTCATCGCGTGAGTGTCCTGAACCGGAGAGTTTCATGCGCTCCCTGCTGATGCACTGGGTGTTCAATGCCGCCGCGCTCTGGGTGGCCGCCTACTTCCTTACCGGTCTGGACTTCAACGGGACGATTGTCCAACTGCTGATGGTCGCGGCGGTCTTCGGGGTCGTGAACAGCCTTCTCCGGCCGATCCTGACCATGCTCACTTGCCCGCTCATCGTACTGACTCTCGGGCTCTTCACGCTGGTCATCAACGCGCTCATGGTGATGGTCACCGGGTGGCTCTCGTCGCGCTGGGATCTTGGCTTCGCCGTGAGCGGGTTCTGGCCGGCCTTTCTCGGCGGCCTGGTGATCGGGATCGTGAGCCTGATCCTCTCGCTCATGTTCAGTCCCAAGAAGACCTGATCTCCGCGGACCTCCGGGACCCGTCCCTCTACCTGAACCGCGAGCTTTCCTGGCTCGAGTTCAACCGGCGGGTCCTGCAGGAGGCGCTCGACGGGCGCACCCCGCTCCTCGAGCGCCTCAAGTTTCTCGGCATCTTCAGCAGCAACCTCGACGAGTTCTACCAGGTGCGGGTGGCGGGACTCAAGCAGCAGCTCGCCGCGGGGATAGTGGAGCGCACCGCCGACGGCATGACACCCGAGGACCAGCTCCGGGCCATCTCGGGAACGGTACGGGAGCACCTTCGCGACCATCGCCGGTGCCTGATGGAGGAGGTCCTCCCCGCCCTCGCCCGGCAAGGCCTGACCCTGCACACGGGAGTCGAGGAGCTCGACCCGAGCGACCGGGAGCAGCTCGACGCCTACTTCCGGTCGAACGTGTTTCCGGTTCTGACCCCGCTCGCCGTCGATCCCGGGCACCCCTTCCCCTACATCTCCAACCTCAGCCTCTCTCTCGCGGTGGCGTTGCGGGGAGCGGACGGCGAAGAGCGGTTTGCGCGGGTGAAGGTGCCGAAGATTCTCCCCCGGTGGGTCCCCCTTCCGACGGCCAACCATTTCATCCCGCTCGAAGAGGTTATCGGCGCCAATCTCGAGGCGCTCTTTCCGGGAGTCGAGATTCTCGGGTGCTACATCTTCCGGATCACGCGGAACGTCGATCTCCAGATCGACCACGGCGACGAAGCGGAAGACCTGCTGAGCCTTATCCAGGAGGAAGTGCGCAACCGCCGGTTTGCCGAGGTGGTGCGGATCGAGGTCCATGCCTCGATGCCGGCCTCGCTCCGCGAACGGCTGTTGATGGAGTTCACCGAGCAACAGGACGCGCCGGCCCGGCCGCTCACCCTGGACGATCTCTACGAGGTGTCCGGCCTCATGGACACCGCGGACCTGCTCACGCTCGCGTCACTCGACTTGCCGGCGCTCAAGGACCCGGTGTTTCACCCGGCGACCCAGCCCCGCCTTGCAGGCCCGCGCAACATCTTCGATGTGATCCGCGAGGGCGACGTACTGCTCCACCATCCCTACGACGGATTCGCCACGTCGGTCGAGCGCTTCATCCAGACGGCAGCCGAGGATCCGGACGTCCTGGCCATCAAGCTCACCCTGTACCGCACGGGCGGAGACTCGAGCATTGCCCGGATGCTGGTGCATGCGGCCGAGCGCGGCAAGCAGGTGGCCGTCCTGATCGAGCTGCAGGCGAGATTCGACGAGGAGAACAACATCATCTGGGCCCAGCGGCTGGAGGACGTGGGGGTCCATGTGAGCTACGGTGTGGCCGGGCTCAAGACCCACGCCAAGGTGATGCTCGTGGTCCGGCGCGAAGGCGACACGATGCGCCGCTATCTCCACATCGGCACGGGGAACTACAACCCGAAGACCGCACGGCTCTATACCGACTTCGGGCTGCTCAGCGCCAACCCCGATCTCGGCGCCGACCTGACCGACCTCTTCAATGTCCTGACGGGATTCGCCTCTCCGGCGGGATATCGCAAGCTCATCGTCGCCCCGAAGGGGATGCGGGAGCGGTTCATCGCCATGATCGAGCGCGAGGTGGTCCACCACCACGCGGGCCGGCCGGCACGCATCATGGCGAAGATGAACGCCCTGGTGGATCCGGACCTCATCGCCGCGCTCTACGCCGCCTCCCAGGCAGGGGTGACCATCGAGCTCATCGTGCGGGGCATCTGCTGCCTCCGGCCCGGACTGCCCATGGTCAGCGACAGAATTCGGGTCATCAGCATCGTGGGGCGGTTCCTGGAACACTCCCGGGCGTTCTACTTCCTGAACGGAGGCGAGGAAGAGGTCTACATCGGCTCGGCCGACTGGATGCCCCGCAATCTCGACCGCCGGATCGAGGCGGTGACGCTGGTCGAGGAGCCTGCGCACCGGCAGGCGCTGCGGGACCTGCTGATCCTCCTCTGGCAGGACAATCGTCAAGCGTGGGAATTGCGTCCCGACGGCAGCTACGAGCAGCGGCATCCGCCCAGCCCGGAGGCGGAACGAGGCAGCCATCGAATTCTTGTGGAGCGGGTCCTTCCGGGAGTGAGCTGAGGCGCGCTAGGAGCGCATTCCCGAGGCCTCGGCGAACTTCTTGAACAACTCCTGCTGTTCCGGGGTCAGCTCGGTGGGAACGGTGACCTGGACCGCGACCAGCTGATCCCCCCGACGGCCGTTCTTCTCGATGCCCTGCCCCTTGATGCGGAACTTCCTCCCGGGCTGCGTTCCCGCCGGGATCTTCAGCATGACCTTTTTCCCGTCGAGCGTACGGACCCTCAGCCGCGTGCCGAGCATGGCCTGCGCGACGTTGATGGGTACCTCGCAGAGGATGTCGAGTCCGTCCCGGTGGAAGAACCGGTCAGGCAGAACCTGAAAGGTGACGAGCAGGTCGCCGGGAGCGCCTCCGGGCCTGGCCGGTTGACCCTGGCCGCGCAACCGCGCCCGCGTGCCTGTCTCGGTGCCCGGCTGCACGGCAATGACCACCCGCCGCTCGGAGCGGAGCTCACCGGCGCCCCCGCAGGCATGGCAGGCCGCCGACGACGTCTTGCCCCGGCCACGGCACTGCGGGCAGGGCCGGTTGACGGAGAATCCCCCCTGCCCGAACGAGATCGTTCCTCGTCCGCCGCACTCCGGGCAGGTGGACCAGGTGGCGCCCGACGCCCCCCCGGTTCCCGAGCAGGCAGAGCAGCTTTCGGTGACCGCCAGCGTGACCGGGACCTTGCCGCCGAGCACGGCGACCCGGAAGGGGATTTCGACCAGCGTCTCCAGCGTCTCGGAGACCGTCTCATCCCGGCGCCCGCGGCCGAAGATGGACGAGAAGATGTCGCCGAGGCCGCCGAAATCACTGAAATCGATGCCCTCGTCCATCGGCCCGCCCGCACCACTGCGGGCTCCCCCCCGCCCGCCCGGCGCACCCGCTCGAGCGCCCCGGCCGGATCCGTCGAACGCTCCGAACCGGCGCATTCGATCGTAGTGCTCGCGCTTCTTGGGGTCGGACAGCACCGTCTGGGCTTCGGACATTTCCTTGAAGCGCTCCGCCGCCTTGGGATTGTCCGGATTGGCGTCGGGGTGATACTGCTTGGCCAGGCGCCGGTAGGCCTTCTTGATCTCCTCCTGGCTCGCCGAGTCGGGAACGCCGAGAATCTGGTAGAAGTCACGCGTGGCCACGTTACGCTTGACCCTGCTCTGAATACACCTGGACCTGCGCGGGCCGCACCAGGACTCCCTTGAAGCGATAGCCGATCTGGAAGGTGGCGCTCACCTGGTGATCCATGTCGGGGGTGGGCGGCGGAATGACGGACACCGCCTGGTGTTGGCTCGGATCGAAAGCGGCCCCCACCGGATCGATTTTCTCGAGCCCGGCGCCCTCCAGCTCCTTCCAGAACTTGCGGTCCACCAGCGCCACCGCTTGGCGGAGAGACTCGACCGGCATGTCGCTCATCGTGCCGGCCAGGCGGTCCATGTCGCCCAGCGCGTCGAGGATGCGACTGACCAGGCCGGACTGCGCCCGGTCGGTCAGTTCACCCCGCTCCCGCGCGACGCGTTTGCGGTAGTTGTCGAACTCCGCTGCGAGCCGGAGATGCTGGTCGCGCGCCGCCTCGAGCTCGCCCTCGAGCCGCTTGATTGCCTCCGAATCGGGCTCGACCGGGAGGCCACCGAAGATTTCCTGGGTCGCATCATCGCGCGACGAGGGCTCGGTGGACATGTCGGTCGAAGCCAGATCGGCGCCATCGGCGCTCGGACCGGCCGTGGCGGCAGCCTGACTCATGCCACCCGGAGTGTTGATGGAGGTTCCGCCGCTCCGGGCGTCCCTACTAACTCGCCTTCTGTCACTCACTTAGGGGCTCCTCCAGGATGGGCCGTTCGGAAAGATAATAGCACGTCTCGTGCCCGGTGAGGACGGACAGAAAGGCAGGTTACAAGAGCGACTGCAGGCGCTTGTGCATCATGAACAGCGCCGCCTGGGCGGCGCGCCGGCGGATGTCGTGCCGGCTGCCGAGAAAGAGCGAGCGCCGCGCGGTGACCTCGTCCCCGTGCGCGAGTCCGAGCCAGACGGTGCCGACGGGCTTGGCCTCGGTGCCGCCGCCGGGACCGGCGATGCCGGTGACGGACACGGCCAGGTCCACGCCGAGCCGCTGGATGGCTCCGGCCGCCATGGCGCGCGCCACCGCTTCGCTCACCGCCCCGTCCGACTGGATGAGCGCGGGCGGCACGCCGAGCAATGAGGTCTTGAGAGCGTTGTCATAGCAAACGACCCCTCCGACAAACACATCCGAGCTTCCCGCTGTCTCGGTGAGTCGCTCGCCGAGCAGCCCGCCGGTGCACGACTCCGCCGCGCCGACGCGCAGGCCCCTGGACCTCGCCCCCTCGAGGACGAGCGCCGCCAGGTCGGCATCACCTTCACCGTACATGAACTCTCCGGCGCGGGCCCGGAGGAGATCGGCAGCCGGGCGCAGCAGACCATCAGCCTCCGCGGGAGGGAGATCCCACGCGGTGAGCCGGAGGTCCACCCCGTCGAGTCCCGGGAGATAGGCGAGGCTCAGTGGAGCGACGTCGCGCTCGATCTCGCCCATGCGTTCGGCCAGCGTGGATTCGGCGATCCCGGTGGTGCGCACGACCAGCGAGCGGATGACCCGCCCCTCACCGCGGCCGGTCAGGCGCGGCACCACCTCATGCTTCAGAAGCATGCGCATCTCGTGGGGCACGCCGGGCAGCATCACGACGAGCCCGGGGGCGCCTTCGATCCAGAGCCCCGGTGCGGTGCCCCACCGATTGGGAAGCACGGTGGCGCCCCGGGGGACCTCCGCCTGGCTTCGATTGCTCTGCGCCGCTGGGCGCCCGGCACGGGCGAATCGATCGAGCAACGACGCCCAGATCCTTTCGTCGAACTCGAGCGGCGCGCCGAAGAGATCGGCGACGATCCTCTTGGTCATGTCGTCGCGGGTGGGGCCGAGGCCGCCGGTGGTGATGACGGCGCCGGTGCGCTGGAGCGCGGCGGAGACCGTCTCTCGAATGTCGGGCTCGCGGTCGGCGACCGCGGTGCGCCGGCCGACGCGGATCCCCTGGCTGGCCAGCGCTCCGGCGATCTCGGCGCCGTTGGTGTCGATGGTGAACCCGAGAAGCAGCTCGGTGCCGATGGTGACGAGTTCGATGTCCACGGCTAGGAGCTGTCGCCGATCACCTGAACAATCCCCGATTCCGGTAGAGGTATTGCCCGAAGGAGTAGACGGTCAGCAGCGCCGCGATGGCGAGCGTGACGGCGACGAAACCGCCATGGAACTGGTTCCAGTAGTCGGCATAGCGGCTGTGCTCCCACCCGAGCGGCTTCCGCGCGTCGCGGAAGGCAAACCAGAGGATGATTGCACCGATGAAGACGTTTTGAATCGTCGTCTTGAGCTTCCCGGCGCCGCCGGCCGGAATGACGACGCCCCGCCGGATGGCCCACCACCGGAACAACGTCATCGCGACCTCCCGCCCGATCAGCAGCAGGCAGACCCACAGCGGGATGCTGCCCCAGACCGGGATGTCGTAGAGATCGTGTCGCTGGCGGGAGATCCAGTAGATCGGGACCAGCATCGCGAACAGCAGGAGCTTGTCGGCGATGGGATCGAGCAT
>CAYYXP010000202.1:0-16589 GCA_964475685.1 uncultured Gemmatimonadaceae bacterium | reverse complement strand
CGGCGCCGAGGCGGGCGGTGGCGTCTATTCCGGGCACGACCTCCGCCGGGGGAAACAGCGCGCCCATGGCGCGCACCAGCGCCGCATAGGGGTCACCCACGACGATCCGGGTGGCCGGCCCGCCCGCTTCGGCGAGCGCCTCCGGCACCAGCACGGCCCCGGCGAGCGATTCCCTGAGCTGCCCGGCATAGCGTATGGAGACCGCCAGCGACAGCGCCTCGGGGCCGGCGCGTTCCAGGGGGCGCACGGTGCGCAGCAGCACCCCCCCATCGCCAAGCAGGCGGCCGCCGACCAGATCGGCGACCGCCTGCGCAGTCAAGCCGGCCGAGGCCACCGGCTCAGGTGCCCGACTTCAACTGCTGAATGACACGCGGCGTCAGATCGAGCGACTTGTCCGCCGTGACGATTCCGCTGTTCGGCGCGCTCACGTCGAAGATCATGGCGTAGTTGCCGGCGGCGCGAATCCCCTCGATCACGCTGTTCACCTTCGTCTGGATCGGGTCGAGCAGCTCGCGCTCCCGCCCCGAGGCGCGCTGCTGGAGCTCCTGGGTCCGCTGCTCCAGCTTCTGCTGCTGGGCCTCGAGGTCCTTCCGCTTCGCGGCGCGCTGCGTCGGGCTCAACAGAACCGATTGCTGCTCGAAGTCGGAGGCGGCCGAGTCGAGGCTCGCCTGCAGTTTCTGCACTTCGCCGCGGTAGGTCTGGAGCTCCTTCGCGAACGTCGACTCGGCCTGGGCGTATCCCGGCGTCTGCTTGAGGATCGCCTGGGTATTCACGAAGGCCACCTTGCCGGCCCCGCCTTGCTGAGCCGCCACTGGGGCGGCGACACAGAAGAGGGCGATGGTGCCGGCCCAGCTTCCCACGACGGACAGCTTCATGCTCTGCTCCCGATGAAAGGTGCGCGCCATTTAGAAGAAATTGCCCAGCCTGAAATGCACTATCCAACCAGGGTCGGGCTCGCCGAGCCGGTCCACCTTGTCGAACCCGTATCCCAGATCCACCCCGATCGGCCCCAGCGGGGAGATCAGCGCCACCCCGAACCCCGCCCCGCGAAAGAGCCGGGTGGGGTCCCATTGACGGGCGGTGCGGTAGACGTTGCCCGCATCGAAGAAGATATCCGCGTACAGCGACTGGCTGATCCGGGCGCCGGCCTCGACCGTGAACGCCGCATACGACTCGCCGAACGCGTCCGGACTTGCCGAGGAGGTGCTCCCGGTGGGGTCGTAGCCGTTGGGCGTGATGGAGAACTCGCCGTAGCCGCGTAACGGGATGCCGTACTGCACGCCCCCCAGGGAATAGAGCTCGGTGAAGAACGGCCCGGCGTCACCGAAGATGAAGCCGGTCTTGGTCGTGAGGCCGAGGACGAACTGCACGCCCCCGGCCCCCAGCTGCGCCCCGCCGCCGAGGGTACCGAGCGGCGCATACCACTTGCCCTCGACCTCGATCTTCTGGTAGTGGCCGGTGCCGCCCAGGAAGCCGCCGTTGAGCTCGCCGGTCAGATTGGCCAGCGATCCGCCGGTGGCGAACGGGAGCCCGACCCGGGTGTCGCGCAGGACGCTGGCGCCGAGCGTGGACCGGACGCAGGAGGTGCAGTTGTAACGCGCCCGCAAATCCTCCGAGCCGCCGCTGTACTTCACCCGCTGGTAGGAGTAGGAAGTGAACAGGCGGGTATAGCGCGACCCGAGTAGGGGGAAGCCGAGCTGGAGCGAGCCGCCCGTGCGCTTCTGCTGGCCAAGGTCGCCGACGGTGTAGCGGGCACGGGAGTCGAAGAGCGAGACGGTGCCCGAAATCCGGCTCTCCCGGATGGCGGGATCGGTGTAGCTGAGGGTGAAGTCGTTGATGTTCCTGCCGAACTGCCACTGGAGGCGTCCGCGCTTGCCCCGGCCGAAGAGGTTCGGCTCTTCCAGGCCGAGGAACCCGCCCACCCCCGTGCCCTGCCCGAGCGACGCGCCAAAGTTGATGTTGCCGGTGCGGCGCTCCTCGATCCGGAAGATGATGTCGACGTCCACGCCGTTGGCGGCCGGCTTGACGTCGGGCGCCGGGAGCGGTTGCTGGAAGAACCCCAGGTTGGACACGTTCTGGTACGAACGGATCAGCCGATCGCGGCTGAAGAGGTCGCCCGGCAGCACGACGATCGCCTCGCGGATCACCCGCTCGTGGGTGACGTCGTTGCCGACGATCTCCACCTTGTTGATGGTCGCGGGCGAGCCCTCGCGGATGGCCCACCGGAGGTCGATCAGGTGCTGGCCGTCCGCGGTTGTCCGACGGACTTCGGCGGGCTCGATCTGCATGTACAGATAGCCGTTGTTGGCGTAGAGGTTCTGGATCTTTTCCGTCGCCGATTCCCAGTCGGATCGGCTGTAGGGACGGGGGCCGCCCAGGGGAGTGCCGTCGGGCTCCACGGGGCCGAAGGGGTAGTAGGTCTGAAGCTCCTCTCTCGAAAAGCGGCGGTTCCCCTCGATGTCGAATGTCCCGACCCTGTATTCCTGTCCCTCGTCCACGCTGAGATGAAGGATGGCCTTGCCGCCGCTCGAGTCGGGGACGAGGGAGTCGCTCGTCACCTGGAAGTCCACGAGGCCGTGGTCGGCGTACCAGCGCGGCAGCCGCTCGCGGATGTCCTCATCGACCTTCTGCTCGTCGTATTCGCCCTTCTGGAACCACCAGAACCCTTCGGGCCGGGTGGCCATGTGCCCGACCACCGCCTTGTCGTCGAACCGCTCGTTCCCTTCCACCACCACCTGTCCGACGGCGACACGTGCCCCTTCCTGGACATCGAAGACGAGCCGTACGCCTGTCGAGTCCTGGGGGATCTCGATCGTCTTGACCTGGACGGCGTAATATCCGGCGTGCTTGTAGAGTGAGTCGATGGACGCGCGGGACTGCTCGACCTCGTTTCGATCGATCGGCCGCGCCTCGACGAGCTTCACCCTTCCCTTCACCTCGCTCTCGGAAAGCTTCTCCACCCCCCGCACGGCCCATTTCCGGAGCAGCGGGCGCTCCCTGACCCTGAAGGCGAGGACCAGGCGCTCGCCCGACGTGCGCTCCTCGACCGCCACATCATCGAACTGCCCGGTCCGGAAGAGGGCCGTGATGGCGCGCTGGATGTCCCGATAGTTGATGGGCTGGTGGACGACGAGGCCCGCGGTCCCGATGATCTGCGAGGAGGTGAGGCGGGTGTTCCCCTCGACGGCGATGCTGTCGACGGTGGCCGCGGTCTGGTCCTGGGCGGCGAGCGCGGCCGGCGCCCCGGACAAAAGGGCCACGGAGACGGCGATCGAGGAGAGTCGGTGAATCGGCACGGGGTGCAAGGTGGGGGCGCCGGCCCGCGCGGGCCGGCGCCCGGCGGGACTAGGCCTGCGTCCCAGTCAGGGCCCGGAACACCAGCCGTTCGCCGTCGGGCGCGACGTCCACCTCGATCTCGTCGCCGCGGCCGAACTCGCCCATGAGGATCTTCTCGCTGAGCGGGTCCTCGATGTACCGCTGGATCGAGCGCTTCAGGGGGCGCGCCCCGTAACTCTGGTCGTACCCGTGGTTGACCAGGAAATCTACGGCGGCGGGAGTGAGCTTCACCTCATCGCCCAGGCGGCGCTGCTGCACCTCGCGCATCAGGATACTGACGATCTGGGCGATGTGCTCCCTGGTCAGCGGGTGGAAGACGATGACGTCGTCCAGCCGGTTGAGGAATTCCGGGTTGAACACCTTGTTCATCTCATCCTTGACCTTCTCCTGCATCTTCTCGAAGCTGCCCTTGACGTCGGTGCCGTGGAAACCGAGGGACTTCCCCTGCATGATGTCGCGGGCGCCGATGTTCGAGGTCATGATCACGACGGTATTCTTGAAGTCGATGACCCGACCGTAATTGTCCGTCAGGTGGCCCTCGTCGAGCACCTGGAGCAGGATGTTGAAGACATCGGGGTGGGCCTTCTCGATCTCGTCCAGGAGGACGACCGAGTAGGGCTTGCGGCGCACGGCCTTGGTGAGGGTCCCGCTGTCTTCATACCCGACGTAGCCCGGGGGCGCGCCGATGAGGCGGGACACCGAGAACTTCTCCATGTACTCCGACATGTCCACCCGGATGAGCGCCTGGGTATCGGCAAAGAGGAACTTGGCCAGGGCGCGCGCCAGCTCCGTCTTGCCCACTCCGGTCGGCCCGGAGAAGACGAACGACCCGATGGGACGGTTGGGGTCCTTGAGCCCCGCCCGGGATCGGCGGATGGCTCGCGACACCGCCATGATCGCCTCGTCCTGGCCGACCACCGACGCGTGGATCTCGTCTTCCATGCGCAGAAGACGCGCGGTCTCCGCTTCCTGGAGCCTGGTCACGGGAATTCCCGTCCAGCGGGAGACGATGAAGGCGATGGCCTCTTCGTCGATCACCGGCCGGCGGGTCTGGCGGTCCTTCTCCCACTCCTCCTGCTTGAGCCTGATCTGGTTCTGCAGGTCGCGCTCCTGGTCGCGGAGCGATGCCGCCCGCTCGAAGTTCTGGTCTCGAACCGCGTCTTCCTTCTGCAGGTTGACCTTCTCGAGGGCCCCCTTGAGCTCCGCCACCTCGGCCGGCGGAACCTGTGACGCCAGGCGGGCCCGCGCGCCGGCCTCATCGATCACGTCGATGGCCTTGTCCGGCAGGAAGCGGTCGGTGATGTAGCGCTCGGAGAGCTCCGCCGCCGCGGTGAGCGTGGCGTCGGGAATGCTGATGCGGTGGTGGTCCTCGTACTTCTGGCGGAGCCCCTTGAGAATCTCGATGGTCTCGGGCACTGTGGGCGGCTCCACGACCACCGTCTGGAAGCGACGCTCGAGCGCGCCATCCTTCTCGATGTATTTCCGGTATTCGTTCAGGGTCGAGGCGCCCACGCACTGGAGCTCGCCGCGGGCGAGCGCCGGCTTGAGCATGTTTGAGGCGTCAATGGCGCCCTCTGCCGCCCCGGCCCCGACCAGCGTGTGGAGCTCGTCGATGAACAGGATGATCTGCTTGTTCTGGGCGATCTCGTTCATGACCGCCTTGAGCCGCTCCTCGAACTGGCCCCGGTACTTGGTGCCGGCGATGACCGCCGCCATGTCGAGGGAGAGTACCCGGTGATCCCGGAGAACGTCGGGGCAAAGCCCGTTGGCGATGAGCAACGCGAGCCCCTCGACAATGGCCGTCTTGCCGACGCCCGGCTCGCCGATCAGCACCGGATTGTTCTTCTTGCGCCGAGCCAGGATCTCCATGACCCGCTCGATCTCCTTGGCCCGGCCGATCGTCGGGTCGAGCTGACCCTCCGCGCCAAGTTGGGTGAGGTCGCGACAGAAATGATCGAGGGCCGGGGTCTTCGACTTCTTCTCCGACTTCGGTGCTGACGCGGGCTGGCCGGTGGAGCCCGCCGAGGTGGACACCTGGGGCATGTCGCTGCCGAGGAGGCGCAGCGTCTCGGCGCGGGACTGTTCCAGATTGACACCCGCGTCGGTCAGCACCTGCGCCGCGATCCCCTTCTCCTCGCGCAGGAGACCGAGCAGCAGGTGCTCGGTGCCGACGTAGGAGTGATTGAGCTCGCGGGCCTCCGTCATGGCCAACTCGAGCACCTTCTTGGCACGCGACGTGTACGGGAGGTCGGGGCCGGCCGCGGCGGCAGCCTTACCCTTCTTGACCGTCTCTTCGATTTTCTGCTGGATGTCTTCCAGATCAACGTTCAGGTTGGTGAGCACCGCAGCCGCGACGCCTTCACCCTCCCGGATCAGACCGAGGAGGATATGCTCCGTGCCCACGTACTCGTGGTGGAGGCGGGCTGCCTCCTCCCGGGCCATCTGGAGCACCTTGCGAACGCGGTCAGTGAAGTTATAGCCGTTCATTGCGGCACCCTGTGTAGCTCCGAAGGCCGTCGTCGCGGCTCATCCACGGCGCCCCACCTCGGATTCCAACACTTTGCGCACGAACCGTGCCCGCCGGATCGGCAGGTCGGCCTCATCGGGAGCGACCCCCTCCGCCACCGCGAGGTGCGCCGGCTGAGTGTACACCAGAAGCTTGTTGAGCACGTAGATGGCGACGTCCGGGATCAGTCCGACCCCGACACCCAAACGCACGCCGCTCAACAGGTTCATTGCCTCTTCAAAGGACAGCGAACGGGCGTACCGGAGCAGCCCGTAAGCCCGCCAGACCTTGTCTTCGATGATGGCCGGCGCGTCCCGAAGAAGGACCTGCCGCGCCTGTTCCTCGTAGTCCATGACCTGACGGACCATCTTCCCCAGATGGTCGAGCAGCTCATGCTCCGAGCTTCCGAGTGTCGTCTGATTTGACAACTGGAAATAGTTGCCGACGACCTCGCTGCCTTCGCCATACAGGCCGCGGAAGGTCAACCCGACCTGCGCGAGCCCCTGCAGGACCTTCGAGATTTCCTTGGTGAGAACCAGACCCGGCAGGTGAATCAGCACCGACGCCCGCAGGCCGGTTCCGACGTTGGTCGGGCAGGACGTAAGATAACCGAACTCGGGGTGAAATGCGAAAGCAAGTCGTTGTCCCAGTTCGGTGTCCAGCTGGTCAGCCTCGGCATAGGCCGCGTCCAGGGCGAAGCCCGAATGGAGCCCCTGGATCCGAAGGTGATCCTCCTCGTTGAGCATCACCCCGATCCGGTCCTGGACCAATAGCGTGGCCCCGGATCGCACTCGCCCATCGGCGTCCAGGCCGGCCAATTCCTTGCTCACCAGGTGCCGCTCGTGCAGCAATTGGCGGTCAATACGATCGAGACGGTCGAGGCGAAACTTCGTCGCCCGCCGGAGCAAGGCTGAGTCCCGGGCCACCTCCTCGACGGCGGCGAGGATCTGCTCCCGCTCGGTCTCCGAATTGCGTCCCTGGAACACATGGCCGGACAGGTTTCTGGCCAGCCGGATCCGGGTGGAGAGCACCAGGTGGCTGGCGGGGCCACTGGCGTCGAGCCAGCCGACACCGCCATCGGTGAGGAGGCTGAGGTCTATCATTCGAGCACCCGGAGCCGGTCGCGCAGTTCGGCGGCCAGCTCGAAGTTCTCGGTTTCGACCGCCAGCCGCAGCTGTTCGCGGAGATCGGCCGCCTGGATCCGCTCTCCGGCCGGGGCCGCCACCATCTCGGCATAGCGTTCCCCGAGGTGGTGGGTCGACCCGTGGAGGCGCCGGAGAAGGTCCCGCAGCGGCCCCTCGAAGGCGCGCCAGCAATCGGGGCAGCCCAGTCGTCCGCTCTCGTGGAAGTCCTTGAGGGTGCCGCCGCACCGGGCGCACGTTTCGGGCGGTCGCGGAGCCGGGGTCGCCTCCACCGGGTCCTTCCCCATGGCCGCGAGAAAGGTTCCGAGCGTCGTCTTGGCGACACCGCCCGGGCTCTCGACGCCTTCCTCGGCCGCGCAGCGCTCGCACAGGTGGCGCGTCGCCACCTGGTCGTTGACGATCTGGGTGAGGTGGATGACCGCCTCCCGCTCATGGCACTGATCGCAGGACATCAGGGCATCGACTCCACGCCGGACAGCGGCACCAGGCGGCCGCCCTCGAGGGACAGCACCCGGTCGGCGCGCCCCGCCAGATGGCGATTATGGGTGACGACGACGAGCGCCGTCTCGAACTCCCGGCTCAGGCGAGCGAACAGCTCGTGCAGGTGCTCGCTATTGGCGTAGTCGAGATTGCCGGAAGGCTCGTCGGCCAGCACCAGGAGGGGATCGGCGGCGAGGGCGCGCGCCACCGCCGCCCGCTGCTGCTCTCCTCCCGAAAGCGCCGCCGGCCGGTGCGCCATGCGGCCGGCGAGCCCCACGCCCGCGAGCAGCTCCTCCGCCCGCGACCTCGCACGGGCTTCGTCCTCGCCGGCGATGAGGAGAGGCATCATGACGTTTTCGAGCGCGGTGAACTCCCGCAGCAAGTGGTGGAACTGGAAGACGAACCCCACCTTCCGATTCCGGATCGCGGCCAGCTCGGCCGGACTCTGCTCTCCGTAGGAGCGGCCGTCCAGGCGTACACTGCCTCCGGAGGGCGCATCCAGAGCCCCCAGCAGGTGCAGCAAGGTGCTCTTGCCGGAGCCACTCGCGCCGACGACAGCGACGAACTCGCCGCGGTTCACCTCTAGGTCCACCCCGGTGAGCACCTCGATCGCGGCGCCGTCGCCGCCCTGATAGACCTTCCGCAACCCCGAGGCCTCGAGGATGGCACTCATTCGTGGCGTATCGCCTCGACCGGAGTCAGCGCCGCGGCGGAGCGCGAGGGGTAGAGCGTCGCCAACACCGCGATCGCCAGGCTCGCGACGACGACCACGGTCACATCGAGCGCCTCGACGTGGACCGGAAGGTGGTCAATGAAATAGACGGCGGGGTTGATCCGGATCCAGCCCGACTTGTCCACCACGTAAGCCACCACCAGTCCCGCCGCCAGTCCGAGCAGCGTGCCGACGGCCCCGATGACGGCGCCCTGGAGGAGGAAGATCCGGGCGACACTGGGCGAGGTCAGGCCCATCGCCCGGAGGATACCGATCTCACGGGTCTTGTCGGCCACGACCATTGTGAGGGTCCCGACGATGTTGAACGCCGCCACCACCATGATGAAGAAGATAATGAGGCCCATCGCGACCTTTTCGAGCTCCAGGGCGCTGAACAGGCTCACGTTCTGTGTCTGCCAATCGAGGGCCCGGTACGGGTAGCCGAGCTGTTTCTCGAGCGCCTGGCCGATCTCCGGGGCACGGTCGGGATCGGCGAGCCGCACCGCGAGACCGGACACGGCGTCCCCCAGCCCGGTGAACCGCTGGGCGGTCTCCCGGCTCATCACGACGAACTGGTTGTCGTACTGGAACATGCCGGTCTCGAAGAGGCCGGTAACCTCGAACTTCCAGAAGCGCGGCAGTGCGATACCGATCGCCGCGTTTACCTTGGCTTCGGTGACCGGGACGAGGGTCACCATGTCGCCGGGATAGACCGACAGCCGCGAGGCAAGTCTCGCCCCCAGCAGGATGCCGCCGTCCACGCCCGGCTTGGTGGTCTGAAAGGAGAGATTCCCCTTCCTGACGGACTGGGGAAGCGAGGTGACCGAGGCGGTCCCGGTGTCGGGCTCGAATCCGAGGAGATTCACCCCTTCCCCATAGTCCTGCCCGGCCGAGATGCCCGCCTGGCTGATGATCTCCGGCGCCACGGCCACCACACCCGGCGCTTTCCGGACCGTGTCCATGGCGGCCCTCCAGTCATCCATCCGAAGCCCCGCCCCGAAGGTGAGGATCCTGAGGTGCGGATTGGCGATCAGGATCCGCTCGCGGAGATCGTTGCGCAGGCCGTTCATCACGCCGAGCACGACAATCAGCGCCATGACGCCGACGGCGACGCCCCCGGTCGAAATCACGGTGCTGAGCGAGGCGGTGCGGGAGCCGCGCCGGCTCCGCAGGTACCGTTTGGCGATGCGCCACTCCAGCTGGCTGGGCCATCGGAAGGTTCCCCGCGTGTCAGTCCCATCGGCCCGCACCGCCACTTACGCCTCCGGCCGCATGGCGGGGAAGAGAATCACATCGCGGATGGAGGCCTGGTCCGCCACCAGCATCGTCAGGCGATCGATCCCCATCCCCATGCCTCCGGCCGGCGGCATTCCGTACTCCAGGGCCCGGATGTAGTCGGCGTCGTAGGCATGTGCCTCTTCGTCGCCCTCGGCCCGCTGCCGGCCCTGATCCTCGAAGCGGCGGCGCTGGTCGTCGGGGTCGTTCAGCTCGCTGAACGCGTTGGCCAGCTCCCGTCCCATGACGAAGAGCTCGAAGCGCTCGGTGAGCGCGGGGTCACTCCGATGCAGCTTTGCCAGCGGTGAGAGCGCCCGGGGATAATCGAGCACGAAGGTCGGCTGGACCAGCTCGGGCTCGAGCACCGTCTTGAAGACCTCGTCCTGCAGGCGCCCGCCGGCCAGCGCTTCGACCGCCTCAACCTCGCCGCCCCGTTCCCTCAGGACGGCCCGCATTTCCGGGTCGGTGGCAACGCGGAGATCGAGCCCGGTCCGCTCGCGAATTCCGTCGATGAACTGGACCCGCCTGAAGGGCGGGCTGAAATCGAGCCGGACGCCTTCCCGCTCGATGACCCGGGTTCCGAGGGTCTCGTCCAGCACCCCGAGAACGAGCGATTCGGTCAGATCCATCATGTCCGTATAGTCGGCGTACGCCTGGTACAGCTCCAGCATGGTGAACTCGGGATTGTGCGTCCGGTCCATCCCCTCGTTGCGGAAGTCGTGCCCGATCTCGTACACCCGCTCCAGGCCGCCGACCAGGAGTCGCTTGAGATAGAGCTCGTCGGCGATCCGGAGGTAGAGCGGCATATCGAGCGCGTTGTGGTGGGTCACGAACGGGCGGGCAGCCGCACCACCGTACAGCGCCTGCAGCACCGGCGTCTCCACCTCGAGAAACCGCCTCTCGTCGAGGAAGCTGCGTATGCTGCTCACCACCCGGGCGCGCAGCCGGAACACCTCGCGCACGTCGGGGTGCACGGCAAGGTCGGCGTAGCGCTGCCGGTAGCGCACCTCGGGGTCCTGGAGCCCGCCGTGGCTCACCGCCCCGTCGGGACCGACCTGGGTCTTCCCCCGAGGGAGGGGCCGCAGCGACTTGGCCAGCAGGGTCACCTCGGCCGCGCGCACCGTCACCTCGCCGGTCCGGGTGCGGAAGAGAGTTCCGCGCACTCCCACGTGGTCGTCGAGGTCGAGCAACTCGACGACGTCCCAGTCCGGCCCGAGCAGGTCCTTCTTGACGTAGACCTGGACGCGGCCGGTGACGTCTTCGAGATGGGCGAACGCGGTCTTGCCCTGCGAGCGGAGGGCCACGATGCGTCCCGCGACGGCGACCGGGGGACCGTTCTCCCCCATGGCGTCGTCGTAGAGCGCCACGGCCTCGGCAGCGGCGTGGGAGCGCTCGTATCGGTAGGCGAACGCCGGCACGCCGGCAGCCTCGAGCGCCGCCCGCTTGTCGCGCCGCGCCTGCTCGACGTAGGTCCGCTCGTCGGCCGGGCTCACGCCGCCTTTCCCCCGAACCGCTTGAGGTATGCCCGGATGAACGTGTCGAGATCTCCGTCCATGACCCGCTGCACATCTCCCACCTTCACCTCGGTCCGGTGGTCGTTGACCATCGTGTAGGGCTGGAAGACGTACGAGCGGATCTGATTGCCCCAGGAATTGTCCGTCTTGGTCGCTTCGACCACCGCCCGCGCGGCCTCCTGCTCTTCCAACTTCCGTTGGTAGAGCGCGGCCCGCAACATCTTCATGGCGGTCGCGCGATTCTTGGTCTGACTACGCTCCTGCTGGCAGGAGACCACCACGCCGGTCGGGACGTGGGTGAGGCGCACCGCCGACGAGGTCTTGTTGACGTGCTGGCCACCCGCCCCCGACGCCCGGAAGACGTCCATCCTGATGTCCTCCTCCCTGAGGTCGATTTCGATGGTGTCGTCGATGTCGGGGTATACGAAGACAGAGGCGAAGGAGGTGTGCCGCCGGGCCTGGCTGTCGTAAGGGGAAATGCGAACAAGGCGGTGCACACCCTTCTCCGCCTTCATGTATCCGTACGCGTACTCCCCCCTGATCTGAATGGAGACCGACTTGATCCCGGCCTCCTCGCCCGGCAGGAGATCGAGGATGGAGACCTCGAAGTCGTGGCGCTCCGCCCAGCGGACGTACATCCGCATCAGCATCTCAGCCCAATCCTGCGACTCGGTTCCGCCGGCGCCGGGATGGATGGTGAGAATGGCATCGCGGGCGTCGTCGGGGCCCTGCAACATGGCCTGGAGCTCGAACGCTTCGACGGCCGAGGACAGCTCGCCGGCCTCCCGTGCCACCTCGGCTTCCATGCCCTGGTCGGGCTCCTGTTCCAGGAGCTGAGCCATCTCGACCGCGCCCTCGAGCCGCTGGCGCAGGCTCTCGTACGGGGTCACCCAGGTTTTCAGCCGCTTGAGCTCCTGGACCGAGGCCCGGGCGGATTCAGGATTGTTCCAGAACCCCGCCTCGGCCTGCTTCGACTCGAGAGAGGCCAGGCGGTCGACCTTGCCTGGCAGGTCAAAGGAAGTCTCGGAGCTCGAGGATCCGGTGCTGCAGCGCTGTCACGCGTTCGACCAGGTCGGCCATGCCGGCGACTCCACGTCAGGGGATTCGGACTCACGGTAACGAGCGAGCCGCTCCACCGCCCGGTGGCGGAAGAACGGCTCGTCGACGACAAATATAGCCCGGCTCAGAAGATCTGGCGACCGCCGGCGAGGATCTCGTTGAGCGCTTCCCTGAAATACGGCGTCGAGTCGGCGATCTCCCGGCCCACCTGGTCGGTGTATTCCTCCCAACTCTTCTTGATCTCCTCCCCGAACAGCTCCTTCAGGGTGCCATCCCTGAGCCCGTCCTGACGCTTGCCGGGGTGGTACACGACCATGTCGGAGATCAGGGCGCGGGCGAGGCGGCGAGCCTTGAGCGCCGGATCCTGGGAGAGGAAGGGATTGACGGCGCGAGCCGGTGCCGCGGGACGGGGCGGAGCCGCCACCGGCGATGCGCCCGGGGCCGGCGCGGGCGCGAAGGGCCTCGGCGGCGCCGCGGGACGGGCCGCTGGCGCCGGAGAAGCAGCAGGCGCCGGACGCGGGGCGGCCGGGGGCGCCATGGAGGACACAACCGCAGGACGAGGTTGTTCGTGCCTGGCCGCCGGGGCTGGCGCCGGCTTGGGCGCGGGAGGCGGGGCCGGCGCCGCGTCGTGGCGGACGGCGAAGACGGCACTGCAGGCACTGCACCGCGCGCGTACACCGGACTCCGGCACCTTTGCCGGGTCCACCCGGTAGATGGTGGAGCAATTGGGACAGGTAACGTTCATCGCGTCCTCACGGCTGTTCCCGGAAGGCTGACCCGGGCCGAGCCTCACCCTCGGCCCCCTGCCGGCGATCAACGACGAACACCGAACCCGGCAGCGTCTTGGCGTAGCTCTTCATCTCCGTGGCAAGCTCGCTCACCTGCGCCGGATGCGCAAACCGCCGGTGCCGATTGGTGACGATGCCGATGGACAGCGTCATCAGTGGCACCCTGTGCAGCTGGCCTCGCCGGTCCTTGCCGAAGAAGTAGCCGGCCCGCCGGTCCTGATCGTTGTACTGGAGCGGGATCAGGGTGTCGAAAACGTCCAGGATCTCGCTGCACACCGGGCTGATCTCGGCCACCGGGACCACGAAGATGAAATCGTCCCCGCCGATGTGCCCCACGAAGCCCCGGGGGCCGAGCAGGCCCCTGACCACGTCGTGAAGGATGCGCGAAAGGAGGTAGATGACCCGGTCGCCATCGTAGTAGCTGTAGCGGTCGTTGAATTCCTTGAAGTGATCGAGATCGGCGTAGCAGACGGCGAACTCCTGACCCGACTCCAGGCGGCGACGGATCTCCCGCTCGATTTCAGTCGTGCCGGGAAGCCGGGTGGAGGGATGGACCGACACGTCTCGCTCGGTGCGCACCAGCATGGCGTCGAGCCGGGCCCGCTGCTCGGCGGGGGTGAAGAGCCCGGTCACGACCTCATCGGCCCCCGCGGCAAACCAGGCCTGTACCTGGTCGGAATGGTGGTCCGGGGCCAGGACCGTGGCCGGGACGATGGCCGTGAATGCATCGCTCTTCAGCCGCTTGACCAGCCCGATCGCTTCGGCTGTTGCTCCGTCGCCGTCCACGAAGAGAAGGCAGGGGTGACCGCGGAGGACGATCGCCTCCACCTCATCGGGTTTGTCAAACACGAGGAGAGGAAAAGCGTTGCTGGATGCCCACTCGCGTACCAGCGGGGGCACCGGTTTGGCGTCCGGCGAAAAGAAGAGAATCGTCGGCCGAGTCCGCAACCGATGGCCTTTCGTAAGGGGTTATCAGAAGCTAGCTTGGCGCGGCCTCAAGGCCAAGACGGTCAGAGGAAGAAGGCCCCCACTGCCACCATGCCGTACACCGCAAGAAGTTGTACTCCCTCGAACCAGTGCGTCTCCCCATCCAGCAGAATGATTGACGTCAGCACTGTGGCCAGCCCCAGCGCCACGACCTGGAACGGGCTGAAGACCAGGTCCATGTCGGCGCCAAGGGCCAGCCCGACGAACACCAGGATGGGCGCGACGAGTAACGCTATCTGCGTGCTCGAGCCCAGAGCGATCTGCAGCCCCAGGTCAATCTGCCCCTTCCCCGCCAGAACCACCGCCGCCGCGTGCTCGGCGGCGTTTCCGATGATCGGAATCACGATCAGTCCCAGGAAGATCGGAGAGAGTCCCACGGCCTCGGTCGCCGCGGTGGCTGCGTGGACGAGCAGCTCCGATTCCACCGCGACACCGACGGTCGCCGCGGCCAGGATCAGGAGCGCCTTGCCCATTCCCCACACCGGCCCCTCCATCGGGTGCGCCTCCGCCCCGAAGAGGCGGCGATGGGTGCGCAGGGTGAAGAAGAGCGAGCAGCCGTAGGTGATCAACAGGATCACGGCCACGGCCTCGGACATCCGAACCTCCGAGAGCCTTGCCTCGGTCCCGGTATGGAAGGCGTGGAACAGCGCGGGAAACACCAGGGCGACGACCGCGAGACAGAGCATGCCGGCGCTCATACCGGCATTGGTCCGATTGAAGCGGAGCTGTTTCCGATCGACGCCCCCCGCAACGATGGCCAGCCCCATGATCAGCAGCAGGTTGCCGAGTATGCTCCCGGTGATGGACGCCTTGACCAGCTCCACCAGTCCTGCCCGGAGTGCCACGATGGCGATGATCAGCTCGGCTGCATTCCCGAACGTGGCGTTGAGGAGGCCCCCGACGGTGGGCCCGGTACGGTGGGCGAGGTGTTCGGTGGCCTCGCCCATGTAGCCGGCGAGCGGCAGCACTCCGAGGCAGGCGGTCGCGAACACCCAGGTGGCGGGGGCGTGGACGACGTAGCCGAGAATGGCGCTGACGGGAACGGCGGCCAGGAGAATGAGCCGCCACGGTATGCCCCGCCGCGGGGGGACGGAGGCGGATGAGTCGGTCAGAGGGGCTTGGCCTCTTCGATCAGCATGATGGGGATGCCATCCTCGACCGAATAGACCAGCCGGCAGGCACGGCAGATAAGCGCCTCGGGTGCCGAGCGGTACTCCAGATCGCCTTTGCACTTCGGGCAGACCAGGATCTGCAGCAGCTCGGGGGCCAGCGTCATGGGACCTCCGTGTGGGGTAAGTCGGAGAAGCCGAAACGGGTGAGCGCGGAGGCGCTGGCCCGCCAATGGGGCAGGACCTTGACCCAGAGGTCGAGATAGACCGGGGCGCCGAGGAGCTCCTCCATCCGTTGGCGAGCCTGGGCGCCGATCGCCTTGATGGTCTTCCCGCCCGCGCCGATCACGATCCGCTTCTGGGATTCCCGTTCGACGTACAGGTTCACCCGAATGTACACGGGGCGCTCCGCTTCGCGAAACTCCTCGACCTCGGCGGTGAAGGCGTACGGCAGCTCCTCATCGAGGAGGGCGAACGCCGCCTCGCGCAGATACTCCCCGACAAAGAAGCGCACCGGCTGGGTGCCGACATCCCCCGCGTCAAACTGGTGGGCTCCCTCCGGCAGGGCCGCTTCGATCCGTTCGAGGAGGCGGTCGATCCCATCGCCGGTCCTGGCCGAGACCACCTCGCCGGCCCGGGCGAGCTGCTCCCGCCGAGGGGCGGTGACGAGGTCGGCCTTGGTGTAGACGACGAGTACCGGCGCGGCAGGCCGCCGCTCGAGGCCGGCAGCCTGCTCGAACGCAGGGGCGGGGGCGTCGGCGGACGGGTGGAGATGGAGAATCAGGTCGGCCCGTGAGAGCTCGGCCAATCCGGCCGCCTGCATGCGGACCTGCATCAGGTACCCCGGATCGAAGAGGCCGGGGAGGTCGTGGAAGGCGATTTGGCGATGGCCGTCGGTGCGCAACCCGGTGACCGGGAGCCGCGTGGTCTGGGCGCGAGGGCTCACGATCGCCAGGCGCTGGCCGACGAGCACGTTGAGCAGAGACGATTTCCCCGCATTGGGAGCGCCGGCGAGGGCGACGTGCCCGAAGCGCGACGGCTGGGTGTTCGGCATGGGTGGAATGTAGTCGGGGGTCGCGGGTCGGTTCCGGAGTCCCCCAAAAGGATGAAGCCCGGGATCCTTTCGGACCCCGGGCTTCATGAGGCTGGCGACGGCCTACTCTCCCACCACCTCGCAGTGGCAGTACCATCGGCGCTGCAGGGCTTAACTGCCGTGTTCGGAATGGGAACGGGTGTGGCCCCTGCGCGCTAGTCGTCAGCCGAACCTACGGCTATCGGCGACTGGCCGACAGCCAAGATCGGAAGGATGGATGTCTTACAGATGTGAAGGAATCGGGAGAGATCAAACTTCACGGGCGATTAGTAGCGCTCGACTGAAGGGGTTGCCCCCCGTACATCTGCGCCCTATCAACCTGGTAGTCTCCCAGGGCCCTTCAGGGAGCTTACGCTCCAGGAGTGTTCATCTTGGGAAGAGTTTCCCACTTAGATGCTTTCAGCGGTTATCTCCGCGCGACATCGCTACCGGGCGCTGCCCTTGGCAGGACAGCCCGTACACGAGCGGTCGCTTCGTCTCGGTCCTCTCGTACTAGAGACGACGTCCCTCAACACTCCCACGCCCACGACGGATACAGACCGAACTGTCTCACGACGTTCTGAACCCAGCTCATGTACCACTTTAACC
>CAYYXP010000201.1:0-3782 GCA_964475685.1 uncultured Gemmatimonadaceae bacterium | reverse complement strand
TACCCGGCGCCGAAGGGATGGCCCGCGGACATTCCGGGGCTCGAGTACTCCGGCGAGGTCGAGGCTGTACGCGGCTCCTCGCGCTGGAAGCGGGGTGACCGGGTGATGGGCCTGGTTGGCGGCGGTGCGATGGCCGAGCTGGTGACGGTGCACCAGGACGAGGCGCTGCCGGTTCCCGAGGGAGTGTCCTACCCGGACGCGGCCGCGATTCCCGAGGCGTTTCTCACGGCGTACGACGCACTGGTGACCCGCGGACGGACGGTGGCGGGCGAGCGTGTGCTCATTCATGCGGTGGGCAGCGGTGTGGGCACCGCCGCGGTGCAGATCGCGCGGCACCTGGGCGCTACCGTGCTCGGCACTTCGCGCAGCGCGGGCAAGCTGGCGCGCGCGACGGTCTATGGTCTGGACCACGGCATAGACACCAGCAGCACGCCGTTTCGCGACGCCGTGGGTGAGCCGGTACACGTCATTCTCGACGTGCTCGGCGGCCCCGCCTTTGCCGACAACCTGGCGGTGCTGGCCCCGCGCGGGCGCCTGGTGCTCCTCGGCTTCCTGGACGGCAGCGCCACTCCTGCTACAGCCGACCTGAGCCCGATTCTGCGCAAGCGGCTCGAGGTCATCGGCAGCGTCATGCGCACCCGGGGTCTCGACGAGCGGATTCCGCTGGTGCGGGAGTTCACCGAGCGGATGGTCCCGCTCTTCGACCAGCGGATCGAGCATGCGGCGCCGCTCAGGCCGGTGGTGGAGCGGGTCTTTCCCATGGCGGAGCTGGCCGATGCGCACCGGCTGCTGGAGAGCAACGAGACCTTCGGGAAGGTGATCGTCACCTGGTGAGCGCTCGTGTAGCGGCTCGGGTGAGTACCCGGGCACCGTAGCGAGTATGGATCCGGTCCATGGCGTGCTGAAGGGAGGACTTCTCCGTCTTCTCCGTCCTCTCCTCCCATAGATCCAACTGCGGCTCCCCCATCTCCAACTGATCCAGCGTGAGTGCCAGCGTGCGCACGGCGAGGCGGCGGGTGTTTGCGCGGGTGAATCCGCGGCGGGCCCCGTCCCACAATTCGGCGTCGAGCGCGGCGGCGTGGAGCGGCACGGTGCGGGCGACGGTGGTGTAGTCGTTGTAGGTGGCCTCGACCCGAAGGCGCCTCGCCACCAGCCCGCTCCGGCGGAGACGGCGGCCCAGCCGCTCGCCGAGCACACGCAGCAGCGGATGCAGCACGCCGAGGTCGTTGGTGTCGGTAGCGAGGGTATGGGCGACGTGGAACTCGGCGCGGCGCTCGGGGGGGAGCACTGGGCTCGGGTCGATGCCGCGGGCCCGCGCTCTGAGCGTGCGCCCCGTGGTCCCGAGGACGGCGCAGAGCGCGCACTCGGCGATGGCTGCCACCTCGCCGATGAGCTCGAGCTGGTAGTCGTCGAGCCGGCTCCGGACCCGGGGGTCGAGGTCGGGCAGCACGTCGAGCGGATGGGGTGCCAAGAAACCGGCTTCCGCTCCGCCGGGCACCTCGAGCAGCGGCTCGGGCTTGACCACGGTGGTGGCCGCCCGGCTCACCAGCTTGTTGGCGGCGATGCCGACAGAAACCGGCAGCCGGAGCCGCTCCCGCACCTCGCGCTGGACCCGCGCCGCGACGTCCACAGCGGGACCGAAGAGCCGCCCGGTGCCGGTGAGATCGAGAAAGGCGTGGCCGTAGCCGCGTGGCTCGATGACCGGCGCATAGATCCGGAGGACTTCGTGCAGCGCGCGCGAGGCGCGGGCGTAGAGCCGCGGGTTGGGCGGCAACAGGACGAGATCGGGGCAGAGCTTGAGCGCGTGGCGCACCGACATTCCCTGGGTGAGGCCAGCCAGCCGCGCCTCTGTCGAGAGGGCGAGGATGGTGGCGCGATCGGCGCCGGGCGGCGCTACCGCTACCGGCCGGGTGCGCAGCGCGGGAGCGACGATGCCCTCGACCGACGTGCAGAAGGCCGGCGGATCGATGAAGAGCACGGAACGCTGCATGCCGGCCCTAGATGAGGAACGGCTGTTCGACGATGGGGAGCGCGCCGGGCTCGCGTCCCTCCAGCTGCTGCTTCCGTTTCATCCCTTCGTCAACCGGGAACCCGTGGAGCCGCTGCAGCTCGTGCAGCCGGCGGCTGAGCGCCCGCTGATAGGCGGGCGACACTCCCTTGCGCCGCGCGTAGTGCCGCTCGTACCGGTCGGCGAGGTGGGGGAATTCGCGGGCGAGGACAGGAAGGAAGCGGTGCCGCGCTGCGGGGCCGAGTCGGAGCGCCGCCCCGACCACGTAGCGGGCGCCCGCCTCCTTCGCCTGCGCCATGAGCTGCGAGAGACCCTCCCGGCTATCGGTGATGCCGGGAACGATGGGGGCCACGAGGAGCCCGGCGTGCACGCCGCCCGCGGTGAGGCGGCGGAGCGCCTTGAGCCGCACCGCCGGCGTGGGCGAGCGCAGCTCGAGCCGGCGCGCGAGCCGGGGATCGGTGGTGGCGAGGGAGATGTTGATGGTGACCTCGTGCCGCTTACCGAGGCGCTGGAGCAGGGCCAGATCGCGGGTGACGAGCGGCGACTTGGTAATGAGCCCGATCGAGAAGCCGCGATAGTGCAGAAGCAGCTCGAGGACCCCCCGGGTGAGGCGGAACTTCCGTTCGGCCGGCTGATAGGGATCGGTGGCGGTGCCGATGACGAGCGTGTGGCCGGCCAGACGAGCGGGGTCGAGGGTGCGGGCCAGCACCTCGACGATGTCGCTCTTGACCAGGATGCGCTTCTCGAACGCCTGCCAGGCGGGCATCGGTTCCGCGCCGTCGGCGCCACGGCGCTCCATCACGTAGCGGTGGGTGTCGCGGGCGTAGCAGTAGGTGCAGCCGAACTCGCACCCGACGTACGGATTGATGGACCAGAACCCCATGCCGGTGCTGGCGGGGGTATTGAGCGCGGAGCGGACGGGGAGCGAGAGAAAGCGGGTGCCGCGGCCGCGCTCGTCGAGGAGCGCCCAGCCGGCGGGGGCCTCGATGCCGGTGCCGGCGCCGAGGAGATCGAACTGGACGGGTGCGGCGGTGTTCGACGTGGCGCTCATCCGCAGCGGCCCCATCCGCACTGCTGGCAGCAGAGGCAGCCGGAGGCGCGGACCACCGGCCCGTTGCATTCGGGGCACCGGCGGATGAGGAGCGAAGTGGCCGGGTTGGGCTGGGGGCGCCGGGCGGTGGGCTCGGTGATGGCGGGTTGGGTGGAGGACATGCGAGCCCCTGCTTCGGCGTTTGTTCGGACATCAAAACCGAATATATACCGAATAAAGGAGGCGTCAAGACAAGTTGAGGAAGAGGTCTTCAGATCACCCCCGCCCCTGAGTAGTGTACGGCCAACCTTGAACCGGATTTCCCCATGCTCCGCATTCAGTCGATTCATCACGACGCCGCCCCGGCCGAAACCATACTCGGCGCCGGGCTGGTCAACCTCTGAGCATGGCCGACTCCCCGATCCGGGTGACCTACCTCGTCCGCGCGGCCGCGGACGAGATCGAGCGGCGCGCCGAGGCGCTGATGCTGGAGCAGACGGTCGAGCTGCCCCGGGCCGCGGTGCGCAACCCCCGAGTGGTCGAGCAGATCCTCGGCCAGGTGGAGCGGATCGAGCCCGCCGGCGACCGGACATTCCGGGTGACGATCTCGCAGCCGCTCGCCACCGCGGCCTCCGATCCGGCCCAGCTCCTCAACGTTCTCTTCGGCAACAGCTCGCTTCAGTCCGACGTCGTCCTCGCCGACGTTGACCTTCCCGACGAAGCATTCGATTGGCTCCCCGGTCC
>CAYYXP010000200.1:0-20510 GCA_964475685.1 uncultured Gemmatimonadaceae bacterium | reverse complement strand
GCCCGAGATGGCCTGGGATGAAGTCGAAATGACGAAACTCGAAATTGTCGTCCCCACCACGCTGGCTCAGGATGTGGTCCACCTGATCGAGCGCAGTGCGCATACCGGCGGGGTTGGGGACGGCAAGATCTTCGTCATTCCGGTCGAGGTGGCAATCAAGATTCGTTCCGGAGAACGGGATGTCAGCGCGCTGTAAACGCGGCGAAGTGGCATAGCGCCATGAGCCGCCCCGCATTCATGGCGTTTCTCACCCACGACCGCTGGATCGACGGCGGAGGAGCAACGCGCGCCGATGCAGAAAACTGGCCGATCGGGGCGTGGCTCATTCCCCGGTGCTGGTCGTCCTCGTCGTGGTGTGTACCATCACCCAGGACGTCCGGACCGGTGGGCTCGCCGTAGTCAACTGGCACCACGAACTGGCACCAGCCTCCTCCATCACCCACAACAAAAAGCCCCGTCCAGAACTGTACCTGGAAACGGGGCCACGCCTGACGACTACATGGGCCTGGGTAGAGTTGAACTACCGACCTCACGCTTATCAGATGGCTCGAACTCGCGGTTCGATTCCGGTAAGTCCTCGGACATCAAGCCGGTTCGCCCGCGATCTACATGGGACCGCTATAAGGAACCCGAGGAATTGCGGCCAGGAATTGGCACCGGAAGTGTCGCGACCAGCAGGACTCCGAGGGACCCATGCCTGTCACACCAGGCATTTGGGCGCCTTTCGGCTCTCCCCGACGGGTGGGACTTGCCAAAGGCGCCGGGATTAGTCATTTTGGATGAAACACAACAAAACGTTGTGTTTTGTCCTTGGAGTCGCACATGCCGGGAAGGGTTGCCGCACGGCTGTTCGAAGCCGCCGAAGCTCAGCACGGGTACATCACGGCCGCCCAGGCCACGGCGGAAGGGATTGATTACCGAACGCTGGGCATGATGGCCCGGCGCGGGATTGTCGAGCGCCTGAGCCGGGGGGTGTACCGCCTAAGTCAGTATCCCACTTTTCGTCACGGCCAATACATGGAAGCGACACTCTGGCCCCAGGATGGCGTACCGGCCGTGCTCTCGCATGAGTCCGCTCTCGAGTTCCACGGAATGTCGGATGCTAGCCCGAATCGCGTCCATATCACAGTGCCACGATCGCATAGAATCCGGCGGGCCATCCCGCGCCACTTGGTGGTGCACCACGAGGCGCTTCGTCATGACGATGTTGAAATGCTGGACGCCGTTCGGGTGACCACACCCTTTCGAACCATTCAGGACTGTATCCGCACCCATCTGAGTACCCGATTGGTCCAGCAGGCAATTGAGGATGGGCGCCGAAGCGGCAAACTGACCCAACGACAGGCCGTTGAACTCAAGCGGGAGCGACATCCCTGATGCCGGCCACCCCGCTCCCCGGCGCCCCGGCGCCCCGGACGCACCGCCACCGCCACCAAAGTCGGTCGGACAACTGCAGCGCCTGGTGCGCCAGTATGTGCGGCAGAATCAACTGGCGGAGAAGCGGGTTCGCGATTGGATTTCGTGCATGGCCATCGGTGGCGCTGTCGCTCGGACCGGCGATGGCGGAATCGGAAGCCACTTTTCCATCCGGGGTGGTATCGCGCTCGAGCTACGCCGGCCCGGAACCGTGAGGGCCACCAAAGACCTCGATCTCACCTACCGCGGTTTCCAGGCCGATATGGTGCTGGCGCTCGAAGAAGCGCTTGAGACACCCTACGCTCGATTCCGCTTCCAGCGGACCGGTGCAGTGTTCGAGATGGAACGTGCCGAATCCTTGCGCGTGGAGGTCGGCGTTCGTTTCGATGGCACAGAATGGGGCACCTTGCCCCTCGACCTCAATCGGAGCGAGAGTCCGGCGGAAACGATCGAGCTCGTCGCAGCGCTTGATCTCCTGGGTGCCTTTGGCATCGAGGGGCCAATCGCTCTCCCGTGTCTCTCGCTCCCATATCACTTCGCGCACAAGGTTCATGCGATTACCCGACCCGACAGCCAGGAGTACCCGAACGAAAGGGCCCAGGACCTCATCGACCTTCTGATTTTCAGGAACGAGCTCACGTCGCCGACTCACCGTACGCTGTTGCGCGTAGCCTGTGTCGACGTCTTTGGTGGTCGCAACACCCACCCGTGGCCGCCTGAGTTCAAGCCGCCAGAGCGATGGACAGAATCGTTCACCCGAATGGCCAATGAACTCACGCTCGCGCCCACCGACCTGCACGAGGCTGCGGCAGAGATCCGTCAACTGATCGCAGACCTGGCTTCCGGCGGCAGTTGATTCATATCACCAAGCCAACAGGCACCAGGAACTGGCACCACAATCCCTCACCTCACAAGAAAAAGCCCCGTCCAGCGCCGTAACTGGAAACGGGGCAAGCACTCCCGAAAATGGGCCTGGGAGGACTTGAACCTCCGACCTCACGCTTATCAGGCGTGCGCTCTAACCACCTGAGCTACAGGCCCCGGGGAGAGCAGGCAAGCTAACCGGCCACCGGGCATGGTCAACCCATGACCCGACTCAGCGTGCGGAACGCGCCGCCTCGTGGCGGTTCAGGACGCCGGCCGGCACCGGAGAGCGCTCAGCGCTCCTCCTCCTCCTCGAAGTCCTCGAACTCCTCCAACTCCTCGTCGTCGAAGTCCTCCTCCTCGTCGAGATCCTCGTCCTCGTCGAGGTCGTCGTCATCATCCTCGTCGTCGAAGGTGAACCCATCGTCCTCGAACTCGTCGTCGTCATCGAACTTGCGACGCAGGGTCGGGCCTTCCACCGACGTCTCCCAGGCCAGCATGATGCCCTCCGCCATCAGAGAGAGTGTATCCGGCGCTTCAGGACGCGTCCGCCACCCGGGCGGCCCGGGCGGCCTTCTTGCGGTCGTTTGCCGCGAGGACCCGTTTGCGCAACCGGATCGTCCGGGGCGTGACCTCGATCAGCTCGTCTTCCTCGATGTATTCCAGGGCGTACTCGAGCGTGATCTGGCGGGGCGGCTCGAGGATGACGTTTTCGTCGGACGCCGTCGTCCGCATGTTGCTGAGCTTCTTTTCCTTCGTCACGTTCACATCCATGTCGCCCGGGCGGGAGCTCTCGCCCGCGATCATTCCCTCGTACACCACGTCGCCCGGAGTCACGAACATCTGGGCCCGCTCCTGCAGGTTGCCGAGCGCGAAGGCGACCACGGTCCCCTCGCGGTCGGCGACCAGAACGCCCCGCTTCCGGCCGGCCAGCGGTCCTGCCCACGGGCCATAGTCGAGAAAGCGGTGGTGCATGATGCCGTTGCCCCTGGTGTCGGTCAGGAACTCCGACCGGTAGCCGAAGAGGCCGCGCGCGGGGATCCGGAAGGTGAGGCGAACCATTCCCTGCCCCGGGTTCCGCATCTCGATCATCTCGCTCCTGCGCGGGCCCAGCTTTTCCATGACGACGCCCATGTACTCCTCGGCGACGTCGATGGTGAGCTCCTCATACGGCTCCAACCGCTCGCCGTCGGGGCCGACCCGGGTGATGACCCGCGGACGCGATACCTGAAACTCGAATCCCTCGCGCCGCATGTTCTCCATGAGGATGCCGAGATGCAGCTCGCCGCGGCCGGAAACACTGTGGGTATCGGGGGTATCCGTCTCCTCCACCCTCAGCGCGACGTTGCGTTCCAGCTCCCGGAACAGCCGGTCGCGAAGCTGACGGCTCGTCACGTACTTGCCGTCCCGCCCGGCGAACGGGCCGTTGTTCACGATGAAGTCCACCGAGATCGTCGGCTCCTCGACCGCGATACCGGCGAGCCGCTCGGGCGCATCCACCGAGGTGAACGTCCGCCCGATCTCGATCGTTTCGAACCCCGACAGGGCGACGATGTCACCGGCCGACGCCGACTCCACCTCGACCCGGCTGAGCCCGTCGAAGGTATAGAGCCGGGTGACCCGGTTCCGCTCGAAGCCCTCGTCGGCGACGAGGCCGGGCTCGCCGAGGGGGAGCAACACCACCTGATCCCCGACCTGGACCCGGCCGCGCTCGATCCGGCCAATCGCGATGCGCCCCAAAAAGCTCGAGAAATCGAGGGTGGATACCAGCATCTGGAACGGCCCCTCGGGATCGCCATTCGGCTCGGGCACGTGATCGAGAATGGCCTGGAAGAGCGGCGTCAGGTCGTTTCCCGGGCGGTCCAGCTCCGTGGTGGCGGTGCCGAAGCGGCTCGACGTATAGAGGAAAGGAGCGTCGAGCTGTTCGTGGGTGGCCTCCAGGTCGATGAACAACCCGAGCACTTCATCGTGCACCCGGAGCGGCTCGGCGTCCGACCGGTCGATCTTGTTGATGGCCACGATGGGCCGGAGACCCAGGGCCAGCGCCTTGCGGGTGACGAACCGGGTCTGCGGCATGGGACCCTCGGCCGCGTCTACCAGGATCAGCACGCCATCCACCATCCGGAGAATGCGCTCCACTTCGCCCCCGAAGTCGGAGTGGCCCGGGGTGTCCACGATGTTGATCTTGACGCCGTGCCAGCGGACCGCGGTGTTCTTGGCAAGGATGGTGATCCCCCGCTCCCGCTCCAGCGGGTTCGAGTCCATGACCCGCTCCGCCACCTGCTGGTTGGCGCGAAAGGCACCCGCCTGCCGGAGCATCTGGTCGACCAGGGTGGTCTTGCCGTGGTCGACGTGAGCGATGATGGCAAGATTCCGGATCAAGCAACACTTCCTTACCAGTCGGGATACAACGGCTTAGGCCCGCCAGCCGGGCCTCCGCGGCGCATATATAGACTGGGCCGTCCCGGGCCGCAAGAACCAGCTTCTCCGGGTGCAAGGAGGGGTCTTCGCAGAGCCTGGTTTTTCATCGGGAAAAGGAGCGCACGGGCAGGAAAGCAGCGCGCGGTTGAGCGCGTCAGGGGACGACTCAGGCGTGCCGGTGCCCGTGGTGGAGTGGGCCTCCGGAAGCCGGCGCGGCTTCCGGTTCCTCCTCGCACTCGTCGCTCACCTCGAGTTGAATCGTGACGTGAGCGATGCCGAGAGCCGAAAGCTGGTTGCGGATGCCGTCCAGGACTCCGGGATGCGCCTCCAGGTCAGGGACGATCGCGTGTCCGCTCATCGCCACCACCCCGCTGACGACGGTCCAGACGTGCAGGTCGTGCACGCCGGTCACTCCCGGAACGGCGAGCATCCGGCGCTGCACCTCGGGCATGGAAACGTGCCGCGGCACCGCATCGAGCAGGATGTCGGTGCTCTCCCGGAGGAGCCGCCAGGCGCCCACCAGAATGAGCAGCGACAGGAGGATGGACGCGATCGGGTCGGCCTGGGTCCACCCGGTGAAGCGCACCACCAGCGCGGCCCCGAGCGCGCCGACCGAGCCCAGCGCGTCGCCCATGACATGGAGGTAGGCGGCGCGGGCGTTGAGGCTTCCCTCGCGCGACCCGTGCAGCAGGGCGAGGCTCACCAGGTTCACCAGCAGTCCCGCGGCCGCCACCGTCAGGAAGAGTCCGACCCGGATCGGCTCGGGCTGCTGGATGCGGTGGACCGCCTCGATCACCACCCACCCCGCAATCCCGAAGAGCGCGGCGCCGTTGACGAGCGCCGCGAGGATTTCCCAGCGGAGGTAGCCGTAGGTCTTGTTGTCGTCGGCGGGGCGTTGCGCGATGAGTGCGGTGACGAGCGAGAGTCCGAGCGCTCCGACGTCGGTGAGCATGTGGCCGGCGTCGGCGATCAGGGCGAGCGACCCGCTCAGCCACCCGCCCACGGCCTCGAGCAACATGAACCCGCCCGTCAGGCCCAGGACGGTCCAGAGCCGCCGCATCGGGGTGGCGGGCCCTCGCGTCAGATGAGCGCAGTCGCCTTGCCGTGTCGCCATGGGTGCAATCTACCTTCCGCCCGCGCAGTGTGGCGCTTCATTGCTGTCGTCGGGGCGGAGACATCCGGACCCGCACCGCCTCGGCGTGCCCATACAGTCCCTCCGCCTCGGCGAGTGCGATGATGGCGTCGGCATCGGCGGCCAGCCGCGCCCGGGTGTAGCGCACGATGCTGGTCCGCTTCACGAAGTCGTAGACGCCGAGGGGCGAGGTGTAGCGCGCGGACCCGTTGGTGGGAAGCACGTGGCTCGGGCCCGCGATGTAGTCTCCCACCGGCTCGGGCGTGTCGTCGCCCAGAAAGATCGCGCCGGCGTGCCGCACCGACCCCGCGATCCGCTCCGCCCCCTCCGCCACGATCTCCAGATGCTCGGGCGCGCGCCGATTGGCGATCTCGATGGCATCCCTCATCTCCGGCACCAGGATGATGGCCCCGTTGCGCGTCAGAGCCTCGCGGGCGATCTCGGCGCGCGGGGCGCGGGCGAGCGCATCTTCAAGCGCGGCGGGGAGCGCGTCGGCAAGAGCCGGATCCGTCGTGACGCACCAGCAGACGGCGTCCTGATCGTGCTCGGCCTGGGCGATGAGGTCGGCGGCGACCCGCTCAGGGCGCGCTGTCGCGTCGGCGATGATGAGCACCTCCGTCGGCCCCGCGATCATGTCGATCCCCACCTCGCCCACCACCTGCCGCTTTGCCTCGGCCACCCAGCGGTTGCCTGGGCCGACGATCTTGTCCACCCTCGGTATGGTGGCGGTGCCATACGCCAGCGCGGCGACCGCCTGGGCACCGCCGATGGTGAAGATCCGGGTGACCCCCGAGAGGGCGCACGCGGCCAGCACCGCGTCGGTCACCCCCGTGGGCGGAACCACCGCGATGATCTCCTGCACCCCCGCCACCAGCGCCGGCACGGCGTTCATGATGACCGAAGAGGGATAGGAGGCCTTCCCGCCCGGCACATAGAGGCCCACCCTGTCGAGAGGAGTGACCCTGGTACCGACCAGGCTCCCATCGGGCTGGGTGAGCTGGAAGCCGGGTTCCCGCTGGTGATCGTGGAAGGCGCGGACCCGGTCCACCGCACGACCGAGCGCGGCGCGAAGGGCAGGATCCACCCGCAACAGCGCCGACTGCCAGAGCCCGGAGTCGAGCGACCAGTCGGCCGGGGCGAGATCCACCCCGTCGAACCGCAGGGTGTATTCCCGAACCGCCGCATCACCCCGTCGGCGGACATCGTCGAGGATCGCGCCGACCACCTCGCGAGTCGCCGGATCGCTGGCCGACCGGCGTGCGAACAGGGGATCGAGCGCGTCGAAGGGAGGGGCGGAGAAACGACGGATCACCGCGAACACTCGCGGTAAAACGTTTCCCGTATTAGACTTATATCGTATGGAACCGGCAGAGTCGCCCCCAATCATCGTCGGCCTGGCCGCCGTCGTCGTCCTGGTGCTTGCCAATGCCTTCTTCGTCGCCGCCGAGTTCGGGCTCGTCGGGGCACGGCGCACGCGGCTGGACGAGTTGGCCCAGGCCGGGGATGCCAAAGCTAGGCTGGCGCGCCGCACGGTTCAATCGCTCGACCGCTACATCTCCGCCACCCAGCTCGGCATCACCCTCGCCTCGCTCGGCCTCGGCTGGATCGGCGAGCCGGCGCTTGCCGGACTCATTCGGGGCGGATTCACCTGGCTGCCGGCCTCCCTCGCGGGCATCGCGACCCACGGCGTGGCCTCGGTCATCGCCTTCAGCATCATCACCATCCTGCACATCATCCTCGGCGAGCTGGTACCCAAGGCGGTGGCGCTGCTCTATCCCGAGGCGGTGAGCGGATGGATCGCGGCGCCGCTCATCGGCTTCGCGTTCATCATGCACTGGCCCATCGCGCTGCTCAACGGCTCCGCCAACCGCCTGCTCCGGCTCATGCGCATCAGCCGGCCGGGCGAGCACGCGCGCCTGCACTCCCCCGAAGAGATCCGGATGCTGGTCGAGCAGAGCGAGGAGGGGGGGAGCCTGCTCAAGCAGGACGCCCGCCTGCTCGAAGGGGTCTTCGAGTTCAGCGAGAAGACGGCACAGGAGGTCATGACGCCGCGGACCCAGATGATCGCGCTCGATGCCGATCTCTCCGTCGAGGCCGCCGCGGACGAAGTGGCGGTGGCGCGGCGGTCGCGCTACCCGGTCTATGCCGAGAGCCTCGACGAGATCGCAGGCGTGGTCCACGCCAAGGACATCCTCACCGCCATCCGGTCGAAGCCGGGACAGACGGTGCGGGCCATCATGCGGCCGCCTCTCTTCGTGCCCGGCACCCGTGAAGTGGAGGACGTACTGGCGGACATGAAACGGCTCAAGACCCACCTGGCGTTGGTGCTCGACGAGTACGGCGGCACCGCCGGGCTGGTGACCATGGAAGACCTGCTCGAGGAGATCGTCGGGCCCATCTTCGACGAGTATGACCCACTCGACAAGTCGGCGCAGGGCGACGGGGCCGCCCCACTCGACGGGGCGATGCCGATCACCGAGTTCAACACCGAGTTCGAGGCGGCCATCGACGACACCGACTACACCACGCTGGGCGGGTACGTGTTCGGCCAGCTGGGCCGGCTGCCGCGGGTGGGCGACCGGGTGACCGTCGGGAACCACGTGCTCGAGGTCGTCGAGATGGACGGCCGCCGGGTGAGGACGCTCAGGCTCCACCAGGCGGAGCCCGCGGCGCACCAGCCCGATTCGACGCGCGGCTCCCGGCAATGAGCCGGCCCTCCGTCGCCGCTCTTCCTCCCGGCGCGCTCGACCTCACCGGCGAAGCCGTCCGTCGCCGGCGCGCCCTGCAGCGGGCGGCGCTGGAGACGCTCGGGCGCGCAGGCTATCAGGAGCTGCTTCCCCCCACCTTCGAATACGAAGACACCTTCCTGCGGGCCGGCGGCACCGGGGTGGCGGAGCGCCTGGTTCGCTTTCCCGATCGCGACGGCCGCATTCTCGCGCTCCGATACGACTTCACCGCCAGCCTGGCCCGGGTCGCCGCGACGACGTTCGCCGCCACGGAAGGCGCCCTCCGCCTCTGCTACTCGGGCAACGTCTTCCGCCAGGAGCCCGAGCGCGGGGGGCGCCCACGCGAGACGCTCCAGGTCGGCGCCGAGCTGCTCGGCCAGGGCGATCTCGCCGCCGACATCGAGATCGTCCGCCTCACCGTCGCGCTCGTGGGGGCGGCCGGGCTGGCCGACTTCCAGGTCAACCTCGGACACGCCGGCGTGCTCGCCCCCGGCCTCGCCGCGGTGGACGAAGCGTTGCGCGGGGACATCCGCCGCTGGATCGATCGCAAGGACCGCGGCAGCCTCCGCCGCGCGCTCGGCGATGCCGTGGGGGACGCGCGGACACTCGCGACGTTGCCGTTCGTGATCGGCCGGCGCGAGGCGCTGGAGGCCGCGATGGGTTCCGCCCCGCCGGCGGCCCGGGGAAGTCTCGAGCACCTCCTGGCGCTCGACGCCTCGCTCACCCCCCGCGAGCGGGCCCACGTCGTGTACGACCTGGGCGAGGTGCGTGGCCTCGACTACTACACCGGGATGCACTTCGAGCTCTACGTGGCCGGAGCGGGACGGGCGGCGGGGGCGGGGGGGCGTTACGACGGGCTGATGGGGCGCTTCGGCCGCCCCATGCCGGCAGTCGGCGTGTCGATCGACCTCGACACGATTGCCGAGGTGGCAACCTGAGCCGGCTGCGGGTGGCGCTGGCCAAGGGCCGGCTGTACCAGCCATCGGTCGAGCGCTTTCGCATGGCCGGGGCGGAGCCGGCGGCCGATGCCGGCCGGCGGCTACTCATTCCGTCGAGCGACCCGGCGATCGAATTCCTGGTGGTCAAGCCCGGCGACGTTCCCGTCTACGTCGAATCGGGCGCGGCCGATCTCGGCGTCACCGGCACCGACGTGCTCCGCGAGACGGGCGCCGACGTGCTGGAGCCGCTGGAGCTCGGCTTCGGGCTCTGCCGACTGGTGGTGGCCGCGCCCGCAGGCGCTCCCTACCCTTCGCTCCCCGGGGGGATCACGGCCCGGGTCGCCACCAAGTATCCGCGCCTGGCCCAATCGCACTTCGCCGCGTTGGGGCGCCCGGTGGACATCATCCAGGTGAACGGCTCGGTCGAGGTCGCTCCCCTGCTCGGGTTGTCGCACTGGATCGTGGACCTGGTGGACACGGGGAACACGCTCCGGGCGAATGACCTGGTGGAGCGGGAGACGGTCCTTCGGTGCGGGGCGGTGCTCGTCGCCAACCGCGCCTCGCAGAAGCTCAAGCTGGACGCGTATCTGGGGCTGATGGGGAGGCTTGAGAGGACTTCGCCAGCCTGACCGCCATCTCGATCGCCGCCCGCATGCTCGACGGATCGGCGATCCCCTTCCCCGCAATATCCAGCGCGGTCCCGTGATCGGGAGACGTCCGCGGAAACGGCAGTCCCAAGGTGACGTTCACCGCCCGCCCGAACGCGGCGACCTTGATCGCGGTCATCCCGACGTCGTGGTACGGCGCCAGGACGGCGTCGAACTCGCCGCGCATGGCGCGGACGAAGACGGTGTCGGCCGGCAGGGGGCCCGCCGCCCCGAGCGTCCTCGCCGCCGGCGCCAGCACTCGCGCCTCCTCGTCGCCGAACAGCCCGTTCTCGCCCGCGTGGGGATTGACCGCGCACACCGCGAGGCGGGGGGCCGCGATGCCCCACCAGTCCCGGAGCGCACGGTTGGTGATGCGCCCCGCGGTGACGACCCGTTCCTGGGTGAGCAACGCCGGCACGTCACGGAAGGGCACGTGGGTCGTGACCAGCACCACCCGGAGCTCCTCGGCGGCGAGCATCATGGCCACGTCCACGTCCCCCGCGAGGTGCGCGAGCCATTCGGTGTGGCCCGGATAGGGGAAGCCGGCCAGGTGAAGCGCGTGCTTGTGGGCGGGGGCGGTGACGATCGCGTCCACCTCGCCGCGGAGCGCGAGCCGCACCGCGTTCTCGACGGCGTGGCCGGCGATCTGGCCGGCCCGAATGACCCGGTGCCGGTCGTCCGCCGGACCACCGCTGCCCAGCTCCCAGCTTCCGACCGGCACGCGACGGGCGGCCCGGATCTCCCGCAGCTGATCCTCGGCGCCGATGACCGTGACTTCCGCGTCGATCGGTTCGGCGAGGGCGCGCGCCACGATCTCGGGCCCGATGCCGCGCGGGTCGCCGAGGGCGATGGCAATGCGGGGTGTGAAAGTCATGGGGATCCGGCGGGGGTTACGACCTCACGTCCACGTAGGTGGACTTGCGCAGCCGGTCGAGGTAACGGCGGATGGCGAGCTGCTGGCCGAGCTGTTCGCGGATGCGGTCCTTCACGTCCTCGTACCGGATGTCACCCTGCGGCCGCCGCCCGGTCACCTGAACGACGGCAAACTGCTCCCGGCCACCAGTGCCGGGCAGCGTGAAGATCGGGGTGACGGCGCCGGAGTCGGCCTCGCCGATGACCTTGGCGTAGTGCTCCGGCAGCTTGTCGGCCGGAACGTGTTCCGCCTGCTTCTCCGCCGACGGATCGTGGTACAGCCGCTGGAGCGAATCGAACGACGCGCCGGCCATGAGCCTGGCGCGCACGGTGTCGGCGCGCGCCCGGGCGCTGTCCACATGCGCCGAGTCGATCTCGGGGACGATGAGAATGTGCCGCGCCTGGACTTCGCCGGGTTGCACCCTCTCCACCTGGATGAGGTGGTACCCGAACGGCGACTCGACCGGGTCGGAAACGACACCGGGCCTGAGGCCGAACGCCACGCGCTCGAACTCCGGCACCATCACGCCGCGCCTGAACCAGTTGAGCGAGCCGCCCTGGTCCTTCGAGCCGGGATCCTGGGAGAATCGCTTGGCGACGGTCGCGAAGTCGGCCCCGCTCCGGAGCTCCAGGAGGATCGAATCGGCCTTGGCCCTGGCCCGCTCCCTGGCCTCGGGCGACGCCTGGGGAGTGACCACGATCTGGCGGAAGGAGACCGTCGCCGGGCGGGAGCCGAGGTTGGCCTTCTGCTCGTCGAAGTACGCCCTCATCTCCTGCTCGGTGGGGGGCACCGGCTTGAGCTTCCCATCGGCCCGGAGCTTCTCGATCATGCGATTCTGATAGGCGGCCCGCCGCTGCTGATCGGTGAGCCAGCGCCGGTACTCCTCCGGCGTCTCGAACCCGGCCTTCTTCAGCTCCGCGCGGTAGTCCACCTCGGAGGTGAAGTTGCCGCGCACCTTCCGCACCTGCTGTTCGACCCCGTCTGCGATCTCCTGATCGGTCACCTGAATGCTGGTGTCGCGCTGCGCCTTCTGCACCAGCAGTTCTTCGTCCACGATGGACTGGAGAACTTCCTTGCGGAGCGCCGCGATGGCTTCGGGGTCGCTGGGGGGCGGTTGCCCCTGCGAGCGGGAGAAGATCTCCTCGTCCACCTGCGAGGCGAGTACCGGCCGATTGCCGACCACGGCGAGCACCTTGTCGACGACCATAGTGCTGTCCGCCGCGGGCTGCTGCGCGGCCGACGGCGACCACACCGCCGCCATCATGATGAGGCCCGCCCCGGCAAGCCCGCGACGTCGCACGGCTACTTGCCCGGCTGGCTCGGCGCCGGGGCCCCGCCGTTCGGGAGAGGGAGCGGCGGCGGCCCCGGAGCGCGCTGCATGGCGCCCGGAGGGGCGGCGCTGTCGGCCCTGGCCTTCATGTCCGCGGCCAACTCCACGGCGCGGGTGATGCCCGCCTCGTGCACCCGGTACGGGATCCGTTCCCGCAGCAGCGTCGCGAGGGCGGAGGGCAGCGGGCGGAGCCTCCCCTTGCCCGCGATGAGCTGATCGAAGTAGCGCTCGACCATGAGCTGGGCCACCTTCTCGCGCTCGGCGAGCGGAGTCGAGGTGTCGGTGACGTCGCTCTGGTCGAGCGACATTTCCCTCTTGAGCGTGTCGAGCTGCCCGAGATACTTGTTCTCCAGCGACTCCCACTCGAGGGGGGTGAGTCCCACCTTGGCCGAATCGGCCTCACGCAGCAACAGCAGGTTCTGCGTCAGGATCTTCGCGAAGCGGATGAGCATGGTGTCGTTCGCGGTCCTGAGCTGCCCGGAGTACTGGGGCGGGAGCGCCCGCACCCAGCGCAGGTACTCCCGGATCGTGAGCGCGCCGCCCGTGAACCGCACCAGCTCCTTGGTCGACCGCCGTGACTGGTCGGCCGATTCGGCCGCCGCACGCATGGCGGCCGGCGCGCTCGCCAGGACCTCGACGTCGTTGGCGGCCGACAGGCTGTCCATGTAGAGGGAGTCGAGGCGTTGTCCGGCCTGCTCGACGAGGAAGTCCGACAGGTGCTCACGGGCGTCCCCCAGAGTCGGGCGCTTGATGATGTGATAGCCGAACGGTGTCTCGACGAGGCCGCTCACCTGTCCCGGCTCCAGCGACCACACCACGCTGTCGAAGGCGGGAACGAACCGTCCCCGCGGGCCGGTGGGGAGGAAGCCGCTGTCGGCCGCGCTGCCTGGGTCCTTCGAGAGGGTGGCGGCAAGCTGGTTGAACGAGGCGCCCTTCCGGATCCTGCCCAATGCCTGATCGGCCTGCCGCTTCACCGAGTCCTTCGCCGCGGGCGGCGCCTTGGATCGGACCGCGAAGAGGATGTGCTGGATGGTCCGCAGGTCGGGCACACGGTACAGGCTGTCGATCGACGAATCGGGGAAGGTGCCCCGCCGGGCCATGAGGGTGTCGTGCCACCGGGTTCCCCTGATCTCGGAGATCTCCGGCCAGACGGCCTCGGCCACGCTGGCGGAATCGACCGGCAGCTTGCCATGGGTCACGGCCTGGCCCAGCAGGGCGTAATCAACCCACACATTTGCGACGAAGTGCGCGGTCTCCCGGCTGACCTGCACGCCCTTCCCCGCCGAGCTCATGATCTGCGCCAGCCGCGCCGCCGGCAGCTCCTGTCCGCCGGCCTCCGCCGCCACGTCGGCGTGGGCCGAGAAGAGATCGCGGAAGTTGGAGCAGCCGCCCGACCCGAGGAGGAGGAGGGAGAGCGCGAGCAGGCCGGCCGGGGTCACGATACGTCGCATGAAATCTCCAGAAGTTGTCTACGCCGCCACGCCGCGGAGTGCGCGCACCAGCGCCGGTACGAGGGGCTCCCCGCCGAGCCGCGTCAGCCGCAGCGACAGGGGCACCGTGCGCCGCACCTCGGCGGCGAGTTGCACATCGTCGAGCGCGGTCGTCAGGCCGGTGAGCCGCGGCGCCGTTCCCGCCCGGAACGTGAGGCGGGCCTCGTCGCCCCGGACCAGTACGTGCTGAAGGCCCAGAGCCGCGCCGAGCACGCGCAGCCGGGCCATGTCGAGCAGCATCTCCGCCTCGGGCGGGAGCGGCCCGAAGCGTTCGCGCAGTTCATCGCGCAGCCCATCAATGTCGCCGGACGACGCGGCCCGCGCCAGTCGCCGGTAGAGATCGAGCTTGGCATCGTCGTCCGGGATGAACCGGTCGGGCAGATGGGCGGGCCGGTCGAGAACCACGTCGGGAGGCGCCGGTTGTTCCACCGTCCCCTGCCCCCGCAGCGACCGCACCGTTTCCTCCAGCCAGCGCATGTAGAGATCGAAGCCGACGGCCTGCGCGTGGCCCGACTGCTCGGCGCCGAGAAGATTGCCGGCGCCGCGGATCTCCAGGTCCTTGAGCGCGATCCGGTAGCCGGCGCCCAGCTCGGTGTGATGCTCCAGCACCTTGAGCCGCTCTTCGGCGTCGGCGTCGATCGTGTCGGGCACCAGCAGGTAGCAGTAGGCCCGGCGGTGGCTGCGGCCGACCCGCCCCCGGAGCTGGTAGAGCTGGGCCAGCCCGAAGCGGTGCGCGTCCTGCACCACCATCGTGTTGGCGTTGGGGACGTCGAGGCCCGACTCGACGATCATGGTGCTCACCAGGATGTCCACCTCGGCCGCGACGAACTGCTGCATGACCGTCTCCAGCTGCTCCGCCGCCATCTGCCCGTGGGCGACCCCGACCCGGGCCCGCGGCGCGAGCGCGCGCACCCGCGCCGCGATGGTGTCGATGGTCTCGATCCTGTTGTGCACCATGAAGACCTGCCCGCCGCGGTCGATCTCCCGCGCGAAGGCCTCGTCGAGGAGCCCGTCGTCCCACGGCTCCACGAAGGTGAGGATCGCCGACCGGTCGCGGGGAGGGGTCTCGATGAGGGTCAGATCGCGGAGCCCGGCGAGCGAGAGGTGGAGCGTCCGGGGGATCGGTGTCGCCGTCAGCGTCAGGACGTCCACCGAGAGCCGGAGCGCCTTGAGCCGCTCCTTGTGCTTCACCCCGAACCGGTGTTCCTCGTCCACGATCAGCAGCCCGAGATCGTGGAACTCGACGTCCCGCGAGAGCAACCGGTGGGTGCCGATCACGACGTCGGTGGCCCCGCTGGCCAGCCGCTCCAGGGCGGCCTTCTGCTCCTTCGGCGTCCGGAAGCGGGACAGCACCTCGATGCTGACCGGGAAGTCGGCCAGGCGCTCCGCGAAAGTCCGCCCATGTTGCTCGGCCAGAATCGTCGTCGGCACCAGGAGCGCCGTCTGTTTCCCGCCCTGCACCGCCTTGAACGCCGCCCGCACCGCGATCTCCGTCTTCCCGTATCCCACGTCGCCCACGAGGAGACGGTCCATCGGACGGGGCCGTTCCATGTCGGCCTTCACTTCCTCCGTCGCCTTCCGCTGATCCGGGGTGTCCTCGTAGAGAAAGCTCGATTCCAGCTCGCGTTGCCAGCGCGTGTCCGGCGGAAAGGCGTACCCGCCGGACACCGTGCGGCGCGCGTACAGGTCGAGCAGCTCGCCGGCCATGTGCTGGATGGCCGCGCGGGTCTTCTCGCGGACCCGCTGCCAGCTCGAACCGCCCAGCCGGTGGAGCCGCGGCGGCGGCCGGTCGCCGTCGTCGCCCGCCGAGCGATACCGCTCGAGCTGGTCGAGCCGGTAGAGCGGGACGTTGAGCCGGTCGCCGCCCTCGTACTCGACGATGGCCACCTCGAGGGTGGCCTCCCCCGCCGTTATGGTGTCGATGCCCCGGTAGATGCCTATGCCATGGTCCAGGTGGACGACGTAGTCCCCCAGCGTGAGCGTGCCGGTGGCGGCGGACGGCGCGGCCTGGCGGTATCGCCGAGACCGCCGCAGCCGGCGGGCGCGGCGGAAGATCTCGTGATCGGTCATGACCCGGAGCAGCGGCATGACGAAGCCGCCGTCGAGGGCGCCGACGGCGAGCGTCGCGCGACCCAGGCCGCGGCCGCCCTCGTCCAGCAGCTCCTCGAGTCGCTCGAGCTGGCCCTCGTTGTCGCACAGGATGAGCGTGGGCGGCGGGCCCGCCAGGAGCGAGCGGAGCCGGTTGAGATCGCGGTCCACCTTTTCCGGCGGGAAGAACCCGAGCTGGAGATCCACCTGTTCGTCGCGGAGCAACAGGCGGGGGAAGCCACCGAGGCGGGCCTCCCACGCGTCGGGAGTCACCAGGATGGCGTCGCGGCTCGGCACGTCCTCGCCGAGCCGGCGGGCCACGTCGAGATGGTGCTCCGCTTCATTCCAAGCCCGGCGCACCTCGTCGCGATCGGGGCCGGAGGCCTCCTCGAGGACCAGGGTGTCGGAGGGGAGGAGATCGAGCAGGGTGAGGCGCGAGGAGGGAGCCTTCGCGTCCGATTCCTCCTTGACCGCATCGGTGCTCACCGGGAGCACGGTGATCTCGCTCAGCTCCTCGAGGGACCGCTGGGTCGTGAGATCGAACCCGCGAATGGACGAGATGTCGTCGCCCCACCACTCGAGGCGGGCCGGCACCGCCATGCCGAACCCGTACACATCGAGAATGCCGCCGCGGCCGCTGAACTCGGCCACCTCGGTGACCGTCGGCACCCGGCGATAACCCATGCGTTCGAGCGTACGCGCGACGTCGCCGGGCGGGCGCCGCTCCCCCGGAGCAAGCCGCAGCCGCAGCCGCTCCAGCGCCGCGGGAACCAGCGTCCGCTCGGCGGTTGCGCGGGCCGTCGTGACCAGAATCCGGAGCCGCCCCTGCAGCAGCGCCTCGATGGTCTCGGCGCGCTCGCCGGCGATCTCGTAGTGAGGCTCCTCCTCTCCGAGCGCCTCCCGCTGCGGATAGAGCGCCACGCTTCCGTCGGTGAGGTGCGCCAGATCGGTGAGCCACCGCTCGGCGTCTCCCGGCGTCGGCGCGACCACCGCGAGCAGGCGCTGGGGAAATCGCCCCGCCAGCCACGCCGCGAGCACCGCCCCGCTCGATCCGGGAAGGCCACCCAGCCTGAGCGCCGCGCCGCGCGAGGGAAGGCGCTCGGCAAGCTCGCGGACGGCGGGCGTCCGCTCGAAGGCGTCGAGCACCGTCGGCAGGCTCATGTCCCTCCTCGCCGCATCGTGCTGGCGAGAACCACCTCGGTGAGTCCGAGCAGCAGGGCGAGCCAGAGCAGCGGGCCGCGTAGATCGCCTCTCGCCGCCGCCGAGAACGCGGCGTCGCCGGCCCCGTCGATCTCCACGATCCGCGCCCCCCGCCACAGCGTCCTGACCCGGGTGTCGGACGCGCGGACGAGCCGTGACTCCCGCGGATCGAGATTCGAGCTGAGAGCGCCGACGGTGTCGCCACCGGCCATGAGGTAGTAGACCCCGGTCTCCCGGGGGACGAAGGCCCCTCCGCCCTCGACCCGCCACTCGCGCTCGCCCTGGCGTACGCCGGTGACGAGATCCGGAAGCTGGACAGGATCGGCCGGCGTGCCGCCGGCGATCACGACCTCGCCCCGTGACATACGGTTGAGCAGCGCATCCATGAACGGCATGAATCCGGCCGACACCGGGAGGTCGGTCCATTCGGGGTCGAGCCGGCTTCCGATCAGCACCACGTTGCCGCTCCTCGCCAGCCACGGCGCCCCGCCCACCGTCATCAGCACGCCGGTCCGTCCGCTGCCGGCCGGCCGGAGGTCGTATCGCCGCAGGACCCGAACCCGGCCGAGGACGGCCCCGCTGTCCGTCGTGGCCGGAGCGGCCACCGGCTCGCCGTAGCTCCAGGAGACCCCGCGTGCCGCCAGCGCGCGATTGAGCGCTCCGATGCCGGCGGGATCGTCCGGCGGCATCACGATCGAGCTTCCTCGCGCCAACCGTCCGATCGTCACCTCATTGCCCCGGGCGATGCGCCGGTTCGTCTCCAGGACCTCGCAGGCAGCGGCGATGTAGCGGCTGGCCGAGTCCCAGTTGACGCGGGCCACCGGGGCGATCCGCACGGCGCCGACCCGCCGGTCATCGAGCCGCAGCTCGTCGGGATCGAGCTCGGCCGTCACCGTCCACCATCCCGTCGGCGCCGCGAGCGGGGGAAACACAGCGAATCCACCGGTGGTCGCGAGGACCTGGCGGGCGGGACGATCACCCAGGCGCGCCGTGACCGGCACCGGGGCGCCGGAGTCGCCGACCAGCAAGACGGTGACTCTCCCGCCGTCGGTGGACCACGGTTGAGGGCCGGCCTCGAGATCGCCGATCCCCGCGTTCCACGCCGGCTGGTCGCCGGGCCTCCCCACGACGAGGGGCACGGTGACATCGGCGGGTGAGACCGCGCTCGCCTGCAGGTCGCTGAGGAGCACCACCTCGCCGGGCCGGGACTCAGCGGCGAGCACTTCGCCGGCGAGGCGGAGGGCCGTTCCGAGATCCAGCCGGTACGGCGAGACGGTCAGGGCGTCGAGTTGGCGCCCGAGCGCTGCGGGATCGCCCCGCCGGGGTACGCCATCGGCGGTCATCAGCCAGAGAGCATCGTCGGACGTCGCCCGGGAGAGCACCGAGCGCCCCGCTTCCTGGAGCCGGGCAAGACGGCTGGGCCCGGCGACGACGGCGCCGCTGCTCGGCGAGTTGTCGACGATCAGCACGAGCGCACTCGCGGCGTGACTGGGCAGGCCGCTTCGCTCCACCGTCGGCCCCGCCGCCGCCAGCACCAACGCCACGATGAGCGCCGTGCGCACCAGCAGGAGGAGAAGGTTCTGGAGCTTGAGCCGCCGGAGATGTTCCTGGGTCGTCGCAATGAGGTACCGGACAGCAGGAAACACCACCGTGGGCGGCTCACGGCGGGCGAGGAGATGGAGAAGGAGTGGGATGGCCGCAGCTGCGAGTCCGGCCAGCGCCCAGGGATGGAGAAATTCGATCACGCCGCCCGGGAAGGAGTCGAGAGGGCTTCCCGCAGCACGACGCCATAGGGGGTATCGGTCGTGACCCGATGGTAGGAGATGCCGTGCTTCCGACAGGACAGTCGCCACTCGGCGACGACCGACCGGACCGTCTCACGGTACGCCCCCGCCCAATCACGTGGCCGCACGACGACCGCGGCGCGGCTTTCCGGGTCCTCGAACCTCGCCTCAGTTGGTCCGCCGAGGGCCACTTCGGCCGGGTCCATGATGTGGAGAACGATGACCTGATGGCCTCGGTGCCGGAGGAATCGAAGCGCCTTGAGGGCGAGTGCGCGATCGAGGAGAAGGTCGGAGACGAACACGACGAGCCCCCGCCTCCGGAGCTGTTGCACCACCCGCCGAAGCGCAGGCTCGGCGGCGGTGCCGTGCCCCGGCTCCAGCGCCGCGAGCGTCTCGAGCAATTGCCGCCAGTGACTCAGCCGGGCCCGGGGCGGCAGCACGGTCCGCACGTCGTCGTCGAAGGTGATGAGCCCGGTGGCATCCCGCTGGCGGAGCAGCACGAGCGAGAGGGCGGCGATGAGCCGCTGCGCGTAGGCCAGCTTGGGGAGCACGCTCTCCGGTGATCCGGTCCAGGCCATCGAACGGCTGGTGTCGCACACGACCATGGCCCGGAGATTGGTTTCCTCCTCGAACTGCTTCACGTAGAGGCGGTCATTGCGGCCGAGGATCTTCCAGTCCACATGACGCAGGTCATCGCCCGGCTGGTACATCCGGTGTTCGGCGAACTCCACGGAGAAGCCACGGCGGGGAGAGCGATGGAGGCCGGCCAGGAACCCTTCGACCACCCCTTGGGTGACCACTTCGAGGCCGCCGAGCTTCGAGACCTCGAAGGGATCGAGAAGGTCGAGCCGGATCCGGCTGGAGGCGAGGGGCGGGGGTGGCATGAACGGCGCAACGTAGGCGGCTGGAAGGAGGAAATCAACGCGGCCGAGACAACGATGTCGTCCCGCATTACGTTGAGCGGCATGCGCCGTCTTCCGTTGCTCGGACTCCTCCTCGCGTCCAGCCCCCTCGCCGCCCAGACCGCATCTCCCCTGGCCCGCGCCGCCGCCGGCATCACCCCGGCCGACGTGAGCCGGCGCATCCGCATCATCGCCGACGACTCGATGATGGGGCGCGACACGCCGAGCCGCGGTCTCGAGCTCACGGCGCAGTACGTCGCCGACCAATTCAGGAGCTTCGGGCTCAAGCCCGGCGGGGATGCCGGAGGCTGGTTCCAGCGCTATCCCATTACGCGCCGGCGGCTCGATCTCTCGAACTCCCGCGTCGTCTTCGCCGCGGGCGCCGCGGTGGACAGCGCACCCCTTACCCGGTCGGCGCGCGTGGTGTCGGGGCCCGCTCCGGAGCGGGCGGTCTCGGGCACGGCCGTCCTGGTCGGCGGGGCGCTCACGCCCGGGGCGGTCGCGGGTTTCGCCCTCAAGGACAAGGTGGTTCTCTACCCGCTGGACTTCTCCCGGCCGGGCGGAGGCAACCCCACCATGGTCATCCGTGCCATCCGGCATTCGGGTAGTCGTGCGATCATCCTGCTCTCCAACCTCGATTCGGCCTTGTTCGCCGCGCG